>NZ_OZ038524.1:1865000-2179422 GCF_964036635.1 Tenacibaculum dicentrarchi
GCCCAGGACGTAAGGGCCGTGATGATTTGACGTCATCCCCACCTTCCTCACGGTTTGCACCGGCAGTCTCTCTAGAGTCCTCAGCTTAACCTGTTAGCAACTAAAAATAGGGGTTGCGCTCGTTATAGGACTTAACCTGACACCTCACGGCACGAGCTGACGACAACCATGCAGCACCTTGTGATCTGTCCGAAGAAAACTCTATCTCTAAAGCTGTCAGACCACATTTAAGCCCTGGTAAGGTTCCTCGCGTATCATCGAATTAAACCACATGCTCCACCGCTTGTGCGGGCCCCCGTCAATTCCTTTGAGTTTCAGTCTTGCGACCGTACTCCCCAGGTGGGATACTTATCACTTTCGCTTAGTCACTGAACCGAAGTCCAACAACTAGTATCCATCGTTTACGGCGTGGACTACCAGGGTATCTAATCCTGTTCGCTCCCCACGCTTTCGTCCCTCAGCGTCAGTATATACGTAGTAGACTGCCTTCGCAATCGGTATTCTAAGTAATATCTATGCATTTCACCGCTACACTACTTATTCTATCTACTTCCATATAACTCAAGTCAATCAGTATCAAAGGCAGTTCCATCGTTGAGCGATGGGATTTCACCTCTGACTTAATTGACCGCCTGCGGACCCTTTAAACCCAATGATTCCGGATAACGCTCGGACCCTCCGTATTACCGCGGCTGCTGGCACGGAGTTAGCCGGTCCTTATTCTTACAGTACCGTCAAGGATCTACACGTAGATCGGTTTCTTCCTGTATAAAAGCAGTTTACAACCCATAGGGCAGTCATCCTGCACGCGGCATGGCTGGTTCAGAGTTGCCTCCATTGACCAATATTCCTCACTGCTGCCTCCCGTAGGAGTCTGGTCCGTGTCTCAGTACCAGTGTGGGGGATAATCCTCTCAGACCCCCTACCTATCGTTGCCATGGTAAGCCGTTACCTTACCATCTAGCTAATAGGACGCATAGTCATCTTGTACCCATAAATGTTTAATAGTGTTCCGATGCCGAAGCACTACATTATGGAGTATTAATCTTCATTTCTAAAGGCTATCCTCCTGTACAAGGCAGATTCTATACGCGTTACGCACCCGTTCGCCGGTCGTCATCTATGCAAGCATAATGTTACCCCTCGACTTGCATGTGTTAAGCCTGCCGCTAGCGTTCATCCTGAGCCAGGATCAAACTCTTCATTGTATATTTTAAATAATATTTAATGAATAAGTTTCAAAAGAATTTAACTTCGTTAGAAGTTGTGGTTATTCTACTCTTATTTACGCTGTCAATTTCAATATTTTCAATGAACCTAGTTTTTAAAAAAAAAACCAGAGATAAGAATAATCTTATCATTTTTTGTAGAAACGTTAGAATCGAACTAACTGACATACTATTGTCATTTCCAAATTTCTTTAATCGTTACGCTTTCTGAAAGCGGTTGCAAATATACATTCTTTTATTTGTTTTAAACAAGTTAAAATTAACTTATTTTTTACATTTTATTAAAATGATACTTAACGATATTTTAAGGAACAGTTGTTAACTTTTAAACTTGCGTTTTGTTGTTAGCGGTTGCAAATCTACGTCCTTTTATTGGACTGACAAGGGGTTTTATTTGTTTATTTTAAAAGTATTTTATTAATCGCTGATTACTAGAAGATTGATTTGTGTGTTTTTTTATCTTTTATGTTCTATTAGTTTTAAAAAGTAGGATTCTGCTAAAATTAGCACATATCAATATCTGAAATTATGTTTTTTTGGAGTGTTAAAAGTCATTAAAAATAGCTTAGAACGTTTTGTTTTGCTATTTTAGTAATAGATTTTTATTTGTTTTTTTGATTTTAATACTGATAAAGTTCTCGATACTATTTTTTTGAAGGAAAAAAAATCACTCGAACTGACAGTTTATTGTTCGTTTATGGAAATTTTACTTCCGATTTTCAGGCTGATGTTCTGGGGTTCTCATTTTGATGCGATGCTGAAATAAATTCAGCAGGACGTTTTGAATTACCTAAACAGAAAAAAAATCATTAGAACTGATATTTATTATTCGTTAATGGGGTTTCGTTTTGAATTCTCCAAACAAGAACAAACCTCACAGGTTTTAAAAACCTGTGAGGTTTAAGTTTTACTGCTCGA
The DNA here is from genome assembly GCF_964036635.1 of Tenacibaculum dicentrarchi. Classification (NCBI taxonomy): domain Bacteria; kingdom Pseudomonadati; phylum Bacteroidota; class Flavobacteriia; order Flavobacteriales; family Flavobacteriaceae; genus Tenacibaculum; species Tenacibaculum dicentrarchi. The sequence goes on from NZ_OZ038524.1 coordinate 1,867,148, forward strand.
AATGATAGTATAAACTTTGCCTAAATTATAGTTAAGTTCTCGAATTATTAAAAAAAGTACAAATGCCTAGCCCCGATTGAAGCTTTGTTTGAGCTCTTTTTTTGATTTTTCTTCAAAAAAAAGCGAGTGCGGAAAGCGGGTAATTGCTTCTAATAAAATAATTATTGACTTAATAAAGATAAATATAAGGTCTTTCTGTTCATATTGTATATTTGTTTATTATCAAAACAGTTTATAAAATAAAATATCTATGAAAAAAATGATGATTGCCGCTATGGTATTAGTGGTTTTTGCTGCAAATGCTCAAGAAAAATTTAAAAAACAAGATAGTCAAAAAATTACAGTTTATGGTAGTTTAAGACCCTCTGTTACTTATCGAAATGATAAAGTAAAAAATATTGAAAGCCTTGATGTTACTGATTTTTTCTCTCGATTAGGTTTTAAAGCGGAACAGAACATTGATAAAAATCTAACGGCTTTTGTTCATGGAGAATGGGATATTGATATTGAAGGTGATGCCGATTTTGGCGATGCTCGTTTAGGCTATGCGGGTTTAAAAGGAAATTGGGGACGCATTGCTATTGGTAAACAATGGTCGCCACATTACAATATTGTTGCCGAAGTAACGGATGTTTTTAACCATAGGTCGAGCCCTTTTGCTTATGATACGCAAAGTCCTTTTAGAACTAATAATTTGGTTACCTACAAAAATACATTAGGAAATTTTAAAATTGATGCAGGTGTACAAATAAATGGTGATTCTGGCTCTACTAATGGCGGGGTTACTGATGATGCCTACGGAAGAAGTTATGTGGATAGCGCAATACTTGGTGTAGGATATACTGCTGAAAATTTTTATTTAGGAACTTCTTATTTAGCAGATGAAGATAAAACTGGTGTTAAGCGTGATATTTTTGCTTTTGCAGCTTCCACTACGCTTTTTAATAATTTATATACCGCTATTAATTATCAAAATATTAATATTAAAAATAATGATGATTTAAAACTGGATGGAAGTACCTTAGATGTTGCTGCTGTATATTCTTTTAATGAAAGATATCACCTTAAATCAAGCTATTTTAATTATGATAACGGTACTGTAAATGGTAATGGTTTTAATTTTACTTTTGAAAAAAGGTTTAAAAAGAACGTTCGAACCTATATTGAAGTTTTAAACTATAATGATTCTGATAAGCCTGCAATTACAAATGTTTCGGTTGGTTTACGTTACGATTTATCGTATGATTTGTTGTAAAATAATAAAATGGTAGAGACGCGATAAATCGCGTCTCTACGGAATTATATAAACAAAAAATTATCTAATTAATTTTCTGTATTTAATTCGTTTTGGCATTAAATCACCACCTAAACGTTTCTTTTTATTTGCTTCGTATTCAGAGAATCCTCCTTCAAAGAAATACACTTCACTGTTTCCTTCAAAAGCTAAAATATGTGTACAAATTCTATCTAAAAACCATCTATCGTGACTAATAACAACTGCACAACCAGCAAAGTTTTCTAAACCTTCTTCTAATGCTCTTAATGTATTTACATCTAAATCATTCGTCGGTTCATCTAATAATAAAACATTTCCTTCTTCCTTTAAAGTCATTGCTAAGTGTAAACGGTTACGCTCACCTCCAGAAAGTGTAGAAACTTTTTTGTTTTGTTCACTTCCTCCAAAATTAAAACGACTTAAATAAGCACGAGAATTTACTTGCTTCCCTCCCATCATTACTAAATCTTGACCTTCAGAGAAATTTTCCCAAATAGATTTATCAGGGTCAATGTTAGAGTGTGCCTGATCTACATAAGCGATTTTTGCCGTTTCACCGACTTTAAAACTTCCTGCATCAGGAGTTTCTTCTCCCATAATCATTTTAAAAATAGTGGTTTTACCTGCACCATTTGGTCCGATAATTCCAACAATTCCTGCTTGTGGCAAATTAAACTCTAAGTTATCATATAATAATTTATCGCCAAAAGCTTTTGAAACACTACTTGCTTCAATAACATTCGTTCCTAAACGTGGACCATTAGGAATATAAATTTCTAATTTTTCATCCGTTTGTTTCTGGTCTTGACTCATCAACTTATCATAGTTCTTCAAACGTGCTTTTTGCTTTGTTTGACGACCTTTAGCTCCTTGACGAACCCACTCTAATTCTCTTTCTAATGTTTTTTGACGCTTAGAAGCTGTTTTACTTTCTTGTGCCATTCTGTTAGATTTTTGATCTAACCAAGAAGAGTAGTTTCCTTTCCAAGGGATTCCTTCACCTCTATCTAATTCTAAAATCCAACCAGCAACGTTATCTAAGAAATATCTATCGTGCGTTACAGCAATTACCGTTCCTTTATATTGTGCTAAATGATGTTCTAACCAGTGTACAGATTCTGCATCTAAGTGGTTGGTAGGCTCATCTAATAATAAAATTTCTGGTTCTTGTAATAATAACCTACATAAAGCAACTCTTCTACGTTCCCCTCCTGATAAGTTTTTAATTGGCGTATCAGCATCTGGAGTACGTAATGCGTCCATTGCAATTTCTAATTTAGTATCAAGTTCCCAAGCATTAGAAGCATCAATTTTATCTTGAAGTTCTGCTTGTTGCGCCATTAACTTATCCATTTTATCAGCATCAGAATACACTTCTTCTAAACCAAACATATCGTTGATTTTGTTGTATTCTTCTAAAATTGCTACGGTTTCTGCAACACCTTCTTTAACTATTTCAATAACTGTTTTGGTTTCGTCTAATTTTGGTTCTTGCTCTAAATAACCAACTTTATAACCTGGTGAAAAAGTAACATCACCTTGAAAATTTTTCTCTACTCCTGCAATTATTTTTAATAAAGTAGATTTACCCGACCCATTTAAACCTAAAATACCAATTTTAGCTCCGTAAAAGAAACTTAAATAAATATCTTTTAAAACTTGTTTATTGGTACTTTGATAGGTCTTTGAGACCTTACTCATTGAAAAAATAACTTTCTTATCGTCTGACATTTTGTTGTAATTTTGATTTAATTAAACTCTTCCTTTTAAGGCATTAAAAACCCATGCGTTTGCAAAAAAACCTAAGCCTACTGCTGCAAAACCATATCCTGCTACCTCATCATATCTAAAAGCTCCTAAGCAGACTAATAAAAGCCCTATTAAAACCATTATAAGTGTTGCCCATGCTAAGACGTTATTTTTATTCATTGCCATAATTTACTCTTTTTACTCTTTACAAAAAATATGTGGGGCAAATATCGGCTTTTATTTTATTATTTTTGATGACACTTTTGCCTTTTCGCTATAAAATAGCTTATAATACTTTTTTAAGAGCTATAATTATCGCTATTTTACTACTATTTTAATAATTAACGATATTTAAAATCTTTTTATACGCTTCTTATTTAACTTAAAATTTTAAATTAAATTCTAACTTTACTTCAGATAAACAAAACCCCTAGCCCCGATTGAAGCTTTGTTTGAGCTCCTTTTTTTGATTTTTCTTCAAAAAAAGAGCGAGTGCGGAAAGCGGGAAATAGCTTCAAATAAAAAATTTACTGCCTCCCTAATTTACGTAAAGCAACCCATTGTTTCATCTTTTCTCTAGCATCGGTTGCTGGATAACCAAGTACAGTTTTTCCTGCGGGAACATCAGCTATAACACCAGAACCTGCTCCTACAACTGCACCTGAATGAATTGTTGTATGGTCTTTTATGGAAGCACTTCCGCCAATAATAACGCCATCGCCTAAGGTTACTGAGCCTGCTAAACCACTACTTCCTGCCATAATACAGAACTTTCCTAAAACAGAGTTATGCCCTATTTGAACCAAGTTATCAATTTTACAACCATCGCCTAAAATAGTTGAGCTAAATTTACCTCTATCGATACATGAATTTGCACCAATTTCTACTTGATTTCCGATAACAACATTTCCTATATGCGGAATTTTTGTTAATCCTTGTGCGCTTGGTCTGTAACCAAATCCGTCAGCTCCAATACTTACATTAACATGAAAAATACAGTTATTTCCGATAATAGTTCTTTCTCTAATTACCGTACCCGACCAAACTGTGGTATTTTGACCAATAGTAGTATCATCAAAAATAGTAACGTTTGGATATAATATAACATTATTAGCTAACACAACATTTTTACCAACATAAGTATTTGCTCCTATTTTACAGCCTTCGCCTATTGTTGCAGTTTTATCGATTACAGCTGTTGGATGAATTGCTGTTTCAAAATGTGGTGCTTCTGGTTGAAATGCCTCTAATAATGTTGCCATTGCTAAATCGGCATTTTCAACCTTTATGAATGCTTTATTATCTTCTGGATGAATATCTAACTTACTACATACAATAGCTGCACTTGCATTAGAAGTATTCCATAATTTTGCAAATTTTTTATTTCCAATAAAAGTAATTTGTCCTTTTTGAGCTTTTTCAATTTGCTCGGGAGCAGTAATTTTTTCAGTGCAATTTCCTAATAATTCTCCATTTAATAATGAATTGATTTCTTGTATAGTAAATGAGTTCATTTTATTTTTTTGGGGATTAATTTGTTAAAAATAGTGTTTAATTCCTTATTAAAGACAAATCAAAAAAAAATCCTACATTAATGTAGGATTTTTAAAATACTAGTATTTTTTTATTAAATCTCCGCCGCTAATCTACTTCCTTGATTAATCGCACGTTTTGCATCTAATTCCGAAGCAAAATCAGCTCCTCCAATTACATGTATTTTGATACCTTTTTCTTCTAAAGGTGTTACTAATTCTTTAAAAGGAAGTTGTCCTGCACAAATAATTACATTGTCTACGGCTAGTATTTTTTGCTCCTCTCCTTGGGTATAATGCAAACCTTCATCATCAATTTTCGTGTATTGAACTTCATTTATAAACTGTACTTTTTTCTTTTTTAAAGTAGCTCGATGAATCCAACCTGTTGTTTTTCCTAAGTTCTTACCAAATTTTCCTTTGCTACGTTTAAACATAAAAATTTCTCTTGGCGATGGATGAAATTCAGGTGTAACATTTTCAATTCCTGCACGCGATTTTAGCGATTTATCAATTCCCCATTCCTGTAACCAAGTATCAATATTTAAGGCAGTACTTTCTCCTTGGTGTGCTAAATATTCCGATACATCAAACCCAATTCCACCAGCACCTATAACGGCTACACGTTTACCTACATGTTTTTTGTGCTTAATTACATCAATATAATTTAATACTTTTTCGTGTTCAATTCCGTTAATTCTTGGCATTCTTGGCGTAATTCCTGTGGCGATAATTACCTCATCAAAATTTCCTTTTTGTAAATCATCCGCAGAAACTCGTGTATTTAATTTTACGGTTACTTTTTGTAATTCTAATTGTTTTTTAAAATATCGAATTGTTTCGTAAAATTCTTCTTTTCCAGGAATTTGCTTCGCGATATTAAACTGACCTCCTATTTCTTTATCGGCATCAAAAAGTGTTACTTCGTGTCCTCTTTGAGCTAAAATTGTAGATGCAGATAATCCTGCTGGTCCTGCACCGACTACGGCTATTTTTTTCTTATTTTTCGTTGGATTATAATTAAATTCGGTTTCGTGGCAAGCTCTCGGATTTACCAAACAACTCGCTACTTTTTGTTGAAAAGCATGGTCTAAACACGCCTGATTACAAGCAATACAGGTATTTATTTCATCATCACGTTCTTGTTTTGCTTTATTTACCCACTGCGGATCTGCTAAAAACGGACGTGCCATAGAAATCATATCGGCATGACCTTCTGCCAATACTTTTTCTGCGGTTTCGGGCATATTAATTCGGTTTGAAGTTATCAACGGAATTGATAATTCTTCTTTCATTTTTTGAGTAACCCAAGTAAATGCTCCTCTTGGAACGGATGTTGCAATGGTTGGAATACGTGATTCATGCCAACCGATTCCCGTATTAATTATGGTTGCTCCTGCTTTTTCTATTTCTTTTCCAAGTTGCACGACTTCTTCCCAAGAACTACCTTGTTCTACCAAATCTAACATAGATAATCTATAGATAATAATAAAATTTTCACCTACGGATTCTCTTATTTTTTGAACTAATTCTACGGCTAAACGGATTCTATTTTCATAAACTCCTCCGTAATTATCGGTTCTTTTATTGGTTCTTTTTACAATAAATTGATTGATTAAATAGCCTTCCGACCCCATAATTTCAACACCATCATACCCTGCTTCTTGCGATAATTTAGCAGAATTCACAAAATCTTTAACCGTTCTTCGGATGCCTGATTGTTTTAATTCAAAAGGTTTAAACGGATTAATTGGCGCTTTTATTTTTGATGGAGCAACGGTTAACGGATGATATCCGTAACGCCCAGAATGTAAAATTTGCATGCAAATTTTACCACCTTCTTTATGCACGGCATCGGTAATTATTTTATGTTCTCTTGCGTGTTTTTTAGTGCTCATACGAGCTGAAAATGGGGCTGTCCAACCTTGAATATTCGGTGAAATACCTCCTGTAATAATAAGCCCTACGCCACCTTTTGCTCGTTCAGCATAATATGTTGCGATTCTTTGTGTTCCATTTTTTTCCTCCTCTAAACCTGTGTGCATAGAACCCATCAAAATACGATTCTTTAATGTTGTAAATCCTAAATCTAATGGTTCAAAAATGTGCTTGTATTTCATCTATTACGTGTTTTAAAGTGTTATGCGTGCATAATATATTGCAAGATACGTTTTTTATTAAAACAAAAAACTCAAGTATTTTCTTAAAAAGAACGTACTTGAATTTATTGTTTTAATATCTATTTATGTTAGTTAGCACCTATACTAATTTACATAAGCTATTTACTAATTCTTTTTTTAAATCTTCTATAAAAATGGTAAGTTGTTCTTTTTTTATCCCTGGAACACAAATTACGTGAGCTATATCTTCTTCAGATGCTAATTGATATTTTTTACATATTTTATCTGAAGGCTTTTCTAATACTACTGTTAACGCATTATTGTTTCGCCATGCTTTTACACCAATTTTATTCAATTCAGCTTCTAAATATGTGGCTAATACTTGTGATTCTTTTACTCTTTTTGCTAAGCCATTTTTTCCATGTTTTTGAATAAAAGACCACAAAAATAAAGGTGTTAACCCATTACGAGAACCTGTAATTGTAGTATCAAAAGTACCTACGTAAGATATTGAATTAGCAATACGATTTCTGTGTTTTCGCTTTGCCATTACAATTCCACAAGGAATAGGACCACCTATAAACTTATGCCCAGAAATGGCAATACTGTCAACACCTTCTGAAAAATCAAATTTTGGTTTTGGCGTTACAAATGGTGCTATTGTTCCTAAAAAAGCGGCATCGCAGTGAATATAATAATCTTTTATCGCATATTTTTTGATAATTTTTTTAATTTCATCGAGTTTATCAACAGCTTCAGTCATAGTTGTACCAATATTCAAAAAGAAAATAGCTGGTTTATCTCTACGTAACATTAATATTTGTGCTAAATCATCATAATCTATTTCACCATTTGCTTGGCTTCTAACTACAATATTTTTAATATTTAATAAGTGTAAGTTCTTTTTAACACTATAATGTGTTGCTTCACTATAATACACCACCGCATCAGGAAAATTTTCTCTAGCCAAATATAACCCATATAAATTTCCTTCTGTTCCACCATTTGTTACATAACCCCAAGTATCTTTTAAGTTTGATGAAAGAATATCTGCAAAAAAAGCAATACATTCTTTCTCAACATCTTTTGTGTCAATAGCTAAGGTAGAGTCAGATTCAGGATCACCTACATTATTAATACATAAATCTAAAAAAGGAGCAAATTCTTTATATGAAAAATCTTTTGCTAATGGATAACCTAAAAAGGTTTCTGTATTTTTACTAATTCTATTATATATTTTTTCAATTTTATTCATCACTTTTATTTTTTATACAAAGATAAAAATCAATTTAATAAAACTATTTTAAAGGATAAATTAAGGATTTTATCCTTTAAAATAAATTTTTAACAGAAAAATATACTTTACTTTTGATTTATATAACCTTAAACAGAAAGATATACTATGCAACAGTTAGACGCTATTGATTTACAGTTAATAAATGAACTTCAAACAGACGGAAAACAATCTATAAAAGAACTTTCTCAAAAGATAAATTTATCGATTACACCAACACATGAACGTATTAAAAAAATAGAAGCAAGAGGAATTATCAAAAAATATGTGGCAATTGTTAATCCTGAATTAATTAATAAAAGTTTGATTGTATATTGTCAAATAACCTTACTAGAACATCAAGAAGTTGCTTTTAAAGAATTTGAAAACTATATAAATTGTTTAGATGAAGTAATGGATGTTTCTTACATAGCAGGTGGCTATGATTTCTTATTAAAAGTAATTGTAAGAGATATTAAAGAATATGAAAACTTCATCTTAAAAAAAATGTCACAACTTAAAATTATTTCAAATATTCAAAGTTCTTTTGTAATTCGGCAAATAAAAAATGAAACTAGAATAAGTGTGAAATAACTTTTTTAAAAAAGCAAATAATTTAAATAATTTAAGAAATAATTAACAACTGCGCAAAAAAAATCTTGTTTTATTAAATTTTAAACATATTTAATAAATAGCTGATAAAATTAAACAGCCTTATAAATATAATTAACTTAGGTTTGCAGGTTAATTATTAAATATAAAAAAACAAGAAAAATGTCTATTAAAAAATTTACAAGTAGTATTTTAATGCTGATTTCAGTATTAAGTTTTAGTCAAGGAATTACAGTGCAAGGAATTGCAAGAGACCCTAACAATAATGCAAGACAAAATCAACCAATTACAATTTTAGCAGAGCTAAATTACCTAAACCCTATCTCAGGTGCTAATGTAGTAACTTATAACGAAACAATAACAATTATTACAGATGAATTTGGTGTATTTTCTACTGTTTTAAAAGTACCTAATTCTATACAAAGTATTTTAACTGCTCATGAGCATTACTTGAAAATATCTGAAGGTTCAATGATTATTTCTAACGAATTATTACGTTATGTTCCTTATGCTTACTCAGCTTATAATGGTGTTCCTTCTGGAAGTATAATGCCATACATAGGTGTATCTGCCCCAAAGGGTTGGATGTTATGTGATGGTAGAAGCATACCAACAACCGATGAAACAGCAATACTTCGAGATTTATTAGGTGCAAGTGTTACACCTAATTTAAATGGTATGTTTTTAAGAGGTACAGGAACTAGTCCTGTTAATAAACAAGATGGTCCTACTTTAATGAACACACAAGCTGATCAAAATAAATCTCATAAACATGGTAAAGGAAATTTAAAAACCACAGCTGATGGAAACCACAGTCATACACTTAAAATAAGAAAGCATTTTAGAAGTTTTGATGGAGCTGATGGGTCTGACCAACCTTATCAAGATGAAGGGTCTTCTAGTGATAATCTTAGAACTAATAACTCTGGTAATCACTCTCATAATATTACAGGAGAAACTTCAAATACTGGAGGGAATGAATCTAGACCTGTAAATTTTGGTGTAAACTACATTATTAAACTTTAAGCTATAACTATGCGTATAAAAAATTTAGGACTACTATTACTTTTTAGTATCGTATGTTCTTTAAATAGTTTTTCTCAGCAAGAATTGATTCGGGTTACTTCTCAATCAATTTCAAATAACGATGCTAGTGGAAACAAATGGACTCTACAAGTAGGAAGTCCTTTTCTAGGAAGGAACTCTACAGTTAATAAAAGAATAACAAACCCTTTAGATATAAGATTTCCATGGGGTGTAGAATTTATTCATGAAACTTTTTCTTATGCTTCTTTTGATATTTCAAAAGGATACTTTCCTGATAAAATATCCATAAATTGGGCTATAAAAAATAATTTAGAAGATATAGACTATATTGTTGTTTACAGAAGAGAGTTAAGTAAGATTACAAAAAATTTTGTTAAAATAGCAACCTTACCTGCCATAACAACAAATTATGAAGATAAATATGTACAAGGAGGAACACTTTATGAATATAGAATTGATGCCGTAGGGCTTCCTAAAATTGTTAAAGGTGCTGGAAAGGAATTAAGAGATTATATTACAGGGATTGGGTATAGAAGCCCAACTGCTATTATTACTGGAAATATAAATTTCGAAGGAGGTAACCCTGTAGAAAGGGTAATTATTGAAGCATTGCCAACTAATGGAGATAAAGACACCAAAAGATCTGGTGTTAATATACCTAAAAACAGTGCTCTTGATATCAACTTTGTAAATAAACCTATTACAGATAAATACACTTTCCAAACTTGGTTAAAGCCTGGAGATGGAACTTTTAATAATTCAGAATATATTGATTTATTTACCTTAAAAAATGCTTCTTTTTTAGATACACATAAAACACTAATAAAAGTAAATTTAAAAGACGCTAATCCTTACGTCGAATTTAATATACAAGGAGCTGTTTATCGATTACATAATTATATACCTGCGGGTAAAACTGATGTAAAAGGAAATGAAACTCTACTCCCTATTACTCATTTTTTAACAGATTTCACACATATTTCTATAGTTGTAGAAGAAAATACAATTCCTAGATTATTAATAAACGGAACTGAAATTCAGCAAGAAGATGTTGCTTTTCTTAATGCTGGAGTAAAAAAAACAACCTCTAAAGGAGCTGATTATAGTGTTACAATTCCTACTAAGAAAACAAGCTTACTTTCTAGTACAGGAATTACTGAAGAATATAATCATTTTATTGTTGGAGCTATCGGTTCTAAATCAATTTATTTAGATGAATTAAGAATCTGGAAATCGGCTTTAACAGAAGTAACTATTCATGATGATTTCCATAGATATATTAATGGAGATGATGCTGACCTAATTTCTTATTTCAGATTTGATGAAGGTGTTGGTAATTATGCTTATGATTTATCACACGAAGGATTTGAATATAATAAAAATAAAGCTTTTTTTAATAGTAAATTAGCTAATGATATGCCTTATTGGACAAGTGATGTAAATAATTTACCTAGAAAAGATCAATTAGGGTTTTTAGGCATGACAGATGCAAACGGTAGTTATATCATCTCTGCAATTCCTTACAAAGGAACAGGTGAATCTTATAATATATCTCCAAGACTTGGTGTACATCAATTTGAACCTAATCAACAAATTATATACTTAGGTGAAGATACTCCTGTAGTTAATAAAGTTAATTTTACAGATATTTCTTCATTCATCTACAAAGGAAAAATTTTATATGATACTAAAGGTGTTTTTAAATCTTTTGTTGAACTAAATAGCCCTGACCCTGACAACCCTAATTTCAACGGATTAACAGATGGAGATCAATACGTTAGTAATTCTAGCCCAGGAATTTTAGATGAAGGTTATAATTATTATACCAGAGGGGCTCAAAAATTTTCTAAAGGAGAGTATTGGTATAACAATGCAGGTACAACCAATGATACTAGCGATGATTATTTAGAACGATATGCTCGAATTGCATCAGAAGGAGTAAATATTTTAATAGATAATCAAATTGTTTTAGATAAAAACAATACTCCTGTAGTAAGTGACAGCGAAGGTAATTTTGAAATAAGTGTTCCTATTGGAAATCATTATATTTCTGTTGCTAAAACAGGTCACACATTTGAATATAACGGAAGGTTCCCAGCAAACACTTCTCAAACAACCGAATTTTTTGAAGATGCTCAAGAACAAGTGATTTTTGTAGATAAAACAAGGGTTGATGTTGTTGGTCGAGTTGTCGGTGGTACTGTAGAATCAGCAAAACCAATTGGTTTTGGTGATAAAGGAATATATACTGTAAATTATGAAGATGAAAAAAACATTAAACATAAAGAAACTGTTAGTTCTATAAATAATATTGGTTCAGCAAACTTAACATTAAGTTATGCACCTCCAGGTGCTTCTGCTACAGGAAATACACAATTTTCGTTTTCAACAAATGCCGAAACAGGAGAGTATAGAGTGAAAGCATTACCGTTAATGTACACTATTAATTCAATTGGAGGCTTAACAATCCCTAATAATCCTAGTATTTCAATATTAAAAGCTAATGAATCTTTAGATTTCTCTTCTAATATAACAGTAACTGAAAAACCTAAATATACTAGTGGTAATAAAGAAAAAATAGAAGGAGTTCCTTACCATTTTGAAAAAAGTTTTGTGTACAGAGCTAAACCTGTATTAAGTGCTTTATCTCAAATAGGTGAAGATATGATTGAATTACCTAATAAAACTTCTGTTACCACAGCAGGAACAGGGTATCTATTCTATAAACAGTTTAAAAACTACTCTATTGAATTAAGTAGATATGAACCGTATTTTAATTATGATACAGATGCTAATGGTATTGAATCTCAAGTACCAATTAAAGATGGTGAGTTAATAATTACCAATAACCTTGCTTTACAAGGTTCTGAAAAAACTATTATCAATAAAAAAGATGAGAGTTTATTAACTTATAAATTTAGAGGAGGTTTACCTTCTTCAATAGCTCCTTATACTAAAACATTAAATATGTTTTACAGAATTAATTCGGTAGATTATCCTGTACAAAACTATACTAATAAAGCTATTTTACTTGGAGGAGAATCTGACGGAAGTCAAACTTTTGTAACCGAAGCTCCAGATATTCCAGATATTATTTTAAGAGACCCTCCTGGTTCTGAAAGTTCTGCAACCATAGCTAAAGGAGAAACAATTAGTTTTACCACTACAAATACCGTAAGTAGTAATAGTAATTTTTCTACTGAATTCAAATTTTTGTTAGGAGTTAAATTTGCTGCTGGTGGTGGATTACTTGGTCCTGTTATTGAAACAGAAACTACAAATGATATTACAACAGGTATTGGTATTTCCGTAGCTTCTAATGATGCTACCAGCCTTACCAAAACATATACTTTTAATCAAGAAATTTCAACAAGTGATTCTCCTGATTTTGTAGGTTCTAAAGCTGATTTATACATAGGGCAATCTAAAAATTATTTTTACGGTTCGTTTAATAATATAGGAACGTCTTCTATTAAAAATAATACAGCATTAAAATTAACAAATAAAGATGGAAAAGAAATTATTATAAATAAACAAAAATCTATTTCTTTTACAGAAGAACCTTCTAATACATTCTTTGTATACACACAAGATTATATTGTTGAAAAGTTAATTCCTTCTCTAGAAGAATTTGTTTCTCAAATAAAACAAGGATTATTAGTTGGAGGTAAAAATGGTGTTTTATCAGAAGCCCAGTACGTACATCAAATTAACCAATGGAAATCTGTTATTCGTGAAAATGAAAAAACAAAGTATGACGCTAAAAATAACAGAGATCAATTAAAAAGTGAAGCTAAATTATACGTTAAAAATGAAATAAAGCAAATAGAAGAAGCTTTACTTAGTGGTGATGACCCTTCTTCTGAAGCTATTTTAAATAAAAATCTTCAAGATTCAAAAAAATTATTAAATGTAATTAATGCTAATTTTGAAAAAAATATTTCTTTTGACTCTGGTGCAGGAGCAATTACAAGATCTGTTGAAACTTCTTTAGTAAGAAATAAAACAAATTCAATTGAGGTCGATTTTGAAGAAGCATTTGCACTTACATTAGGTTTTAACCTTAATAAATTTGGTTTTCAAAATACAACCTCAACAACATTAAATCAAACATTAGGTACTGAACTTTCTGAAGAATCAGAGAATACAACTAGTATTAGTTATACTCTTCAAGATAGTGATGAGAATAATTTATTTAGTATCGATATTATAAACTCTTTTGATGGAAATGGACCTATTTTTAGTTTAATTGGAGGTGTTAGTTCATGTCCTTATGAAGCTGGCGATAAAAGTTTATTTTATAATAAAGCTTCTTATATCGCTCCAAACTATAATGATCCTAATTATAAAGTTGAAAATATCCCACTTCTTAAAAAATCATTACGTGAAGAGTTAGGTAACGCAACACAACAATTAGAAAAACCAAATATTACTGTTGAGGTTGCTAATGTAAGTAATGTACCTGAAAGTGAAACAGCACAATTTAAATTGACTTTATTAAATTTAAGCGCTTCGGAAACAACTGCAAGCTTTACATTACAGGTTGACCCTGCTTCGAACCCTAATAATGCTGTGATTAATGTAGACCCTCAAGGTTTAACTTTTAATGACATGCCTTATAATGAACCAACCGAATATTTACTTACCCTAAATAAATCAGTTGGAGATGTTTATAAATATGAAGATATTATTGTTCAATTTAAAAGTACTTGTGATACTGAAATAGTAAGCAGTGTTAGTCTTTCTGCTTTCTTTACACCTTCTTGTTCTAGCGTTAATGTAAGTTCGCCTGTTAATAATTGGGTTTTTAATATCGACCAAGCATTTAATAATGATAATACATCAAATAGTCTTCCTATTAAATTGGTTGATTATAATCTAAACTACGAAAGCTTTGAGAAAATCGAATTACAATATCGATTAATTTCATCTCCTAGTTGGACTAATTTACACACCTATTATACATCGCAAAATCATTTAGATGCCTCAGGAAGTACAACTAATGTTTCACTAATAAATACTCCTGAAATTAATTATAACTGGGATATTGTAGGTAAAAAGATTAATAATGGTAATTATGAAATTAGAGCAATTTCTAACTGTATGAACGGTACTACTTACACTTCTGATGTAATTACTGGTAGAATCGATTTAGATGCACCTGTTGTTTTTGGAACACCAACACCAACCGATGGAATTCTTAGTTATGGTGAAGATATTGTTGTTCGTTTTAACCAACCAATTTCTTACAATCAAGCGGTTAGTTTAATACAAGTTACAGGGCAAACAAATCAGCAAGAAATAAACCATAATGTTTCGGCTAATTTTAATGGTGCTAGTAATACTGTAAAATTAGATAATCCTTTATTTCAAACAGGTGATTTCACCTTAGAATTCTGGATGAATAATAATACTAAAACAGCTAACGCAACCATTTTAAAACAAGAAAATGGTGTAAATATAGCTCTTAAAAATGACCAAATAACTTTTAATTTTGCAGGAAGTACTACTTCAGGAACAATTACTAATGATGATTTATTCCATCATTATGCTTTTGTTTATAACGCATCAGAAGGAAGTATTTCAATCCACGAAGATAGCAGTAATATCGCTACTTTAGGAATTTCAAAAAACGTTCAATATTCATACAAAAATCCTGTAGTTATTGGAGGAAACACTTTTGTTGGAAATATACACGATTTAAGAATTTGGTCTAAATCATTAACATTAAGTGACGTTGCTTCTAACTTAAATACTAAATATTTAGGTAACGAGCGAAACTTAATCGGTTTATGGCCTATGGATGAAGGTAATGGTACAATTGCTAACGATATTGCACGTTTTAAAAATGCTAAAGTTAATACTGATTGGAGTATTAAGCCAAGTGGAACTTCTTATGAGTTTAAAAACAATCAATATTTAGCTTGTGATGATGTTAATCTTGTTCAAATTAACAACCAAATGGATGTTACCCTAAGTTTTTGGGTTAAAACAGATAAAAATCAACAAGCTACATTAATTTCTAACGGACGAGGTGATGACAAAGATGTTGCATCATCAAACGGAACAAGAAATAAATGGGCTATTAACTTAGCTACAGATGGTAATTTAAGTTTAATGAACGAAAATAATTCGTACGCATTAACAACTAAGAGTATTACTGATGGTAATTGGCATCATGTTGCTGTTTTATTAAACAGACAAGGTAGTTTAAGAACTTATATCGATTCTGATCTTGTAAGTACGAATAATTCAGAAAAAATTGCCGCTTTTTATGGTGATAAAATATGGATAGGTGCTAGAGGTCATAAAGATTTAGCTGGTATTGAAACTACTGATAACCATTTTTCTGGATATTTATCAGAAGTTAGATTATGGAATACTTTAAGAAGTACAGAACAAATAGCTAGAGACCGATTTTTTGAAATCGATTTCAATACGCCTGGTTTATATTTCTATATGAAAATGAACAAACCTGGTGCATTAGCAAATCCGCTACCAAGTTATTATCATATCGCTTTAAACAATCAAGTGTTTAGCTCAAATGCTGTTATTAATGCTGGTACTTCGAATTATTCAAAAGATACACCACCTATTAAACCTAGCAGAGATTTAATTAATTTCCCTGTAAGTTATACCATTAATGGTGATGAGTTAATTATAAAACCAAACGTAACTAACCCATCTGTAATAGAAAATCAAGTATTAGATATTACAGTAAATAGAATGTTTGATGACGTTAACAACGTACAACAATCTCCTATAACTTGGACTGCTTATATTGATAAAAATCAATTAAATTGGTCTATTGATGGAAAAAGTAAAATTGTTGATAAAAAAATTCCTTTTAACCAAGGAGGTACTTTTGAAATCGAAGTCAGAAATAACGGAGGTACACCAACACAATTTAATATTAGTAATGTACCGAGCTGGTTATCATTAACAGCTTCTTCAGGAACTATTGACCCTGCAAGTGTTATCACCATTACAGGAACTACAGATGAAGAACTTTCTGTTGGAAACTATCAACATGACATGTACTTAAATAGTGATTACGGTTATGATGAAAAAATTCAATTAAACTTGAGCGTAAATTCTGTTGGTCCTAAATGGGAAATAAATCCTGCTAATTTTGATTATAGCCTTAATATTGTAGGTAAAATTAAAATAGATGCTGTATTTGCTGAAAATAATACTGACAAAGTAGCTGCATTTGTAAATGGAGAACTTCGAGGTGTATCTTCTTTATTTTACGATAAAGATTACGACGAATACTTTGTTTTCCTTACCGTCTATGCAAATAAATCGAGTGGTGAAGATATTAGTTTTAAAGTTTGGGACGCATCTACTGATGTTACTTATCCTGTTACCATTAATAATAAATTAACAATACCTTTTGTTAATAATAATATTATGGGAACTAAAAAAACACCTCAAATTTTTGAAAACTCAGATGAATTATATCAATCTATAAACCTTAACAGCGGTTGGACTTGGATGTCATTTTTTGTAAATGATGCTAATTTATCAAACATCAATACATTAACTGCCGATTTAAATTTAACAACTTCTGACAGAATTTTAAGTAATTCACCGTCATTATTAGAAACCTATCAACAATACAGTGACCCTAGTTTAAGTGGTTGGTCAGGGTCTATAAGTAATGTTGCAGGAGGAATGAACACAAAGCAAATGTACAAGGTGTATTCAAAAAACATCAATACATTAAGTGCTTCAGGAACTAATGTTGATTTAAATACTTGGTCGTTTCCAATACAAAAAAACTGGAACTGGTTACCTTATATTGTTTCTAAAAACACACCTTTAAATGAAGCTTTAGCCAACTTTAATGCAACCGATGGCGATGTAATTAAATCTCAAAATAAATTCGCTATTTATGATGCTTTAAATAATGGTTGGTCTGGTAATTTAAATTTCCTTGAACAAGGTAAAGGATATATGTTAAAATCTTCAAGTAGTCAGAATTTTACATATCCATCATATCTAAATCAGCAAGTATCTAAAAGGAATTTTGTTCGTAGCGCTAAAAGAAGTAATTCAAATAAAACGAATACTTTTAATAAATACGCTTCAAATATGAATGCTATTGTAAAAATCCCTACAGATTATAGTATGCTTAAAGTTTACAATTCAAACGGAGAAATTCGAGGTAAATCTGAAGCTATTAATATCAATGGAAATAATTTACATTTTATCTCAATGTTTTCTAATATATCAGAAAAGTTAACATTCTTTATTCAAAAAGATAATGGTTCTAAAGAAGAAATAACTTCTGAATCAGTACAGTTTAAGAATGATGAGGTATTAGGTACAATTACACAGCCAATAGTAATTGAAACACTTGATGATGAAATCAAAATTTCTCCAAATGCTTTTGATGATGAAATCAAAA
The DNA here is from genome assembly GCF_964036635.1 of Tenacibaculum dicentrarchi. Lineage (NCBI taxonomy): Bacteria > Pseudomonadati > Bacteroidota > Flavobacteriia > Flavobacteriales > Flavobacteriaceae > Tenacibaculum > Tenacibaculum dicentrarchi. Next base: position 1,885,170 of record NZ_OZ038524.1, read on the forward strand.
TAAGTTTCAAAAAACAACAAACAAATGTTGCTGTTACAATTTATTCAACAATAGGACAAGTTTCTTATCAAAAGAACTATAAAATGGATAAAAACAACAAACTTATAATTCTTACTGATTTTAATTTATCAAGCGGAACTTATATTATAAAAGTTGTTACAGATTCTAATACAGTAATTAAGCATCTAATAAAAAAATAGATAATGAGAAATTTAATAATTATTTGCAGTTTTTTATTTATCAATTCGTTAATCGCTCAAACTCCTAATTGGAGTTTGAACGAAAACGAATTTGAACATACCATGTCATTAGTTTCGTTTATCAACCTTGATGGAAAACGTTTATCTAATAAAAATGATAAACTTGGTGTTTTTGTAAATGATCAATGTAGAGGTGTTACTAATTTAATTTATGTAGCTTCAGAAGATAAATATTATGCTTATTTAACTGTCTTTTCGAATACAAATGGCGAAGAACTTAGTTTTAAAGTTTATAATTCAACTGAAGATACTGTTACAGTGATAGACAAAAAATTAAATTTTGAAATTTTAGCACATTACGGAAATTTACAACAAGCATATAGTATAGCTAAGCCTGCTTTATCTAATATCGCTGTATTAAATGCTATTACCTTTAAAAACATCCCTGTTATAAATTATACAGATACTAATAATAAGATTACTATTGAAGTAAAAAACACAGAAAATATAGCAGCGCTTACTCCTATTTTTAATATGAATAAGGGTGCTAGTGTTTTTTATAAAAACAAATTAGTAACACAAAGTACTATTATTGATTTTACCGATACTGTTGAGTTTATAATTGTTTCAGAAGATCAATCTAAAATAAAAACAGTACAAGTTAAAGTAGCAAAAATTGAAGTTAAAGAACCTCGTTTTTTTAGAAAAAATGAAGTTTGTGACTTTAAGGGTGTTATAAAAGTTGAATATGCTGTACCCGCTACAACTGTTCTATTAAAACAAAATGGAAATTTATTATATACCTCTAGTATCAGCAAAGGTAAAAGTCTTTTTGAAGGTTTAAATTCGGGAGCTTACCAAGTTGAAATAGACGGAATTGTTAAAACTATAATAATTAAATAATTTAAAAGATGAAAAAATTAAAAATGATATGTTGTTTAATACTACTTTTAAGTTTAATTTTTGGTTGTAGTAGCCAAAACAATTATCAATGTACTGCTACTCAAGGTGATTTTGAGGAGGTATTCTAATTAAAAGTATCAAAATAAAAAACTCAGGATTTTATAAAATCCTGAGTTTTTACATTTAAAATATTAAATGAGTTTTTATCTGATTTTATCTAATAAATCACTTAATAAAGTTGCTTCATTTTCTGTTAAATTATCTAAAAAATTTAGTTCTGTTGAGGTATCAATTGTTGTTAACAATTCTAAACCTTTCTTAGATATGTTAATATAAACAACTCTCCTATCATGTTTACATCGAATGCGTTCTATAAATTTCTTATCGCATAATTTATCCATTAAACGAGTTGCATTAGGTGCTCGTTCAATCATTCTGTCTTTAATAACTTGTACTTTTATAGGCTTACTTGCACCTCTTAAAATTCGTAAAATATTAAATTGCTGTGGTGATATTCCGTAAGGCTTAAAAAAATCATTTTCATTACTACTTAACCAGTTTGCTGTATATTTTATATTGATAAGTGCCTTTATTTTATTATTCGGAAATTTAGATTTTATATCCTCAGAAATATCTCCCATTCTTTATTTAATTTTTATTCGTTTGTAAACAAAAATACAAAAACAACTTTACATTCCAAGGAATATAAAAACAATACAACTATTATTGAATACTACTTACTATTTCGGTTGTTCCTTTTACCATTTGTGCAACAGGACATGTTCCTGCAACTTCTAATAATATTTCTTTTTGAGCTTTAGTTATCTCTTTTTCAAAAGATATTTTTTCTATTAATGATTTTTTTATTCCTTCGGATGTTAACCTTATTTGCTGTGTAACATTAACTGTAATTTCACCTACATTCCAATTTTTATTTTCGGCATAGGTTCTTAAAGTTATGGAAACACAACCACCAATTGCGGTTAATAAATATTCAACAGGTGTTGGTCCATTATTGTCTCCTCCTTTTTCAACAGGCTGATCTGTAATTACAAAATGATTTCTCATTTTTGCTTCCGCCACATAATTACGATTACTTAATATTACTTTTGATGATACTTTACCTGCCATTATTTTATATTTTTCGTTATAAATATAAGAAACTACACTTAAAATAGCAGTAACTACTCTAAAATCAACACAAAAATTTTAAATTTAATTACCACAGAAACTATCTTCTAGGGCTTTAAAAATATTTTAATACTGTGTTTTTAATTTCATCAATAAACCATACATTTACATAAGTACTTATATAAATACTTATTATAAATATGGATGCGTTAAAAGGATTTGGAGAAATAGGAATCGGATCACGTCTAAAAAGAGTGAGTGAATACATGATGCGAGAAACTCAATTGGTTTATGATGCTTTTAATATTGATTTTGACCCCTATCTATTTCCAGCTTTTAAAATTATAAAAAATAAAAAAGGAGTTACAAATACCCAAATAACAAACAGCTTACAAATTTCGCAACCTGCCACAACACAAGCGATCAATAAACTATTAAAAAAAGAATTAATTTTCTTAGAAGAAGACAAACTTGACAAGCGTAAAAAGGTAATATTTCTGTCTAAAAAAGGCAAACAATTAGTTAAAACTGTAACACCTCTTTGGAATAGTATTGAATATATAATTAAAGAATACACCTATATATCTTCCAATTCATTAGTAGAACATTTAAATATTTTAGAAGAAAAATTTAATAAAAAATCATTCAGTCAAGCAATTATAATACACACTAAAATGACGTTAAAAAAAACAACTTCTCTTGAAATCATATCTTTTAAACCAGTCTACGCTACTGATTTTTATAATTTAAACATCGAATGGATTTCTTCTTTTTTTGAAGTAGAGGCTTATGACAAAGAAGTTTTAAAAAATCCTGACACGTATATTATTAACAAAGGCGGGCATATTTTTTTCGCAAAACTAGACGATAAAATTATTGGAACCGTTGCTTTAATGCCGATAAAAAACAAAAAAGAATCATCAGAAAAGAATAAACCAACTGTTTTTGAACTTACCAAAATGGCGGTTTCCCCTCAATATAGAGGCTTTAAAACAGGGCAAAAATTAATGCAAAAATGTATTGATTTTGCAAAAAGCCAACAATTTAGTAAGCTTGTTTTATATTCTAACCGAAAACTTGAAAATGCTATTTATATTTATAAAAAATATGGTTTTTTAGAAATTCCTGTAGAAAAAAACTGTCCTTACGAGCGTTCTGACATTAAAATGTCGTTAAAAATAAACGACTAAGAAGAAGAAGTTAATGCCATATCTGCTGTAATCAAACGCCTAACTTTCTTGTATTTTAAAGGGTTTTTCTTACTTTAGCAGTTGCAAATAAATAACCGATTATCTATGGATATTAACTTCAATAAAAACGAAGATTACAATAAACTTTTAGTAGCTGATTTACGTAAACGTTTTGTCAAAGTTAAATTAGGCGGAGGACAAAAACGTATTGATAAACAACATGAAAAAGGAAAATTATCAGCTCGTGAACGTATCGATTATCTTTTAGATGATAAAAAAAAATCTATAGAAATTGGGGCTTTTGCAGGCGATAAAATGTATCAAGAACACGGCGGATGCCCGTCTGGTGGAGTTGTTGTAAAAATGGGATACGTTAGCGGAAAACAATGTATTGTTGTAGCTAATGATGCCACTGTAAAAGCTGGTGCTTGGTTTCCTATTACAGGAAAAAAGAATTTAAGAGCTCAAGAAATATCCATAGAAAATAAATTACCTATTATTTATTTGGTAGATTCTGCGGGAGTATATCTTCCTTTACAAGATGAAATTTTTCCTGATAAAGAACACTTCGGACGTATTTTTAGAAACAATGCGATGATGAGCAGTATGGGAATTACACAAATTTCTGCAATTATGGGAAGTTGTGTTGCAGGTGGTGCTTATTTGCCAATTATGAGTGATGAAGCTATTATTGTTGATAAAACAGCCAGTATTTTTTTAGCAGGAAGCTATTTAGTAAAAGCAGCTATTGGTGAAACTATTGATAATGAAACTTTAGGTGGCGCAACTACACATTGCGAAATATCAGGTGTTACCGATTATAAATCTAAAGATGATAAAGATGCTTTAGACACTATTAAAAATTTAATGGACAAAATTGGAGATTCTGACAAAGCTGGCTTCAATAGAAAAGAAGCAGTCCCTCCAAAAGAAAATGAAGATGATATTTTTGGAATTCTTCCAAAGGAAAGAAATTCACAATATGATATGTTAGAAATTATCAAACGTTTGGTTGATAATTCTGAATTTGAACAATACAAAGAAGGCTACGGAAAAACAATTATTACAGGCTACGCACGTATGGACGGTTGGGCTGTTGGTATTGTTGCTAATCAACGAAAATTAGTGAAAAATGCCAAAGGAGAAATGCAATTTGGAGGTGTAATTTATAATGATTCTGCTGATAAAGCAACTCGTTTTATTGCTAATTGTAACCAGAAAAAAATTCCTTTAGTTTTTTTACAAGATGTTACTGGTTTTATGGTTGGTTCAAAATCTGAACACGGTGGAATTATAAAAGACGGCGCAAAAATGGTAAATGCGGTAAGTAATTCTGTCGTTCCAAAATTTACTATTATTATTGGTAATTCATACGGTGCAGGAAATTACGCAATGTGCGGGAAAGCCTACGACCCTCGATTAATTGCTGCTTGGCCAAGTGCCGAACTTGCAGTTATGAGCGGAAATTCGGCAGCTAAAGTTTTATTACAGATAGAAAAATCATCCTTAAAAAAACAAGGTGAAGAAATTACACCTGAAAAAGAAGCTGAATTATTCGAAAAAATAAAATCACGTTACGATAATCAAATTTCACCTTATTATGCAGCTGCAAGAATTTGGACTGATGGAGTTATTAATCCGTTAGACACTAGAACTTGGATTTCAATGGGAATTGAAGCTGCAAATAATGCTCCTATTGAAAAGAAATTTAACTTAGGAATTATTCAAGTATAATCTATAAAAAAGCATCATTAGTTATGAAGAAAAAAATTTTAGGAGGTATTATAATCGCTTTTGTAGGTTTTTTAGTATATCAAGCATACATTTTTACGCTTGGTAATCAAGATAATATTAAACCTATTTACTTAATACCCGATGATGCTGTTTTTATTTTAGATACAGAAAGACCTATTGACACTTGGGATGAAATTAGTGCTAGTGATATTTGGAAACATCTACAAAAAAACAGTTATTTTAAAGACATCAGTAAAAGTTTAAACACTTTAGACAACGTTATTAAAGAACAAAAAAGTATTCTTGATTTTGTTGGTGAACGAGATGTATTAATTTCTGCACATGTTTATAAAACTAAAAAATATGATTTTTTATATGTAGTTGATTTAGAAAAACTATCTAAACTTAATTTCTTAAAAAGTAGTATTGCTAATTTAGCAGGTAACGATTTTAAAATTACTAACAGAATATATAAAAATCAAGAAATAACAGAAATTTACGACAAAACAAAAAGAGAAACCTTACATATTGCTTTTATCAAAAATCAATTAATTGCTTCTTATACACATATTTTAGTTGAAAAATCTATCAATCAATATCAAAAACCTGTTATTGGTAGAGATGTTAATTTTGTTGAAATTACCAAAGAAACCCCTGAAGATGGTTTCTTTAAATTATTTTTTCAATATAAATATTTAGATAAGTACCTTTCTTGTTTTGCTGATAAAACCAATACAAAAGTTATTAAAAACATTCAAAATTCGCTGTATTATTCAGGTTTTGATGTTTCTTTAATTGAAGGAACTATTATTCAAGCAGATGGATATACGAACGTAAAAGAAAATTCTGAAAGCTATTTAACAGCCATTCAAAAATCAGGAAAAGGAAAAAGAACTATTGCTAATATAGCACCAAAAAATACAGCTCTTTATCTTAGTTTCGCTTTTGATAGTTTTAATACTTTTCATGAAAATTTTGAAAGCCTAAAAAAAGTAAATCCTCAAGAATTTGAAGTTTATACCAAACAAATTAAAGAAATTGAAAACAAATTAGATATAAACATCAACAAAAATGTGTATAGTTGGATAGGAAATGAAGTTGCTTTAATTCATTTTAACTCTTCATTATCTAAAAATAAAAAAGATATTGCAGCTATTTTTAAAACTTCTGATATTAAAAAAGCTACTAAAAATTTAAATTTTATCTTATCTAAAATAAAAGAAAAAACACCTTTGCAATTTAAACAAATTAACTACAAAAATCATACAATTAATTTTTTAGACTTAAACGGATTCTTTAAAATGATAGTTGGTAATATGTTTAAAAATATGGAAAAACCTTATTTTACTATTATTAATGATTATGTAATATTTAGTGCTAGTCCTAATACTTTAAAAGAAATTATTAATAACAATATTAGTAATTACACCTTAGCTTCATCAAAAGAATTTGAAGAATTTAATTATCTATTCGATAAAAAATCTACTATTTTCACTTACATAAATACACCTTATATTTTTAATGATGTAGTAAGTTTAGGTGATAGAAAAACACAAGTGCAAATCAAAAAAAATAAAGAATATATTATTTGTTTTAATCAATTTGGTATGCAATTAACTTCTGAAGGAAATATTTTTAAAAGTTCTATTACCACTACTTTTAATAATCCGAAATTAGTTTTAGAAAAAATCACTTTAGATAAAAAATTAAAAAAAGAAGAAGCGTTAAAATTAGCATCTAAAAAAAATACAGAAAATAATATATTTAATTTTAAAGAAATACATCCGTCAGATTTAAGTGCCTCAACCTACAAAGAATATTATGACAACGGTAATTTACAGTTTGAAGTAAATTTAAAAGATGGTTTATTAGATGGAAAATTTCGAATGTACTATCAAAACGGGAAATTAAAACTAAAAGGAAGCTACAAAAACGGCAAGAAATCAGGTACTTGGCGTGCTTATGATACTCAAGAAAATAAGCTACTTATCAAAAAAAGATTTTAATTGTAAATAATTACTGCAATAACTACATTTGTCATTGCGTAAAAATAATTTTAGCGTAAAAATAATAATTTAATAAAATGGGAAGAGCATTCGAACTTAGAAAAGGACGTAAGATGAAGCGTTGGTCTGCAATGGCTAAAACATTTACCAGAATTGGTAAAGATATTGTAATGGCAATTAAAGATGGTGGGCCAAACCCCGAAGCAAACTCACGTTTAAGGGCGGTAATGCAAAATGCAAAGGCAGCAAACATGCCTAAAGACAATGTAGAGCGCGCCATTAAAAAAGCGGTAGATAAAGATACAAGCGACTATAAAGAAGCGTTATTTGAAGGCTATGCTCCACACGGAATTGCCGTTGTGGTAGAAACAGCAACCGACAATAATAATAGAACTGTTGCTAATGTACGTTCTGTATTTAATAAATGTAACGGAAACTTAGGAACTTCAGGTTCTGTTCTTTTTATGTTTGACCGTGTTTGTAATTTTACAGTAAAAAAAGAAGATATTACTGTTGATTTAGAAGAGTTAGAGTTAGAACTTATTGACTTTGAAGTTGAAGAAGTTTTTAATGATGACGAAGGAATTATTATTTATGCACCATTTGAACAATTTGGGGCTATTCAATCTTATTTTGAAGATAATAATGTAGAAATTTTATCATCAGGTTTTGAAAGAATTCCTGCTTCTACCATGAAGCTTTCTGAAGAACAGCAAGCAGATGTAGAGAAGTTATTAGAAAAATTAGAAGATGATGATGATGTTCAAAATGTTTATCATAGCATGGTAATGTAAAACATTTAAAACCTTATCTTTTAGTATAAAAAAGCGAAATTGTCTAATTAAATTAGATGATTTCGCTTTTTTTGTAACTTTAAAGACTAGATGCTGAGGCAGTAAAGCTCCTTTTATTTGGGGTATTTTAATGATAAAAGGGAATATTATTCTCGATGTAATTAATTAGCTATAATTTAAAAAAATGAAATTACCTGGATATGATTTTGATATTGTAATTATAATTGGAAATGGTTTTGATTTAAGTATTGGATTAAAAACAAGTTATTCTGATTTTATAAAAAGTATAGAGTTTCAAGAACTTTTAAAAAATGAAAACTTATTAGCAAAACATTTAAATGGTATTCATACTCTACAGAATTGGATTGATATTGAGAATGAACTAAAAATATACTCTAAAAAATTTGCAAGTAATAATGAGAATTTCTTCCTTGATTATAAAAAGTTGACACATGCATTAGGACAATATCTTAATGGCATTTCAATGCCTAATTTTAATTTAGAAATGCTTGCCGTTAAATTAATTAAAGCTGTAGAAAGAATTCCTACATTGATTATTGACTTTAATTACACCGATACCGTTTCGAGAATATCCAATTTTCTTAATTTTGACATATATAATAAAGATTCACTCATTCATCATACGAAAATTCACGGGGCTTTAAGTTCTAATGACATAATATTCGGTATCGAAGATAGAACTGATATTTCGCCTAAACACGTTTTTCTTAAAAAATCAGTTAATAAAAATTTCAACCCTATAGATTTTAATAAAGAAATATTAAAAGTAAAAACTTTGTTGTTTTTGGACATTCATTAGGTGAGACTGACCATATGTATTTTGAGGAATATTTTAGAAAATCATCTACAGCTTCTAATTCAAGAGAATCACAAAAGATTACAGTTTATCATTATGGAGAAGATAGTTATTATGACCTATTCTCTCAAATTGACAAATTAACTCTAAAGAAAATAACTAAATTGAAACAAATAAATAAAGTTGACTTTCAAGATACAAAAAACTATAGCTAATAAAATATAAAAAACATAGGAATATTGTGTTAAACATAAAGTTCTGTGCATATTAACAAAGTCCGCTAAAGAATAAACCGAAACGAAAGTGCTTATTAACTGCCCAACAAACCTTATACAAAACTGTTCCCATTCATTATAGAGCCCCGTTTTCAAAAAAAACTCTAAATAGAAAATGAAAAGTTTAAATAAAATCCCGTTTAAAATATTAACACTTGTAAGTTTAATATGTTTGCTAATTCCTTTTTCAATATATGTTTTATGGATATATGTTTTCGATTTAGGAACTACACAAGCAAAACGAGTTGCTATTTTTAATAGATTATTTTTTAGATTTTCTTCATGCTAAATGGAGTACAACAATTCTTAGTATTAGTTTACTATTATTATTGAATTTATATTCAATGATGTAAATTATTTACCATAACTAACATTGCATAGAAATTTAATAGTGCTAATTAAGCAAAAAAAAGGTTATACTATAAGAGTATAACCTTTTTATAAAATAAACTGATATTTCTACCAACTTGCTTTTTTAACACCTGGAATTAATCCATTGTTAGCCATTTCACGGAAAGTAACACGTGAAATACCGAACTGACGCATATATCCTTTTGGACGACCTGTTAGTTTACAACGATTGTGCATTCTAATTGGTGATGCATTTTTTGGTAATTTTTGTAATGCTTCGTAGTCTCCAGCTTCTTTTAAAGCTTTTCTCTTTTCAGCATACTTTGCTACCGTTTTAGCTCTTTTACGCTCACGCGCTTTCATTGATTCTTTAGCCATCTTCTAGTTCTTTTTAAATGGTAAACCTAATTCAGTTAATAAAGATTTAGCTTCTTTATCAGTGTTTGCAGATGTTACAAAAGTAATATCCATTCCACTAATCTTTTTTACTTGATCAATATTAATTTCAGGGTAGATGATTTGTTCAGTAACTCCTAAGTTGTAATTACCTCTACCATCAAAACCGTTCGCTTTAATTCCGTTAAAGTCTCTTACACGTGGTAAAGAAGCGGTAACTAATCTGTCTAAAAATTCGTACATTTTAACTCCTCTTAACGTAACTTTCGCACCAATTGGCATCCCTTTACGTAATTTGAAGTTTGCAACATCTTTCTTAGAGATTGTTGAAACTGCTTTTTGACCTGTAATTGTAGTTAACTCGTCAATAGCGTATTCTATTAATTTCTTATCTGCTATAGCAGCACCAACACCTTTATTTACAACAATCTTTTGTAATTTAGGCACTTGCATTACATTACTATAACCGAATTCTTCAGTAAGAGCTTTTATAACTCTGCTCTTGTACTCCTCTTTTAATCTTGGTACGTAACTCATTGTTATATTGCTTTATCTGATTTTTTTGAAAATCTAATTTTCTTACCTTCTTCTACTTTATAACCAACTTTTACAGCTTCACCGTTTTCGATTAATGCTAAGTTAGATATGTGTAAAGAAGCTTCCTTTTTTACAATTCCTCCTTGAGGATTAGCTGCTGATGGTTTAGTATGTTTCGATACCATGTTCACACCTTCTACTAACACTCTATCTTTATCTCTAAGGATTTGTAAAACTTTACCTTCCGATCCTTTGTGATCTCCTGCTAATACTCTAACAGTATCACCTGATTTTATTTTGAACTTCTTCATCTTAATGTCGATTTAAAGCACTTCAGGTGCTAATGATACTATCTTCATAAATTGCTTGTCACGTAATTCACGGGCAACAGGACCAAATACACGTGTTCCTCTCATTTCCTCAGTAGGATTTAAAAGTACACAAGCATTATCATCAAATCTGATATATGATCCGTCCTTACGTCTGATTTCTTTTTTAGTACGAACAACAACAGCACGAGATACTTGACCTTTCTTTACACTTCCATTTGGAGTTGTAGATTTGATTGTAACAACAATCTTATCACCAACACTAGCGTAACGCTTTCTTGTTCCTCCTAATACTCTAATCACTAAAACTTCTTTTGCTCCAGTGTTATCTGCGACTCTTAATCTTGATTCTGTCTGTAACATATTATTTAGCTCTATCTAGGATTTCTACTAATCTCCAACGTTTAGATTTACTCATAGGACGTGTTTCCATGATCCTAACAGTATCTCCTTCGTTGCAATCGTTATTCTCGTCATGTGCAACGTACTTTTTCGTTTTTAACACGAATTTACCATACATTGGGTGCTTGGTTCTTTTTACCTCATTAACAACAATAGATTTCTCCATTTTGCTACTAGATACTACACCTATTCTCTCTTTTCTAAGATTTCTTTTCTCCATCTTTAAAACTGACTAGAATTATTGTAATTCTCTTTTAGTTAACTCTGTAGCAATTCTTGCTACAGTTTTTCTTAAGCTTTTAATCTGCATTGGGTTTTCCAATGGAGTTATGGCGTGAGCCATCTTAAGATCCGTATAATTTTTCTTTAACGTCACTAATCTTCCTTGTAGGTCGATAGTAGTTAATTCTTTAATTGCTGATTGTTTCATTGTATATAGAATTAAGCGTTAAAATCAAAATCTCTTGCAATAACAAATCTCGTTTTAACAGGAAGTTTCTGAGCAGCTAAACGTAAAGCTTCTTTTGCAACATCCATTGGTACTCCACCAATTTCAAACAAAATTCTACCTGGTTTAATTACTGAAACAAAATGATCTGGTGCTCCTTTACCCTTACCCATACGAACCTCTAAAGGTTTCTTTGTAATAGGCTTGTCTGGAAATATTTTAATCCAAAGCTGACCCTCTCTCTTCATATGACGAGTTGCCGCAATACGAGCTGCCTCTATTTGGCGAGAGGTAAGTAAATTCTGATCTAATGATTTGATACCAAACGTTCCGTTAGAAAGTTGAGCACCTCTACCAGAGTTACCTTTCATATTTCCTTTCGCCTTCTGTACCTTACGGTATTTTACTCTTTTTGGCTGTAACATTTTTAATTTCTAATTTTAAAAATTATTTTCTTCTGCGAGGTTGTTGACGTTTTCCATTACCACCACCTTTATTAGCACCACCTTTTTGCTTAGATAGTCCTGCTAATGGAGATAACTCACGCTTTCCATATACCTCACCTTTCATGATCCATACCTTAATACCTAATCTTCCGTACTGTGTATGTGCCTCAACAAGTGCATAATCAATGTCTGCTCTAAAAGTAGAAAGAGGAATTCTTCCTTCTTTATAGTGCTCAGAACGTGCCATTTCTGCTCCATTTAAACGTCCAGAAATTTGGATTTTAATCCCTTCTGAATTCATTCTCATAGCAGCTGTAATAGCCATTTTTGTAGCTCGCTTGTAAGAAATTCTATTTTCAATTTGACGAGCAACACTAGCTGCTACTAATTTAGCATCTAATTCAGGACGCTTAATTTCAAAAATATTAATTTGAACTTCTTTCCCTGTAATTTTCTTAAGCTCTTCTTTTAACTTGTCTACCTCTTGACCTCCTTTACCAATAATGATACCTGGACGTGCCGTAGTGATAGTAACGGTTACAAGTTTAAGCGTACGCTCAATAATTACCCTTGATACACTTGCTTTAAATAATCTAGCATTAATATACTTTCTTATTTTATCATCTTCAGCTAATTTATCTCCGTAGTCATTTCCACCATACCAGTTAGATTCCCATCCTCTGATAATTCCTAAACGATTTCCTATTGGATTTGTTTTTTGTCCCATTTCTACTTTGATTAATTGCTTTTAATTTTAGTACCTAACTCTAAAGTAACGTGATTAGAACGCTTACGAATTCTATGAGCACGACCTTGTGGAGCTGGTCTTAATCTTTTTAACATACCTGCACTATCTACACAAATAGTTTTAACAAATAGTCCAGCATCTTCGATACTAGCGTCTTCATTTTTAGCTTGCCAGTTTGCAATTGCAGACAATAACAATTTCTCTAAATTAGTAGCTGCTTCTTTTGAACTAAATTTTAAGATTTGTAAAGCTTTTTCAACCTCTACTCCTCTTACTAGATCTGCGACTAAGCGCATTTTTCTTGGTGATGTAGGACAATTAGTTATTTTAGCGAAAGCTTTAGACTTTCTTGCTTCTTTTAACTGTGTTGCCATGTTATGTTTACGACTTCCCATAATTTCCTACTATTTTTTTCCTTTATTTTTTGCACCAGCGTGCCCTCTAAAAGAACGTGTTGGTGAAAATTCGCCTAATTTATGACCTACCATGTTTTCAGTAACGTAAACTGGTACAAACTGACGTCCATTGTGAACAGCAATTGTTTGCCCTACGAAATCTGGAGTAATCATACTTGCTCTTGACCAAGTTTTAATAACTGAAGTACTCTCATTTTCAACGTTAGCTAAAACTTTTTTCTCTAATTTATAGTGAACGAAAGGTCCTTTTTTTAATGATCTTGCCATGGTTTATTTCTTTCTACGTTCTATAATATACTTATTACTAGCCTTAGTTTTAGATCGAGTCTTAAATCCTTTAGCTGGAATACCGTTTCTTGATCTTGGATGTCCTCCTGAAGAACGTCCTTCACCACCACCCATTGGGTGATCAACTGGATTCATACGTACAGCGTTAACTCTTGGTCTTCTACCTAACCATCTTGATCTACCTGCTTTACCAGAAACTAGTAATTGGTGATCTGAATTAGATACAACCCCGATAGTTGCCATACAAGTTAACAAGATTAATCTTGTTTCACCTGAAGGTAACTTAACTGTTGCGTATTTACCATCTCTTGCCATTAATTGAGCAAATGATCCAGCAGAACGAGCCATAACAGCTCCTTGACCTGGGTGTAACTCAATACAAGAAATTGTAGTTCCTAAAGGAATTTCGCTTAAATATAAAGCATTTCCAACTTCTGGAGCTAACCCTTTACCTGAAACGATTACCTGACCTACTTTTAAACCGTTTTGTGCAATTACATAACGCTTTTCACCATCAGCATAACTAAGTAAAGCAATAAATGCAGTACGATTTGGATCGTACTCTATAGTTTTCACTGTTGCAGGGATACCATGCTTATCTTTTTTGAAATCGATAATACGGTATTTTTGTTTATGACCACCACCAATGTTACGTGTTGTCATTCTACCCTGGTTGTTTCGACCTCCAGATCGTTTTTTCGAAGCTAATAACGATTTCTCCGGCTTATCAGTTGTTATGGTGTCGAACCCATTTACAACTCTAAAACGCTGACCTGGTGTTACTGGTTTTAATTTTCTAACTGACATGTTGTCTTTTCTTAAAGATTGTTATAAAAATCAATAGCATGTCCTTCAGATAACTGAACGATTGCTTTTTTGTATCCACTTGTTATCCCTGTTACTAAACCTTTTTTGGTATGTTTAGTATTTCTTTTAATAGGATAATTCATAGTTTTAACAGACTTAATTGCTACACCATAAGTTGCTTCAACAGCACTTCTGATTTCCAATTTATTAGCCCTACTGTTTACAACAAATGCATAACGATTATTAAGCTCGCTATCTTTTGTTGCTTTTTCCGTAATAATAGGTTTTATTAAAATACTCATATCTTTCCTATTTACTTAAGTTAGATTCAATTCCTTCTAAAACACTTTCAGAAATAATTACTTTATTCGCATTTAAAATACTATAAGTATTAACTCCTGTAGCATTTACAACTTTAGTTCCTTTTAAGTTACGAGATGATAAATAAACATTATTATTCTCTTCTCCTAAAACGAATAAAGACTTTTTAGAGTCTAAATCTAAAGCTTTTAAAACATTGATAAATTCTTTAGTTTTTGGTGATTCAAAATTAAAATCTTCAACTACTACTAAATTACTATCTTTTGCTTGAATACTTAAAGCTGACCTACGTGCTAAACGCTTTAAGTTTTTATTTAACTTGAAAGAATAACTTCTTGGTCTTGGTCCAAACATGCGTCCACCACCTCTGAAAACTCCAGATTTGATAGACCCCGCACGTGCAGTACCTGTTCCTTTCTGTTTTTTAATCTTTCTTGTACTACCTGTAATTTCAGCTCTTTCTTTAGCTTTATGAGTACCTTGTCTTTGATTAGCTAAGTACTGCTTTACATCTAAATAAATTGCGTGATCATTTGGCTCTACACCGAATACTTCGTTAGAAAGTTCAACTTTTCTACCAGTATCTTTCCCTGTAATATCTAAAACTGCTACTTTCATTATTTTTCGATAGTTACAAAAGTATTTTTGTGACCAGGAATTGCTCCTTTTACTACGATAAGATTCTTATCAGCAACCACTTTTAATACTTTTAAATTTTGAACTTTTACTTTGTCTCCACCCATACGACCTGCCATTCGCATTCCTTTGAATACTCTTGCAGGGTATGATGCAGCACCAATAGAACCAGGAGCTCTTAAACGGTTATGCTGACCGTGAGTTGCTTGACCAACACCGGCAAAACCATGACGCTTAACAACACCTTGAAAACCTTTACCTTTTGAAACTCCAGAAACATCTACGAATTCACCTTCAGTAAAGTGCTCAACGCTAATTGAATCACCTAATTTATACTCACCTTCAAAACCTTGAAATTCAATGACTTTTTTCTTAGCAGATGTACCAGCTTTTGCAAAGTGTCCATCTAAAGCTTTATTAGAGCTTTTTGCTTTTTTGTCATCGAAACCAAGTTGTAACGCACTATAGCCGTCTACCTCTTCGGTTCTGACTTGGGTAACCACGCATGGTCCTGCTTCGATTACTGTACAAGGAATATTCTTCCCGTTTTCGTCGAATAAGCTGGTCATACCTACTTTTCTACCTATTAACCCAGACATATTTGTTAATTTTAAGACGATAGATTTATTTTATACATCCAGCGCGTCTATTAATAATAATTATTTGAAACAAATGTTTCATTTTTTTCCTTTAAATTTTAGGCAAAAAAAAAGAGTCGAAAAAACATCTTCGCTCTGAATTTGTTTTTTTTCCATTTTTCCCTTGCGAAACCCTCAGGACATGTTAAATTCTAATAAAAATTAGAACCCTTACATTACGGAAGATAAATTCCGGTATGCAAAAATATAAAAAACTTTCGGTTTAAAAAAATTAAACCGAAAGTTAGTAATATACTTAAACTTTAATTTCAACTTCAACACCACTTGGTAACTCAAGTTTCATTAAAGCATCAATAGTCTTAGAAGAAGAACTATAAATGTCTAATAATCTTTTGTAAGCAGATAATTGAAATTGCTCTCTAGATTTTTTATTTACGTGTGGTGAACGTAACACAGTGAAAATCTTTTTATTTGTTGGTAAAGGAATTGGTCCGTTTACAACAGCTCCAGTTGCCTTTACAGTCTTTACGATTTTCTCAGCAGATTTATCTACTAAGTTATAATCGTAAGATTTTAATTTAATTCTAATTTTTTGGCTCATCTTAATATCTTATTAACCTTTAGCTTTTGCAATTACATCTTCAGAAACATTTGATGGAGTTTCTGCGTAATGAGAAAATTCCATAGTAGAAGTAGCTCTACCAGAAGACATAGTTCTTAAAGCAGTAACATAACCGAACATTTCAGATAATGGTACTAATGCTTTTACAACTTTAGCTCCAGCACGATCACTCATGTCATTTACCTGACCTCTTCTTCTATTTAAATCTCCTACGATATCTCCCATATTTTCTTCAGGAGTTAGCACTTCAACTTTCATTAATGGCTCCATAATTCTGGCTTTAGCAGCTTTAGCAGCAGCTTTATAACCCATTTTTGCAGCTAACTCAAAAGATAATGCATCAGAATCCACAGGGTGGAAAGATCCATCTTTTAAAGTTACTTTCATTGAATCCATTTCATATCCAGCTAAAGGACCGTTCTTCATTGCTTCTTTGAATCCTTTCTCTACAGAAGGAACAAATTCTTTAGGAACGTTTCCACCTTTAATAACTGACTCAAACTGTAAGCCTTGAACACCTTCATCTGCTGGCTCCATAGTAAATACAATATCAGCAAACTTACCACGACCACCTGATTGTTTCTTATAAACTTCTCTGTGTTCAGCAGCAGCTGTAATAGCTTCTTTGTATTCTACTTGTGGCTGACCTTCATTCACCTCTACTTTGAATTCACGTCTTAAACGATCAACAATAATATCTAAGTGTAGCTCACCCATTCCAGAAATAATAGTCTGTCCTGAAGCTTCATCAGTTCTAACTGTAAATGTAGGGTCTTCCTCTGCTAACTTAGCTAAAGACATTCCTAATTTATCAACATCTGCTTTAGTTTTAGGCTCAACCGCAATACCAATTACTGGATCAGGAAAATCCATCGATTCTAAAACAATAGGATGTTTTTCATCAGATAAAGTATCTCCTGTTTTAATCGATTTAAATCCTACAGCTGCACCAATATCCCCTGCTTCAATATAAGGAATAGCGTTTTGCTTATTAGCGTGCATTTGATAGATACGAGAAATACGCTCTTTTTTACCTGAACGATTATTTAACACGTAAGAACCTGCATCTAATCTACCTGAGTAAGATCTAAAGAAAGCTAAACGTCCTACGAAAGGATCCGTAGCAATTTTAAATGCTAAAGCTGCAAATGGTTCCTTAACATCAGGTTTACGAGAAATCTCTTCACCACTGTTAGGATCTGTTCCAATAATTGCTTCTTTATCTAAAGGAGAAGGTAAATAACGACAAACAGCATCTAATAAGAACTGAACACCTTTATTTTTAAATGCCGACCCACAAATCATAGGAATAATAGACATATCCATTACAGCAGCACGAAGAGCAGCATGCACTTCATCTTCTGTAATTGAATCTTCATCTTCCATATATTTTTCTAAAAGATTCTCATCATAAGCAGCAACTTCTTCAATAAGTTTCCCTCTTAATTCAGCAGCTTCTTCTTTTAAATCTTCTGGAATATCAATAATATCAAAAGTAGATCCTTGTGTAGCATCATGCCATACAATAGCACGGTTCTTCACTAAATCTACGATACCTTTAAACTCATCTTCATCACCAATATTCATTACAATTGGCACTGCGTTTGATTTCAACATATCCTTTACCTGCTGACAAACAGCCATAAAGTTAGACCCTTGACGGTCCATTTTGTTAACAAATCCAATACGAGGAACTTTATAGTTATCAGCAAGTCTCCAGTTAGTTTCTGATTGAGGCTCAACACCATCAACAGCACTAAACAAAAACACTAAACCATCAAGAACTCTTAATGAACGATTTACCTCTACAGTAAAATCAACGTGACCAGGAGTATCAATAATATTAAAGTGGTATCCTTTAGTATCATCAGTAGCTTCACCATTATTCAATGGAAACTTCCACTCACAAGTAGTAGCCGCAGAAGTAATTGTAATACCTCTTTCTTGCTCTTGCTCCATCCAGTCCATAGTTGCGGCACCATCATGCACCTCACCTATTTTATGACTAACACCTGTATAATATAATACACGCTCTGTAGTAGTAGTTTTACCTGCATCAATATGTGCAGCAATACCAATATTTCTAGTAAATTTTAAATTTCTAGCCATTTCTTAGAATCTAAAGTGTGAGAATGCTTTGTTAGCTTCAGCCATTTTATGCGTATCAGTACGCTTTTTAACAGCGGCTCCTTCTTCTTTAGCCGCAGCTAAAATTTCAGCAGCTAAACGCTGTGCCATTGTTTTCTCATTACGCTTACGCGTATAAGTAATCATCCATTTAATTGCCATAGATACTTTACGATCTGGGCGAATTTGCATTGGTATTTGAAAAGTTGCTCCACCAACACGACGAGAACGAACCTCTACATGCGGCATAACATTAGACAAACCGTCTTTCCAAATTTCTAAAGCTGACTTTTCTTCGTCAGTCTTTTTTTCATTCACGATGTCTATTGCATCATAAAATACTTTAAAAGCCACAGACTTTTTACCATCCCACATTAAGTTATTCACAAAACGTGTAACCAACTGGTCATTAAACCTTGGGTCCGGTAAAAGGACTCTTTTTTTCGCTTTTCTTTTTCTCATGTCTTTACATTAAAAAAGTTAATTAATTTTTACTTTTTTGGGCGTTTTGCACCGTATTTAGATCTACGTTGGGTTCTACCCTCAACCCCTGCAGTATCTAATGCACCACGTACTACGTGATACTTAACACCAGGCAAATCTTTTACCCTTCCACCTCTAACTAATACTATCGAGTGCTCTTGCAAGTTGTGCCCTTCACCTGGAATATACGCGTTAATTTCGTTACCATTTGTTAATCTTACCCTTGCTACCTTACGCATTGCTGAGTTAGGTTTCTTAGGTGTAGTGGTATACACACGCGTACAAACTCCACGTCTCTGAGGACAAGCTTGTAATGCAGCCGATTTACTCTTCTTAGTTATTTTGGTTCTTCCTTTACGAACTAATTGTTGAATAGTTGGCATACTATTTACTTGTTTTTAATTTGTACTTAAATTACTCTATTTCATAAGAGTGTGCAAACTTACGTTTTTTTTTCTAAAGATTCAAACATCAGATAGTTGTTTTTCAAAATGTACTAAAAAACATATGAACAATAAAAAATATATTAAACACGATAAAATTTGCAAATTAAACTTATTCATTAAAGTTTTAAATTAAACCTTTTTATAGCTAATATTTTATAACTACATATAACGAGGTGGTTTTTTTATACAATAAAATCAACTACCTTTGCGGTATGGAAGAAAACACTACTATATTTGGTATTAGAGCAATTATTGAAGCAATTGAAAGCGAAGCTTCAATTAACAAAGTATATTTACAAAAAGGACTTCGTGGAGAATTATTTTTTGAGTTAGACAAATTATTAAGAAAAAACAAAATTTCAATAAGTGTTGTACCAACTGAAAAATTAGATAGACTATCTAAACACAGTAATCATCAAGGAGCTGTTGCTAGAATTTCTCCTGTAGCTTTTCATGATTTAGAAACACTAATAGAAACTACTTTAGCATCTGATAAAACACCTTTATTCTTATTATTAGACCAAGTATCTGATGTTAGAAACTTTGGTGCTATTATTAGAACTGCAGAATGTACGGGCGTAAACGGAATTATTATTCAAAAAAGTGGTAGTGCTCCTGTAAATGCCGAAACTATTAAAACTTCTGCTGGTGCCGCTTTTAAAATTCCTATTTGTAAAGTTGACCATATTAAAGATGCAATGTTTCAATTACAAGCAGAAAATATAAAATTAGTAGCCGCTACCGAAAAAACAGAAGACTCTGTTTTTGATGTTGATTTTAATCAACCAGTTGCTATTGTAATGGGGTCTGAACACAAAGGGGTTAGTAACTCTGTTTTAAAAATGGTAGACTATAAAGCTAAATTACCTTTACTTGGTGATATTGAATCTTTAAATGTTTCTGTTGCTTGTGGAGTTTTTCTTTATGAAACTATTAGACAAAGACAATAAATATTACAAAATTATAAAAATTAAAATCCTGCAAAAAGCAGGGTTTTTTTATATCTTATTTTATGTAATAAATAAAAAAACTTGTTGAATTTCTATTTATAAGCAACAAAGCCTAGCCCCGATTGAAGCATTTGTTTGAGCTCTTTTTTGTTTTTTTCAAACAAAAAAAGCGAGTGCGGAAAGCGGGAAATTGCTTCAAAAAAAATTACTTTGAAATAATATAATTGATTTTTAAAACTTTTGGTACATCAATTTTATCTGCTTTATTTTCAGATTCCATTTCTTTATTTTCTTGATGACTTCCCTCCTGTTCTTCTTCGATAATTGGCGGTACATAATTACCTTGTTCATCAAACATTTCATCAAAAGCTGTTTTAGAAAAAATATGTTTTTCTTTTACAATTCCGCTTTTTCTATATAAAATTGATAATAAAAATCCTGTTATAAATCCTGATAAATGTCCTTCCCACGACATTCCATCTTTTATAGGTAATACGTACCAAATCATACTTCCGTATAAGAAAATTGTAATTAACGAAACAGCAACCAATCTGTAATGTTTTTTAATAATTCCACTAAAAAAAACAAAACTAAAAAGTAAATAAACAATTCCACTAGCTCCAATATGATACGATTCTCTGGCGATAATCCACGTTAAAAACCCTGTAAATAATCCGCCAAAAATTAACACTTTTAAGGCAACTTTATCATAAAAATAAAAAAGACAACTTGCAAGTACAAATAAAGGAACAGAATTATTAAAAAGATGACTTGTATCACTATGGATAAAAGGCGAAGCTAAAATACCTTTTAAACCACTTAATTCTCTGGGTAAAACTCCAAATTTATTAAAATTGAATCCAAATTTGATTTCTACCCAATATATAAACCATATTGAAATGACAAAAATAAATGGAATTACAAAAATGTTTTTCGAATATTTTAATTGAGTAGCTGTTTTCATATTTATAAAAATAACAAAAATAAATCCAAATAAAAATTTCGGAACATCTGTCAGAAATCTTTGGTATTTTTACAAAATGAATCAACCTTTGGCAGAAAGAATACGTCCACAGAATTTATCCGATTATATTAGTCAGCAACATTTAGTTGGCAAAAACGGAATTTTAACCAATCATATTAAACAAGGAATAATTCCTTCGTTAATTCTTTGGGGACCTCCTGGAATTGGAAAAACAACCTTAGCAAATATTATTGCTAATGAATCTGGTCGTCCTTTTTATACGTTAAGTGCTATAAGTTCTGGTGTAAAAGAAGTACGAGAAGTTATTGAAAAAGCAAAAAAAAGTGGCGGTTTATTTACTCAAAAAAATCCTATTTTATTTATTGATGAAATTCATCGCTTTAGCAAATCGCAACAAGATTCTTTACTTGGAGCTGTTGAAAAAGGTTGGGTAACTTTAATTGGTGCAACTACCGAAAACCCTAGTTTTGAAGTAATACCTGCCCTACTCTCTCGCTGTCAGGTGTATATTTTAAATTCTTTTGATAAAAATGATTTAATAGCACTTTTACATAGAGCTATTAAAAAAGATGCATTTATTGCTGATAAAAAAATTACACTAAAAGAAACCGATGCTTTATTGCAAGTTTCAGGTGGTGATGCTCGTAAACTTTTAAATATTTTTGAATTATTAGTCGCTCCTGATAATGAAATTGAAATTACGAATGAGCTTGTTTTATCAAAAATTCAAAAAAATACAGTTCGATACGATAAAACAGGCGAACAACATTATGATATTGCTTCAGCTTTTATAAAATCGATACGAGGAAGCGACCCAAATGCTACAGTTTATTGGCTTGCCAGAATGATTGAAGGCGGTGAAGATGTTAAATTTATTGCGCGAAGAATGCTTATTTCAGCATCCGAAGATATTGGAAATGCAAATCCAACAGCTTTTATTATGGCGAATAGTACGTTTCAATCAGTTTCTGTAATTGGCTACCCTGAATCGAGAATTATTTTAAGTCAGTGTGCTATTTATTTAGCAAACTCTCCAAAAAGTAACGCTTCTTATATGGCTATTGGTGAAGCTCAAAATTTGGTACGAACAACTGGTGATTTACCTATTCCCTTACATTTAAGAAATGCTCCGACCAAATTAATGAAAGATTTAAATTATGGAAAAGACTATGCCTATTCACATAATTATTCAGGGAATTTTGTAAATCAAGAATTTTTACCCGATGAAATTAAAAACACCAAATTATACGAACCTGGTAATAATGCACGAGAAAATCAATTTAGAGAATTATTAAAACAACGTTGGAAGGATAAATATAAATACTAAAAAAGAGTGCATTTTTATAATGCACTCTTTTTTTAATAAATTTGATAAAAAAACAAGCAATATTTAAAACTTTACTTGATATTTTTCTATTGTTTTAATTCCATTTTTATAATATTCGGCAATCCAAATATCATTATTTTTATAGATGATTCCGTTTTTATCTTCAATAACAAAAACATTTTTAACATTCGTTTTTAATATCTTAAAAATAACTTTTGGATTTGTATCTACTAATTGAAAACCATTTTTTGTAGGTTGAGCATACAAATTAATAACAGAATTATCTATTATTTTTTCAACTGCTAATTTACTTTGATTATCGTTTTTTTGAATAATAATTGGTGTATAATTATACTTTAAAGCTTTTATCGATTTAAAAGAATTTCGAATTGCTTCATGATATGCTTTTTTATAATCTTTTATTCTACTTTTACCTTCTTTTGATGAAAAAATATCTTTATTACCACAATCTTTAAGAGTAATACTATTTTTTGTTGTAAATAAACTAGATGCATCAGTAAGCACTGCTGTTAATGCTAAACACCTATTTTCGGCTAAGTCGTTAGGTAGAACCTCATCGGCTAAAAAGACCGTAAAACCGTGTTTTTTAAATAAAAATTTAGTTAATGAACTTGTTTGATATTGATCGACAGTTTTAAGAAAATCAAATTTATTAGGTACAATAATATATTTGTAATTATTTACCTGTTTTTGAGCCTGTATTGATGTGCTTATCATCAATAATAGTGTGATTATTTTATTCATATTTAATACTTAATTATTTTAATTGATTGATTATTTTTAATTTTTGACCATTTTTAACATAGAAGCATAAACACGCTTCCACCCCTTCCATTGCTCATAATTACTTAAACTTTCGTTATGAAAAGTAGTCATAAAAACACCGTTTACTGCGGTTACTTCATTTTTTAAATCTCTTATTTTACCTAATGATTGCTTAGGTGTTAACTTCATATAATCTTTTAAAGTTACATCAATTAAAGCAAAAGAAAATACCTTTAAGGGTGTTTGAATTTCAAAGGCTAAATCATAAAAATAAAATGGCGTACAAGTACTTGCTCTAAAACCTACGTGACTTACATAGCCCATCGAATAATCTTCTGTTACTTCTAAATCAATTAAATTTTGATAAGTTTTAGGCAATGACAAACGTAAATAATGCTGACGAGAACGCTTTATTGGCATATTTATAATATTTTCTAAGCGTTCTTTTTCTTTTTTTAACAAGGCATTATTTGTCATGGTATGATATGATGGATGTAAGCCTACCCTTGCATAATCTACGATATCTTTTATCAATAATTTAAAAGAGCTTTTTGATGCAGATATATTGGTATCAAAGGTTGTATAATCACCTATTAAAAAGAAAAAAATAGTTCTAATTTCATGTGTTTTTTTTAATTCTAACAATGTTTTAAATGTATTAAAAGGATCCTTTTTAAAATTAAATAAGACAGCCATTCTATCCCAAATATTAATAATTTTAAAGTGCCAAGCATCTTTTAAAAAACCACCAAGTGTTCTAATAAAACCTTTGTGTTTGTAAATAAAGGAATTATCAACATCAATAGTAGAAATATACTGGTATTTCCTTGTTGGATACTTATAATCAGGGTATTTTATCTTTAAAGCATTTAAGAATTTATATGCCCAAATATCAACAAGTGGCTTTTCTAAAAAACCGTATTTAAAAGCGATACTTTGAGTGGCTGAAAAACGAGCATGACTATCTTTTATATGCGGTAAATATTCTTCATATCTAGAAATTAAATAAAAAGTAGCAGCAAAAATATCAAAAGGAATTTCAGATTGTTCATCGGTCGAAAAAAAACAAGGAACTGCATCCCATTTTTTAATATTTATGTCTAAATCTTGTATTCCTTGCTGTATTAATAACTCAGTACTTTTTATAAAAAACTCTTTTCCTAAAGCTACTTTTGTATAGGTAATTTTAGGATTGTTATACGCCACAAATTCTTCTACTTTATTTGTGAACTGAATTGGTATGTGTAAAATATGTGTAAAAACATGCTTAAAAACATATCGAATTCGAGGAGTTATTTTAGGAGTATATATAAGTATCATAACTATTTTGAAGGGCTTAAAAACACAAATAACGATACAAATAACTATATTATTTCTTTATCTGCAAAGCTAAAACATATTTTTTCGGGAATTATTAAAGTTCTTGTTCTTTTATATCAAAATTGACATTTATTTTTTCGATAAATTGAATAGCTTAATTCGTTATAAATATAATTCATTTTTTTGCACAAGCCAAACAAGCACAGTATCTTTGCTATCTACCTTTTATTATTCAAACTCATGAAGATTATTATAGCTGGGGCTGGAGACGTTGGTTTTCATTTAGCCAAACTCCTTTCTTACGAATCTCAAGATACTTATGTAATTGATTCTGATGGCGAAAAGCTTGATTATATCAACAATCATTTAGATGTTATCACCAAAAAAGGCGATGCAACTTCTATTAATTTATTAAAAGAACTTGGCATTTCCGATGCTGATTTATTACTAGCGGTTACCGAAAACCAAAATACGAATTTTACCATATCGGTAATTGGAAAAGCTTTAGGCGTAAAAAAAACAATTGCTAGAATTAATAATCCTGAATTTTTAAAGAACGATAGCATCAATTTTAAAGATTTTGGTGTAGATTTTATGATTTCTCCTGAAGCTTTAGCAGCCGAAGAAATAAAATTACTGTTAAATCAATCTTCTTTTAACGATACTGTTACTTTTGAAAATGGTGTATTTAATATTATGGGAACAACCCTTGGGTATAAATCACCCATATTAAATTTAAGCGTTAAAGAAGCTAAAGAAAAATTTAGTTTAGTTGATTTTATTACCATCGCTATAAAACGAGAAGGTACTGCACAAACGATTATTCCTCGCGGCGACACGACCTATAAAATGAACGATCAAGTTTATTTTTCAGTCCCAAATTATAGCATTGACAAATTACATCCAATTATTGGTAAAGAACAAATAGATATTAAAAATGTAATGATTCTTGGCGGTAGTAATATCGGAAGAAAAACATCTAAAAGTCTTTGTAGTGCTAATTTTAAAGTAAAACTTATTGAACGTAAACGAGAAAAAGCATTGCACCTTGCCGAAGAACTAATAGATACACTAATTATTCATGGAGATGGTAGAGATTTAGAACTTTTAGAGGATGAAAATATTCGAGAAATGGATGCTTTTATTGCTGTAACTGGCGATTCTGAGACAAATATTATGTCTTGCTTAGTCGCTAAATCGAAAGGAGTTAAAAAAACCGTTGCTTTAGTTGAAAATATGGATTATATCAATATATCACAAACTATTGGAATTGATACCCTTATTAATAAAAAATTAATTGCAGCAAGTAATATTTTCCGACACATCCGTAAAGGCGAAATTTTAGCCTTGGCAAATTTACATAATATTGATGCTGAAGTTTTTGAATTTGAAGTACAAAAAAATGCAAAAGTAACTCTAAAACCAATTAAAGAATTACGCTTTCCTAGAGAAGCTGTTTTTGGTGGTGTTATTAGAGATGGAAAAGCTCATATGTCTTTTGGTGATTTTCAATTACAAAGCGGCGATAAAGCAATCGTTTTTTGTTTGCCTGAAGCAATATCAATTGTAGAAGAACTATTCAACTAATGGAAAATTTCAATCTAAAGTTAATTTATCGATTTTTAGGGATAACAGCCGTTCTTAATGGTTTATTCATGTGGTTTTCATTACCTTTTAGTTTTTATTATAATGAACCTTCTAAATGGGGAATATTAAATGCAGGACTAATAACAGTAGCTTCTGGTTTAATTCTATTTTTTTTTAATAAACCTATTACTAAAAAAATTAAAAAAAAAGAAGGCTACCTTATTGTTACTTTAGGTTGGCTTATTTTAACGATTACTGGAATGCTCCCTTACTTATTATCGGGAAGTATTCCTAGTATTACCAACGCTCTGTTTGAAACTATTTCAGGCTATTCAACCACAGGTTCATCTATTTTAACAGATATAGAATCGATGCCTAAAGGAATTCTGTTTTGGCGTAGCGCTACGCATTGGATTGGTGGAATGGGAATTATTGTGCTTACCATTGCTATATTACCTTTGTTAGGAATTGGTGGTATGCAATTATTTATGGCAGAAGCACCTGGTCCTTCGGCCGATAAATTACATCCTCGTATTACCGATACAGCAAAACGTTTATGGTTAATTTACGTATTGCTTACATTTGTAGAATTTTTACTTTTAAAAGTTGCGGGTATGGGATGGTTTGACGCTTTAAATCACGCCATGGCAACTATTAGTACTGGTGGTTTTTCAACAAAAAATGCTAGTGTTGCTCATTGGAATGGCTCGCCATTTATACAATATATTATCATATTTTTTATGTTTTTAGCCGGTATAAACTTTGTGCTAACTTACTTTGCTCTAAAAGGAAAGGTTAGGAAGGTTATCCAAAGTGAGGAATTTAAGTATTATTTATTTGGCGTTTTAGGAATTTCTAGTACTATCGCTATCATGATTGTTTTTAATCAAGATCCTTCATTACATACCTCTATTGAACACCCAATGGTATATGGTAACGTTGAAAGCGCTATAAGGCACTCATTATTTTCTGTACTATCAGTAATAACAACTACAGGTTTTGTTACGGCTGATTTTACCATGTGGAATTACTTTATTACAGCTATTTTCTTTTCATTATTTTTCTTAGGTGGCTCGGCAGGTTCTACCTCTGGTGGGGTTAAAATTGTACGACATATTATTTTATTAAAAAGCAGTTTTTTAGAATTTAAAAAAACCTTACATCCTAATGCAATCATACCTGTTCGTTATGACGGTAAAGCGGTTAAACAAACTATTGTTTTTAATATTTTATCCTTCTTTGTATTATATATGTTCATTTTTATTATGGGAACAATTATTCTTGCTTTCTTCGGATTAGATTTTTATTCAGCATTAGCTGCATGTGCTTCCTCTTTAGGAAACATTGGTCCAGGCTTGGGTAGCGTAAGTCCTGTTGATAATTTTAATCATTTATCTACAGGAGCAAAATTATTTTGTTCTTTTTTAATGCTTATCGGACGTTTAGAACTCTTTACTGTATTAATTTTATTTACTCCTTTCTTTTGGCGTAAAAACTAAACATAACAACCTAAAAAACAAACATATCCTTATAATAACATTAAAAAAACAAATACAAAACATTCGTAAATAAACAATAAATTACCTTCGTTTCATTAACTTATAAGCTATGAAACATATGTACTTTTTTAAATTATTGATAGGAATATTTTTTTTATCAGCAATCAAAATAAACGCACAAACAACAGGTGATATTATTTTTACAGGTTTTAATGCCGATGGCGATAAAGATTTTTCTATTGCTATACTAGCCCCTATTCCTGCAAACTCTACGCTTTATATTTCTGATAAAGAAACCGATGGGCTTGGAGGTTTTACCACTGGAGAAGGTAGTTTAACTTGGCTTACAGGTAGCAATATAATTCCTGCAGGAACTGTTGTCACTTTTACAGATATTGACAATGCTACTAACCCTAACTTTGGAGTATCAATAGGTAGTATTACAAGGCTTGGAGGTTTTAACTTAACCACCACCACAAAAGATGCTCTTTTTATTTATGTTGGAACTGATGTTAATACTCCAATAACTTTTATTACCGCACTTCAAATAGGAAACGATACAACTCAACTTGGAACTTATAATTCCGATGGTATTACCTTAAAAGGAACAAATTTAAAAAAAGGTATTTCTATCATTACTTTTGATGCTTCCGCAACCCCAGATGGAGCTGTTTATAAAGGTGATAAAATAGGGCAAAACTCTTTTGCTGATTATTATTCTTTAATTGCTGATGTTGAAAATAATTGGACAAATGTTGTAAATGGAAATGGTGAATTATTACTACCCTTTTCTTCGGATAAATTCTCTATTATCAATGCTACTTGGAATGGAAATACCAACAATAGTTGGACAACAGCAACGAACTGGAATTCAGGAAGTGTTCCTACAACTACTAGTGATGTTTTAATTCCTAACGGGCTTAATAAGTACCCTACAATAATAAATCCAACAACAGTAAAAGGAATTACAATCGAAAATGGTGCTTCTTTAATTGCAAATTCAAATGTTACTGGAACAGTTATTTACCAAAGAAATTTAACTGCTAATTGGCATTTAGTTAGCTCACCTGTTACGGGTGAAACCACCAATAATTTAATTACAAATCACATTTTTGCTCAAGGAACTGCTGGAGGTCGAATAGGAATTGCACCTTATAAAAACGATGGAACTACCTGGAATTATCAAACAAAATCATCCGAAGAAAATATCGAAAAAGGAGCTGGTTTTTCTGTAAAACTAGCTACCCCTGGAAATTTAAAATTTAGAGGTAAAATTAATCATTTAACCGTAAATACACCTGTTACAAAAAATGAAAATGGCTATAATTTAATTGGAAATCCCTACACTTCGTACTTAAATAGTAACACTTTTTTAACTCAAAATAGTACTCTTCTAACCTCTCAAACTATTTGGATTTGGAACGGTACTAATTATGAAACAAAAGTTGCTGCCGATGCTTTTATTTTAGCACCTGCACAAGGTTTTTTTATGGATGCCAACACTGACGGAAATATCTCTTTTAACAACACTAATCAGCAACACCAAACAACCGATACTTTTAAAAGAAGTAGCCGAACAGAAATACATCTAAGCGCTACCGATAATACGACTAATAAAAAAAGTAACACAAAATTATACTATATAAAAGGTACTACAACAGGTTTTGATAATGGTTATGACGGAGCGCAATTTAAAGGGTTTATAAGTGATTTTTCAATAACAACACAGTTAGTTTCTCAAAATAAAGGTGAAAATTATGCCATTCAATCTTTGCCTATCAATACCATGAAAAACACCGTTATTCCAATACATTTAAAAGCAAATGCCGGTAATGAAATTATGTTTTCGGCAAACTCAATGAATTTACCAACTAATATCAATGTTTATTTAGAAGATAAAATCAATGGGGTTTTTACTAATTTATCAAAAGAAAATTATACGGTTATTCTAAACAATAATACATCGCAATTTTATCTTCACACAAGCGATAAAAACCCAAAAATTAACACTATTCAAGAAAACTTAAATGAAAATACGCAAAATGTAGCTATTTATGCGTCAGCAAATAATACACTAACAATTACAGGTTTACCATCAACAAATTTTTCAGAAAATACTTCAAAAAACGCTTCTATAAAAATCTATTCTATTTTAGGAGAAAAAATTATCAGCAAGCAATTTAAAACAGCAGCTATAAACGTAATTCAACTACCTAAAACATCAAAAGGAATTTATATTATTGAGTTAAATTCTAATTTAGGTAAAATTACTAAAAAAATTATCTTAAACTAAAAATCATGAAAAAAACACCCGAAAACATTTCTAGAAAAGAGGCGTTAAAAAAAATAAAAAACTATGGTAAGTATGCTAGCTTAACCGCTTTAGGAACTTATTTGATATTAAACCCTCAAAAAGCACAGGCAGCTAGTTTAGTTCCTCCTGGCAATAAGTTTTAAAAACACATTTTTACTTCAAAAAACCCTCGAAATTTCGAGGGTTTTTTATTTCTATAAAACAATTAATTTTTTTTTAACATAAAAAAACTCTAAATTAATAGTATTACTATTAAATTTGCGTATATAATTTTTACTTATGAAAAATTTCTTATCAAACATAAAAATTGAAATACCTGTTGGAATATATATTAAAGACCCCGAAACATCCGACTTAGGCAAACGAATTATAGAAAACAGTATTAAATTAATAGAAGATATAGGTTTTGAAAATTTCAACTTTAAAAAATTAGGGAAATTAATAGGCTCTAATGAAAGCTCTATTTACAGATATTTTGAAAGTAAACACAAACTTCTGATGTATTTAACCTCTTGGTATTGGGGATGGATACAATATCAATTAGTTATAGAAACTTATAGTATTCATAATTCAGAAGAAAAATTAATAAAAGCAATTCAAATATTAACAAAAACAACCGAGCAAGACAGTAATTTCTCGCATATTAATGAGGTTTTATTAAACTTAATTGTAATTAATGAAAACTCTAAATCATATTCAACAAAAGAAGTCGATACCGAAAATAAAGAAGGTTTTTTTAAATTATATAAAGAAGTTGTAAAACGTTTAGCTGATATAATAACTAATTATAACAATAGCTATCAGCATCCGCTTACACTAGCTAGTACAATTATTGAAGGTGCATTGCATCAACAATTTATTAAGCAACATTTTAAATCGCTAACAAATTGCGACAATGCTATTTCTCCAACTTCATTTTTTATTGATTTAACTCTTAACACACTTTCAAATGACAGGAAATAATAAACTAACGCCTTGGCAACGGTTTTTAGGACTTTTAAAATTAGAAAAAAAAGATATTTTACAAATATCTTATTACGCCATCTTTGAAGGAATTGTAGCTTTATCACTCCCTTTAGGAATACAAGCAATTATAAATTTATTACAAGGAGCTGAAATTTCAGCATCGTGGGTAGTACTTGTAATACTTGTTACAGGTGGTGTAGCTTTTAGTGGAGTATTAAAACTAATGCAAATTAGAATTATAGAAACCATACAACAACGTATTTTTACAAGAGCTTCTTTAGAACTTAGTTATCGTTTTCCTAAAATAAAAATGAGCGAATTAAGAAATTACTATCCTCCTGAATTAGCCAATCGTTTTTTTGATACACTTACCATTCAAAAAGGAATTTCAAAAGTTTTAATTGATGTTCCTTCGGCTTTTTTACAAATTATTTTTGCTTTATTATTATTATCATTTTATCATCCTTTTTTTATTTTATTCGGATTTTTACTACTATTATTAATTTACATTGTATTTAAATACACTGCTAAAATTGGATTAGAAACCAGTTTAAATGAATCTAAAAATAAATATAAAGTAGCACATTGGTTACAAGAAATAGCCAGAACAATTATCAGTTTTAAATTATCAGGGAAAACAAAATTAGCTTTAGATAAAAGCGATAACTTAGTTTCTGATTATTTAAAATCAAGAGAAAGTCATTTTAAAATATTAATCATTCAATATATTCAAATGATTAGTTTTAAAGTTATTGTTACAGCTGGTTTGTTATTAATGGGAGGTTTTTTAGTTTTAAATCAGAAAATGAATATCGGACAATTTGTTGCCGCAGAAATAATTATTTTATTAGTAATAAGTTCTATTGAAAAATTAATTCTAGGTTTAGAATCATTTTACGATGTACTAACTTCTATTGAAAAACTAGGACAAGTTACAGATAAACCTATCGAAAATCAAAAAGGAAGTAAAGTTAATAACTCAAAACCTTTTACTGTTGAGATTCAAAATATCTCATATTTTCTTTATCGAAAAGATAATCCTATTTTAAAAGATATTTCATTTGTTATAGCTCCAAAAGATAGGATATTAATTCAAGGAGAAAGTAGCTCTGCTAAATCAACTTTAGTTCAATTAATTTCAGGATTAATTGAGCCATCATCAGGAAATATTTTTGTAAATGATTTATCAATAAAAAGTTTACTTATAAATGATTACAGAGCTAATTTAGGGTTATCATTATCCGAAGAAACACCTTTTAAAGGTAGTATAAGACAAAATATAACTTTTGGAAATAAGCAAATTACAGATGATGAAATTTATAAAATATTTGATATTGTTGGTTTAACTAACTTTTTAAAATATCAATCTAATGGTTTAGATACTTACTTAAAACCAGAAGGTAAAAATATTGGTTATACAGTTGCTAAAAAAATAATTTTAGCAAGAGCTATTATCAAAAAACCAAAACTTTTAATTTTAGAAGATCCTTTAGACCAATTAGAAAAGAAAGATGCTAGTAAAATTATTGATTTTATTACAAATCCTTCACAAAAATGGAGCTTAATTATTGTTAGTAGTAATGATAAATGGGAAGAAAAATGTAATAAAAAAATTACACTTAATAAAGGAGCTATCATTAACCAATAAATTATAAGAGATAATGTTAAATATATCTAATAATAGTATTTCTAATCAAATTAATTTGGCTGATTTTAAATCAGGAAAAAAAATATTAAAAAAAGAACATCATAAATTATTTAGAAAATTTTTGTTATTCTTTTTATTCGGAATAATTGTTACTTTATTTTTACCATGGACACAAAATGTTTCTAGTACAGGTAATGTAACTACTTTAAAACCGAATCAACGTCCGCAAACATTACAATCTCAAATTCCTGGAAGAATTGAAGAATGGTTTGTACAAGAAGGCGATTTTGTACAAAAAGGTGATACAATTTTACGTATTTCAGAAATAAAAAGTAATTATTTTGATGATAAACTTGCCGAAAGAACAGGTAATCAGTTAAACTCTAAAAGTCTTTCTAGTAAATCATATACTAATAAAATAAGTGCGTTAAAAAGGCAAATTTCAGCGATAAAAAATGAACAAAAATTAAAATCAGAACAAGCAAAAAACAAACTAAAACAAGCTTACTTAAAAGTTAAAAGTGATAGTATTGACTTAGAAACTGTTATTTTAAAGCAAAATATCGCTAAAATTCAATATGATAGAACTTTTACGCTACAAAAAGAGGGTTTAAAAGCAACTAAAGATGTTGAAGAAAAAAGAGCTAAGCTACAAGAATTTTCAGCCAAAGTTATTTCTCAAAAAAATAAATTATTAACCTCTAAAAATAATATTATCAATGCAAAGTTAGCTATTTCAGGTATTACAGCTAGTTATACTGATAAATTATCAAAAGCACAAAGTAGTTTGTACAGTGCTGAATCTGGCGCTTACGAAACAGAAGTACAAGTTTCTAAACTACAAACCAGCCTAGCTAATTACAATAAAAGAAGCTCTTTATTATATATTACAGCTCCGCTTGATGGTTACATAAATAAGGCAATAAAATCAGGAATTGGAGAAACTTTTAAACAAGGTGAACAGTTAATAAATATTATGCCATCGGTCTACGATTTAGCAGTAGAAATGTACATAAAACCTATCGATTTACCATTGATACATATTAATGAAAAAGTACGTGTTCAGTTTGATGGTTGGCCTGCAATTGTTTTTAGTGGCTGGCCAAATATGTCATCAGGAACTTATGAAGCTAAAATTATTGCTATCGAAAATTTTATTAGTAGTAATGGTAAATACAGAGCATTAATTGTTCCTAATAATGATAAACAACCATGGCCAAAAGCTATTAGAGTCGGCTCAGGAGCAAAAACAATTGCACTTATAGAAAACGTACCTATTTGGTATGAATTATGGCGACAAATTAATAGTTTTCCGCCTAATTTTTATCAACCAAACACAAAAAAAATCGATTCTAAGAAAAAGAAATAATGAAAAATATATCCTTTTTATATCTATTTATAAGTTTTGTTTCCTTTTCTCAAAATATGCCTAACAACATACTTTCTTTAGAAGAAAGTTTAGGGTATATAAAAAAATATCATCCTATTATAAAGCAGGCAAAACTTATTGTTAATACAAATCAAGCAAAATTATTAAAAGCTAGAGGTAGTTTTGACCCTAAAATAGAAGTTGATTACAGTAATAAAAACTTTAAAAATACGGAGTATTACAAAACACTAGTTTCGTCTTTTAAAATTCCTACTTGGTATGGCATTGAGCTAAAAGGAAGCTATGAAAATAATTCAGGAAAATATTTAAACAATCAATATAAAACTCCTAAAAATGGGTTGTACAATGTAGGAGTATCTGTTCCGTTAGCTAGAAATTTATTTATCAATAAAAGAATGGCTACGTTAAAAAAAGCCAAAATATATACGAAACAAAGCGGATTAGAACAGCAATTATTAGTTAATACTGTTTTGTTTGATGCTATTTCAGCATACTTAAATTGGACACAATATTATCAACAATACAGTGTGTTTAAAAATTATTATGCCAATGTAATTATAAGACACAACAATGTTATTAAAAGTTTTAAAGCAGGTGATAAAGCTAGAATAGACACCTTAGAAACTCATATTAATCTAGGAAATAGAAAATTAGATTTAGAAAAAGCACGTATTAAACAGTTAAAATCAAAATTAGCTTTTTCGAACTACTTGTGGATTAATAATAATATTCCGATGGAATTAAAAAACAACATGATTCCTGATACTACAACATTTTCTAAGATTGATAATCTGTTAAAAACAGCCAAAATTAATTTTGATGAAAATGATTTAGAACAACATCCGAAGTTAAAATTATTAGGCTTAAAAAAGAATAATTTACAGATAAATAAACGATTAAAAATAAATAACCTACTTCCTAAAGTAGATTTTCAATATAATTTATTATCATCAAAAGTAAATAATTTTGATGATTTTGATTCTTTTAACGCTTCAAATTACAAAAACTCATTGCAAATTAGTGTACCGTTATTTTTAAGAAAATCTAGAGGAGAATTAAAAATTGCAAAAATAAAATTACAAGATTTAGATTTTGAAATTGCATCAACAAAAATAATTTTGCAAAATAAAATTAAAGCTACCAAACAAGAAATTGTATCGTATCAAAAACAACAAAATATCTTAAAAAACTTAGTTAATAATTATAAAACTATTGTTAAAAGTGAAGAACGAAAATTTTCATTAGGTGAAAGCTCGTTATTTTTAATTAATTACAGAGAAGTTAAATTAATTGAGACTAATTTAAAAGTCATTAAAAATGAATATGAATACGCTAAAACGAAAAGTAAATTAATCAAATTACTAGGTAAATTAAATAACTTATAAAGTTAAGCAAATCAGTTTTTGTTATTTTTTTAAACAAAACACATTTTTAAGTTTCCAATATCGGAAACTTAATATATCTTTGTATTTATTATGGATAAAAAAACAATATTAGAAAATTTTGCAAAGGCATATCAAGCAGAAAGATTCCCCCCTATTTCTGGTAAAATAATCGGTTTATTTATGATAACAGCCAAGCGTTATTTATCTTTTGAAGAAATTCAAAAAGAATTAGATATTAGTAAAAGTGCTTTAAGTAAAAACCTAAAACTTCTTATTGATTTAAATAGAATCACTTACGTTAAGGATGCTAGAAAACGCTTATTTTGTATCGATATTATAGGAACAAAAAAACATATTTACGATATTGTTAAAAATTTTGAATTTCAAAATAATTTACTTGAAGAAGCTAAGAAAATTCGTACTAAAAATAATGATGACGATGATGGTATTGCTAATTTTATAGACAATTCCATTGCTTTTAGTAAAAATATAATTAAGGAACTAAACGAATCAATTCCAAAATATTTTAAATAATGACAAAGCTAAAACTTTTTATCTGCTTTCTTTTAATCAGTATGAGTAGTATTGCTCAAAAATCAATTTCGATTGCTTTTTTAACCGATGAACATAAAGAAAACACTCATTTTAATGCTTTAAAAAAGAAAATAAAAGCAGTGCTTGGTAGTGATTTTGAAATTACTTTTAAAACACCATTAGTAAATGATTTTAATTTAGAAAAAGCACGGTTACATTATCAAAATTTAAGTAAAAACTCCACTCAATTAATTATTGCTACGGGTACTACAAATACCATTTTTTTTCATGAAGAAAAAAACATTAAAATACCTACTATTATTTTAGGCGGAGTAAATAAAGATTTAATTAATATTCCAACTACACAAACAACTTCTAAAAAAAACAATGTTAATTTCATCGTTTTACCAAACTCTTATTCTGGTGATTTAAATGACTTTTCTAGCATTTATAATTTCAAAAAAATTGGTATAATTATTTCTGATAATAAAATTAAAAATCTTCCTATAAAAAAAACCTTAGATAGTTATTTTAAAGACAAAACAGCTTCTTATAAATTAATTCCTTTGGTTGATAATAAAATTGATATATCGAAATTAAACGATATAGATGCCATTTATTTTAATGATGGATACACGTTTTCTGACCAAGAAACGACACAAATTGCCAAGGAAATAAACATCAAAAAATTACCTTCTTTTTCTTCAAATGGTATTAAAGATGTTAAATTAGGAATATTAGCTTCTAATAAACCGACTAATGTTTTCAATCAACTTTTTACAAAAACAGCACTACATACTGAAGCTATTTTAAACGGAACTAATCCTTCTCAATTACCAATATTTGTTGATTACAACAATCAACTTACTATCAACTATACTACTGCTAAAAAAATTAACTTACAACTTCGTTATAGTATTTTAGGTAGGGCTAATTTAATAGGTTCTTTTATCGAAAAACCTTCTAAAAATGCTTATTCACTAAAAAAATTGATGAATAAAGTTATTCAAAACAATTTAGAATTACAAGCCGAACATAAAAAAATAGCACTTACAGAACAAGATATTAAAACGAGTAAAAGCAACTATTTACCTGATTTAACAGCCAATGTTCAAGGAATTTATATCGACCCAAAAATAGCACAATATGCTACTGGACAGAATCCTGAAATTGAAGCAAAAGCCGATGTAACATTAAAACAATTACTCTACGCTCCTGATGCAAGTACAGGTATTAAAATTAATAAAAAATTAAATAAAGCTCAAAAAGAAAATTATAATGCTGAAGAAATGGATGCGTTATTAAATATCGCTTCGGCTTATTTTAATGCTTTAATTTTAAAAACGAATACCAATATTCAAAATAAAAATTTACAATTAACAAAACAAAATTTAGAAATCGCTAAACAAAATTTTGAAATTGGTACTTCAGGTAAAGCTGATGTTTTACGATTTAAAAGTCAATTAGCTCAAAATACTCAAAATGTTATTGATGCTAGTAATCAATTAAAACAAATGTATTTAACAATTAATCAATTATTAAATACAACTATTTCTGATGATATTGAATTAACAGATGCCGATATATCTAAAGGTATTTTTAAAGATTATAATTATGAATCTTTAAAAAACATGATGGATTCTCCTGAATTACTACCTAAATTGGTTGATTTTTTTGTAAAAACAGCATATAAAAATGCACCCGAATTAAAAAGCTTACTACTAAATCGTGAAGCAATAGATTTGAATTATAAATTAAACAAAAATGGTCGATATTTACCAACAATTGCCTTACAAGGTCAATACAACGTTGGTCTTATAAAAAATGGTAAAGGAAGTAAAATTCCTTTAGGATATCCAAACTTACCTAATAACACGTATAATGTTGCTTTAAATGTATCAATACCAATTTTCGGAAAAAACTCAAGAAATATTCAGCAACAAACAGCTTTTATACAAAGAGAACAAATCGATATTCAAAAATTAAGCTTAAAACAGAATCTTACAAGAAAAGTTCAGGAAATTTCTTTAGATTTAATGGGAAGTATCGCTAATATCGAAACTTCTAAAATATCAGAAAAAACAGCAAAAGAAAGTTTAGATTTAACACAAAATGCCTATCAAAATGGCTCAATAACAATTATTCAATTAATTGATTCTCAAAATAATTACCTGCAATCTAAACTAGGAAGTGCTACTGCAAAATATCAATTTTTATTAACTTCTATACAATTAGAAAGAATTATTGGTCATTTCTTCTTAACACACACACAACAAGAAAACGATTTATTCTTTAAAAATGCTAACCAATTTATTATCAATAAAAAATAAGCTATCATGAAAAATATATTTCTCGTACTATTGATATTTTCAACGTTATTTTCTTGTAAAAAAGAACAAAAAAAGCAGATTGAAATTATTAGACCAATTAAATACATTACAATAGGTAAATCAAATACTGAATTAACCCGTACATTTAGTGGCTTGGTAAAAGCTAGTAATGAAATTGAATTAAGTTTTCGTAGTTCAGGTGTTATTACTAAACTAAATGTAAAAGTTGGTAAAAAAGTAAAAAAAGGCGATTTAATAGCTAAGCTAGATAATATCCAAGCTAATTTAGCTTATGAACAAACTTTAAGCGCCTTAAATTCGGCAAAATCTACGCTTAAAACATCTAAATCTCAATTAGAAAGAACTCGTTCTTTATACGAAAAAGGAAGTAATTCATTAAGTGATTATGAACAGGCTAAAAATGTGTATCAAACTAATTTAGACCAGTTAGAAACCGCAAAAAGGAATATCGGTATTAAAAAATCTCAAATAGCTTACGGATATATTTATGCCCCAAAAAATGGAATTATAGCCTCTAAAAATGTAAGTATTAATGAAACCGCAAATTCAGGGCAAGTAATTGCGGTGTTAAATGCTGGCGAAGGGCTTAATGTTGAAATAGGATTACCCGAAAGTATTATTAATAAAGTAGCTTTAAATATGGAAACAGTACTTTCTTTTTCAGCCTTAGAAGGAAGTTCTTTTAAAGGTAATATTACTGAAATAGCTCCTGTAATTGATGTAAATTCGGCAACCTATCCTATAAAAATAGCATTACATGGCGATACTCAAAAATTAAAACAAGGTATGACGGCAAGCGTTACTTTTAATTTTAATAAAGAAGAAGTTAAAACAAATAAACAGATTATCGTTCCTGTAAAAACAGTTGGAGAAGATGGTAAAGGTAATTTTGTTTTTATTGTAAATACAGCTGATAAAAAAATAGGAACTGTAAAAAAACAACATATTACTTTAGGTAAAATAACAAATAATGGTTTTACCGTTTTAGATGGGCTTAAAAAAGGTCAATTATTAGTTACTGCTGGTACAAATTCTCTTTTAGACGGACAAAAAGTAAAATTATAAGCTATGAATATAACAAAATTTTCAATCAATAAAAGCCGTGTTGTACTAAGTATATTAGTAGTATGTTTATTGATGGGGTTAAAATTCTATAGTGATTTATCTCGTGATAGTATGCCACCTTTTACCATAAGAGTCGCATCAATAATATCTTCTTTCCCTGGAGCTAGCCCAGAAAGAGTAGAACAATTAGTTACTGATAAAATAGAAAAAATAGTTCAAGAATTACCTGAATTAAAAAAAGTTACTAGTACCTCTAGGTCTGGGCTTTCTGTAATTAATGTAGAACTTAAAATGGATGTTTCTCCTGAAGAATTACAATCTGTATGGGATCGTTTACGAAGAAAACTAACAAATTTACAAGGCTTACCACAAAACGTACGCCCTTTATTAAAAGATGAAGGAATTGGTGAAGTTTTTGGAATAGCCTTAGGAATAGCAAATGATGGTTTTAGTTATAAAGAATTAAAAACATATGCTGATGCTTTAAGAAATGATTTAATTAAACTTGATGACGCTGCTAAAGTTGAAATAAATGGAAATCAAGAAGAACGTGTTTTTGTTAATTTTGATAACAATAAATTAAAAGCCTACGGATTAACATCAAGTACTTTACAAGGAATTATTGCAACTACCAATATTTTAAATACAGGTGGTGAAATTAATATTGAAGAAGAAAGAATAATTTTAGAACCAACAGGTAATTTCAATACACTTTCTGACATCGAAAATCTTTTAATTCCTATTGGTAAAAGTGGTCAAGTTATTTCATTAAAAGATATTACAACAATTAAACAAGATTATATTTATCCGCCAAAACAAATTGTTAAGGTAAATGGAAATGAAGCTATAACCTTACATATTTCATTAAAAAAAGGTAGAAATATTATTAAATTAGGACAAGAAATTGATGTATTAATTCAACAATATAATGCTAAACTTCCTGTAGGCTTAAACACTTCAAGAATTACCTCTATTGATACATATATCGATAGTAAAATCGATAATTTCATGACAAATTTATTACAAGCCATTGGTATTGTTTTAGCTGTTATGTTGATTTTCTTAGGATTACGAACAGGATTAGTTATTTCTAGTTTAATTCCTATAGTTACTATTAGCACGTTATTTATAATGGGATTAATGGGTATTGGATTAAATCAAATTTCTTTAGCAGCACTAATTATGGCTTTAGGAATGATGGTTGATAACGGAATTGTTGTTGCAGAATCTATTATTGTAAAAATGGAAAGTGGCAAACCTGCCAAACAAGCTGCTATTGAATCGGGCTCAGAATTATTTATGCCTTTACTTATTTCTACCCTAACAACATCAGCCGCTTTTATGTCTTTCTATATGGCAGAATCTGTTATGGGTGATATTATGGGACCTATATTTGTGGTTATTACAATTGCTTTAATTAGCTCTTGGATTATTTCACTTTCTATTATTACTTTATTTGCTGTTTATTTCTTAAAAGTTGAAAAGAAAAAAACACAAAAACCGAGTTTTTTAGATAAAATTATCTATGCAATGAAATCTAAATATAAAGATTTAATTTTGATAGCATTACAATGGAAAAAAACAGTATTATTTTCTGTTTTAGGCTTATTAATACTTTCTTTTTTTGGCTTCGGATTGTTGGATGTTCTTTTCTTTCCTGATAGTGATAGAAATATGATTACTGTTGATATTAACCTTCCACAAGGAACAAAAATCGAAGAAACATCAAAAACTGTTTTTGAAATTGAAAAATATATAAAAACCGATTTATTGATACATAAAAATCAATTAGAAGGCGTTGAAGATTGGACTTCTTTTATCGGTAAAGGACCTTCTTCTTATGACTTAGGTTATACTGTCGATGAGCCAAATTCTAATTATGCTCATATGCTAATTAATACCACACATTTTTTAGCAAATGCAAGTCTTATTAATAAATTAGATACCTACTGTTTTAATAACTTTCCGAATGCACAAATAAAAGTAGGGCTTTTAGGTGCTGGAGGTGGCGGAACTCCTATTGAAATAAAAGTATCAGGAGATAACCCTGATAAATTAGCTTCTATTTCTTCTCAAATAAAAGCAAAACTATTCTCTATTAGCGGAACTAAAAATATACGTGATGACTGGGGACCGAAAGGTAAAAAATTTATCATTAAAATAGCTCCTTTTAAAGCTCAAAAAGCAGGAATATCTAATCAAGATATTGCTATTTCTTTACAAACAGTTTTAGATGGTTTTAATGCTGGTGAATTTAGAGAAGGAAACAATGCTATTCCTATTGTAATGCAAAGTGCTAATAGTAAAAATCAAGATTTAGCATCTTTAGAAACCTTAAATATTTATGGTCA
Organism: Tenacibaculum dicentrarchi; assembly: GCF_964036635.1. Taxonomy (NCBI): domain Bacteria; kingdom Pseudomonadati; phylum Bacteroidota; class Flavobacteriia; order Flavobacteriales; family Flavobacteriaceae; genus Tenacibaculum; species Tenacibaculum dicentrarchi. The sequence goes on from NZ_OZ038524.1 coordinate 1,927,080, forward strand.
AAACTCAGGAAAAAGTGTACCATTAATTCAGGTTGCTGAAATTATTCCACAATGGCAATACACCAAAATAAAACGATTAGATTTAACTCGTTCAATTAATGTAAAAAGTGAATTAACAGCCAATGGTAATGCTAATAAAATTACTGCTGAATTAAAACCGTGGCTCGCACTTCAAAAGAAAAAATGGGGAAATGATTATACTTATAAATTAGGAGGAGATGCTGAAAATTCGGCTGAAAACATGGGTGCTGTAATTAAGTATTTACCGTTATCTGCTTTTATTATTATCATGTTATTAATCATTCAATTTAATTCTTTACGAAAAATGACGATGATTGTTTTAACCATTCCTTTAGGAGTGATTGGAATGGTTTTAGGCTTATTAATCTTTAATGTTCCTTTCGGATTTATGGCTTTTTTAGGGGTAATTTCTTTAGCAGGAATTGTTATTAATAATGCCATTGTTTTAGTCGATAGAATTGAAATTGAAGAAAATGAAATAAAAAGAATACCTCAAGATGCTATTATTGCCGCTTGTTTACAACGTTTCCGACCGATTATTTTAGCAACATTTACAACTGTTTTAGGTTTAGTGCCTTTATACCTTGGTGGAGGTGCTATGTGGGAGCCTATGGCTGTAACCATAATGGTTGGTTTATTATTTGGAACAGTAATTACGTTATTATTTATTCCTGCATTTTATAGTGTTTTATATAAAGTAAATTATAAAGGATACCAATTTAAAAAAGAATTATTAGATTAAATGTTAAACGAATTATACAAGTTCCGATTTCAAATATTTTTATTTTCACAATTAACACTGTTATTTGGTGCACTTGTTTTTCCTATTGAAATTTATGATACTAAAATATCGCCTGTACTCCATCTTTTTAATTTAAGTACAGGCTTATTTTTACTTCATAAAAAGAAAAAAACATTTTGGTTAGTACTGCTTTTAATCTTATTAGCCACCTTGTCTTTCAGTTTAGATATATTTGACAAAGCAGGAAAACACTTTGTTGATATTTTAAGAATTAGCTCTTATTTTATCTTTCATATCGTTGTAACCAGAGAATTAATTATTCAAGTTTGGAATACTAAAAATATCGATCAAAAAACAATTTTAGGTCTAATTAGTGGTTTTATATCGCTTGGTTTTATCGGTTTTTTTATCTGTTTACTTATTGAAATTTTTTATCCAGGTTCTTTTAGCTTCCCCGAAAATGGTATTTCAACAATTCAAAACTTAATGTATTTTAGCTATATAACACTGCTAACCATTGGCTATGGCGAAATTTTACCCGAAACTGTTTTGGCTCAAAAAGCCGTGGTTTTTATCGGTTTAATTGGGCAAATATACTTAGTAGTTTTAATGGGAATTGTTATTGGTAAATATATCAACCAAGAAAAAACACCCTAAAACACTTTACTAAATAGCCTCCTAAAAATGCTTCAAAAATTAGCCTAAAATCTTTGTAATTAAATCTTGTTTTGCTTTTTCATCATCACCAAATAACCAACGCAAGGTGTTGTCTTCCCAAATTTCATGATATTGTTTTTGATTGATAATATCTCTATCAATAGCCAAATCTAACAATTTCCCTGGATATGAAGATTGCGCATCACTTTCCATTTCTCCTAGTGGATACGGGTCATCTAAGCCCATAATAATTTGATTTGAGCCTTGTCGGTCAATCATTAATTTTAACGAATCGGTATCATGTACTAGCGTATCAAAGAAAATATTTGGATGCCCAACCGCTTTTCTAGGATGCGTTTTTCCTTCAAATAAATCAGGTCTTCCGTCAAAACCTTGAATCCTACGTCCTAAATTCATTTGTGCCAATTGCCCGCCATGTGCAAAACAAGTTCTGATATTTTTAAAACGCTCTTGCATTCCGTTTAACGTATAAAAATGATAGGCATCACCACATTGTGCCAACATCCAAATTAAATGAAAACGCCAATTGGTATTTTCTAATTTTATCATTTTATCACCATCATACGGATGAATTTCAATGGCTAATTTATACTTATCAGCTAATTCAAAAATACGGTCATTTTCTTTATCAAAAACACAACGCCACTGCCCTATCGAATCCATAAAATGCGTTGGTAAACACAAAACTTTTAATCCTAATTCCTCCACACAGCGTTCCATTTCGTACAAAGCACCATAAATAAAACCAGGGTGAACTACAAAACCACAAGTAAATTTATCAGGATGGTCATGCTGTACTTTTGCGTTAAAATCATTCTGAAAACGCAAAGCTTTTTTCATTTCTTCCAAACGCAATCCGTTACCATATAATTGCGATAAATTTAAAACAACTGCATGATCTAACTTATTTTTTTCCATCCAACGTAATTTCTCATCTAAGAAAAAACTAGAATCTGTTACAGGACGTTTCCATCCTTTTTGTAACATATGTTTACGTTCATCATCGACCCAAAAAATTTCTTTTTCCTTCATAAACTGAGGTATTTGCTCAGGATAAGGCAATAAATGAGAATGTCCGTTTATTCGTAGTTTACGTTTTTCCATCGTTTATTTTATTTAAATAATTTTTATGATGATTTTTTTGATAAAATTATTAGATATTTTTAAATTTTATTCGGAGGATTCATAATTGTTCCGCAATTAGAACACGTACATTTTTGAGTATCAGAGTAATATTTATCAAAAATAACGGGCATATCAGTTTCAATATTATCTAAAGCAAATTCTTCTCTGTATAGCTGATTTCCGCAATTTTCGCAATACCATTCTAATGCATCCAACATTCCTTCCGACCTTGGATATTCAATAACTAAACCAACAGTATTTTCTTTACGTTGTGGCGAATGTGGCACTTTAGCGGGCAATAAATAAATATCTCCTTCCTTAATTTCGACATCAATCATTTTACCATTTTGGTCGATAATTTTCAGAATCATATCCCCTTCTACTTGATAAAAAAATTCTGGTGTTTCGTTATAATGATAATCTTTTCTATTGTTAGGTCCTCCAACAACCATTACGATATAATCACCATTATCCCACACCTGTTTATTTCCAACGGGCGGTTTTAATAAATGACGATTTTCATCAATCCACTTTTTAAAATTTAAAGGCTGTACTAAATTCATATGTATATATTTTGGGCGTTCCCTAAAGGTCGGGCTTTCCGCTATATCTTTTTATAAAAGAAAAGTTTTATAAAAAGGATGTCGCTTCAATCCCTAACGCAAATTTTGTTTTTATTTATAATTTTCAATCATTGTTTTAATTTTGATAGCTTTTTCAAAATGATTTAATTGATGTGTTTCAATCCACCAAGTTGCGACTTGCATTAACAACTTCGGATTATCATTTTTATTTTGAAAAAACGCATAAAAAGACAAACCTACATTTGCACCTTTTTTAGTAATTTTCTCCTCACAAATGGCAATGATTTTTTGTTTTATTTCATCAGTCATCTTTATCTAATTTATTTTGATAAAAAAATTACAATCCTGCTATTTCATCTTCTTGCAAAATTTCATTGGTTTGTTTTTGTACTTTTTCAAGAAGATTCTCTAAATTACCAGATTGTTTAAAATCAGCATCTGCTACCAAATTTAACAATGCTTTATCTTGCGCACGTCCTTTTTTCATGGCATCAGCATACGGAATATCTTCTTTAAAAGTAACCATCGAATATTTAGAAAAATATTCATTTGGAAACGCTTTTTCTAAAGCCATTTCCAATATTCTTTTCTCTTTAAATAACGGATTAGCAACATGATTTTTCATTTCATGAAAGTTATCAATTGCTAAATCGGCAATAGCATCGGTATTTTCTTTTCTTGCTTTTTCGTAGGTTTTAAACACCGTTTCCCAATCGCCTAAATTTTGATTAAGAATTTTATCAAAAACGGTAATATCTTCAAAAGAAGCATTCATTCCTTGCCCATAAAACGGCACGATTGCGTGTGCTGCATCTCCTAATAAAATAGTTTTATTTTGATAATGCCAAGGCGAACATTTTACCGTTCCCAAAGCTCCTGTCGGATTGTTTAAAAACTCCTCTTTAATATTCGGAATTAATTTTAACGCATCAGGAAATTGTGTTTCAAAAAATTCGGTTATTTTTTCTTCGGATGTTAAATTATTAAAATTATATTTTCCTTCATCATAACTTAAAAACAGCGTAACGGTAAAACTACCATCCATATTTGGCAATGCAATTAACATATATGCACCACGAGGCCAAATATGTAAATGAGCATTACTTATTTGATGATTCCCTTTTTTATCCGCAGGAATTTCTAGCTCTTTATATCCATGAGATAAATAATTTTGAGAATAACTAAACAAAAATTTTCGTTCTAAATAATAGCTTTTACGTAAAACAGAACCAGCTCCATCAGTACCGAAAATCACATCCGAATTTATAGAAAACTCTTCTTTTGTATGATAATCTTTAAAGTGTGCTATTGTGTTTTCAATATTTACAGAAGTACATTTTTTATTAAAATGAATGGTTACATTTTCATGTTTTTCGGCTTCAGATAATAAAATCGCATTTAAATCGCCACGAGAAATGGAATTTATACACTCATTATCTCTACCTGAATAATTTGATGAAAATGTATTTCCTTCAATATCATGAATCAATCTTCCGTACATTGGAATACAAATTTCACGAGCTTTTTCGGCAACACCTGCTAAACGCAAGGCTTTAAATCCTCGGTCTGATAATGCTAAATTTATAGAACGACCTGCTGAAATATCAACAGTTCTTAAATCGGGTCTGCTTTCATAAACCGAAACCTTATATCCTCTTTGTGCTAATCGTAAAGCTAATAAGCTTCCGCACAGACCTGCACCTATTATTAATATATTATCTTGTTTATTCATATTGATTTATTTTGATAACAATCCTTTTAAAATGCTTACCATTTTATAAACATCTTCAAAAGAATTATACATTGGCGTTGGTGCACAGCGGATAACATCTGGTTCACGCCAATCGGTAATTATATTATGTTCGGTTAATTTTTTATGCAAATTTTTATCGGCATTTTTAACTTGAATAGATAATTGACAACCTCTTTCTTTTGGATTTGATGGCGTAATAATTTTAATATCCTCAGAATTTATTTCATTGATTAAAAACTCAAAATATCCTGTTAATTTTTCTGATTTTTCTCGTAAAGCCTCCATTCCTACCTCAGCAAACATATCTAAGGAAGCTTTGATGGCTGCCATCGATAATATTGGAGGATTCGATAATTGCCAACCCTCAGCACCCGCCATTACATCAAAAGGTTGACGCATATTAAAACGAGTTTCTTTGTTATGATTCCACCAACCAGCAAAACGAGGTAACTCTTTATTTTCTGCGTGTTTTTCATGAACAAATAATCCTGCTAAACTTCCTGGACCTGAATTTAAGTATTTGTAAGTACACCAAGCTGCAAAATCTACACCTGAGTTGTGTAATTCGGGAGAAATATTTCCTGCTCCGTGTGCTAAATCAATTCCAACAAAACAATCTTTTGAATGTCCTATTTCAGCGATTCGCTTTAAATCTAAATATTGACCTGTATAATAATTTACACCGCCAATTAATAACAACGCAATTTCATCGCCTTGTTCAGCTATAATTGTTTCTAAATCTTCAATATTTAATAATTCTTCGCCTTTTCTTGGTTTCCATTCTATTAAACCTTCGGATGCATCAAATCCATGAAAATTTAATTGCGATTGTACCGCATATCTATCCGAAGGAAAAGCATCAGATTCTATTACAATTTTATATTTCTTTTTGGTAGGCTGATAAAACGAAACCATCAACAAATGTAAGTTAGTAGTTAAGGTATTCATAACGACAACTTCTAGCGGTTTTGCCCCTACTATTTTCGCCATATTTTCGGTTAAAAACTCATGATATGGTAACCAAGGAGTTTCTCCTTCAAAATGACCTTCTACACCATATTTTGCCCAATCTTCTAATTCTTGATTGATGTATTTTTTAGTCGATTTAGGCTGTAATCCTAAAGAGTTTCCTGTAAAATATAACCAGTCGTTACCTTTTTTATCTTTCGGAATATGAAATTGATTGCGTAAGTATGCTAATTTATCTTCTTTATCTTGTTGTTGTGCGTAGTCTAAGGTCTTTTGATAATTCATGTAATAGAAAAAAGGATTGTTTTCAAATATAAAACAATCCTTTTTCATTTATTAAATACCCTATATTTATTTTTGATTTAACCTACATTTTAAAACGGTCTTTCTTCGGCAAAAAAGAACCAGTTAAAAAATGCACCTACTTTTTTATCTTTTTTAGGTTTTGACATATTCATTCCAGACGAAACTAAGCCCTCTATATAACTATCGTACTCTAATTCTTTGGTATCTAAAAAACCATTTAAAAATTTCCGAGAAGCTTCCATTCCCTTTACATCTTCAATATCTTTAAGTTTTTTATATAAAGAAATTACCTCATCAATTGCTTTTTGAGGAGCTAATCTTCGAATTGCTTTATAACTTAATACCTGTTCTTTTTCATCTTTTTTAACCGTAAAGTCAGTAACTACCCAATAATACTTACCTGATTTCGCTAAGTTTTTAACTACGGCAATCATATTTTCACCTTGTTCTAAACGCTCCCACATCATTTTAAAAATAATCCTAGGCATCTCTGGATGTCGAATAATATTATGCCTTGCCCCTACTAATTCACATTCTTCATACCCTGATGAAGCAACAAAATCTTCATTACAATATTCAATAACACCTTTTTTATCGGTAATACTAATCAGAATTGTGTCTTGCTCTAATAGTACTTTTTTATCAATAGGTGTTGGCGAAGATATTTGTGATTTTCTTGATACTTCTTTCATTCTAATAATTATTTTTGATAACAAATATAAAATCAGAAATAAACAAAATACATGACAAATATCATAAAATAAAAACTTAACATATTGTTTATCAAGATTAAATATTAATATAATATTCTAAATTTTATAGTTCCGTCTATTTCTTGCAATTTTTCGATAACTTTTTTATCATATATTTTATTTACATCCGTAATTACATAGCCTACTTTTTCATCTGTCGATAAATACTGTCCTGTAATATTCAAATCGTATTTTGCCAAAACTTTATTGATTTTAGCCATTACACCCGATATATTTTTATGAATATGCAAAAATCGATGTGCATTTATTTGACGTGGCAAGCGGATATTAGGGAAATTTACCGCATCAACCGTATTTCCCGAATTCATATATGCCATTATTTTTCCTGGCACAAAGTTAGCGATATCTTTTTGTGCTTCTTCGGTACTTCCACCAACATGAGGTGTTAAAATCACATTATTTAAGCCTTTTAATTCCGTATAAAAATCACCATTTTTTGCTGGTTCTTCAGGATATACATCAACAGCCGCTCCTGCTATTTTACCCGATTTTAAACCTGCCACCAAGGCTTTAATATCAACCACAAAACCTCTCGATAAATTTACAAAATGAACACCATCTTTCATTTGAGCAATTTCTTTTTCTCCGATATAGTTTTTATTTGCCGCATTGTCATCTACATGTAAGGTAATAACATCAGCTATATTTAACAGCTCTTTTAAAGTATTTATTTTACTAGCATTTCCTAAGGCTAATTTATCTTCAACATCATAATAATACACATCCATACCCATTGCTTCGGCTAAAACAGACAATTGTTTACCAATATTTCCGTAGCCTATAATTCCTAGTTTTTTACCTCGAATTTCTCTCGAACCTTGGGCAGTCTTATTCCACTGACCATTATGAATTTCTGTGCTTCGCTGAAAAACACTACGCATTAACATAATAATTTCGCCAATTGCCAATTCTACCACCGAGCGAGTATTACTATAAGGAGCGTTAAAAACGACCACACCATTTTCTTTACAAGCCTCTAAATTTATTTGTTTTGTTCCGATACAAAATGCCGAAACCACCATTAATTTATCTGCCGATTCGATTACCTTTTTAGTAACCTGTGTTTTTGAGCGAATCCCTAAAACATGAACATCTTTTAATTTATCAATTAATTCTTCTTCGGATAAACTTTTTGACACTGTTTCTACTGTAAAACCATCGGCTGTTAAGTTGGTAAAAGCATCATTATGAACATTTTCTAATAATAAAATTTTAATTCTATTCTTTGGATATGATATATTTCTTGGCAAATCGTTTAAGTATAAAAATTCGTCTAAATTAGGCGTAATATGGTCGGCATTTTCTATGGTTTTTGCTCTTTGTACATTTTCGGTATAGGCAAAAAAAGTATCAGCAACTCCTGCTTTTTTGGTTACCGCATCGCTATAACCATCACCGATTACTTGAATTTCACCAGCTAAATTTAAGTTTTTTAAGCAGTCAATTTTTCCATTGTGTTGCGATAACAAATTTTGAGTATCAAAACCTATTATTGCATCGTTTTTATCAAACTCGAAAGTATTAGCAAAAACTCTTTCAGCAGGAATATTATATTCGGCAACAATCGGAATTATAAATTCCTTAAAACCTGCGGATATTACATAAATATCATCAGAAAACTCTTTAAAAAAATCTTTATTATCAGCAATTGAACGAGATACTTTTTGTTCTAATTCTTTTATCAATAAAGGTAAATCAGCTTTTGTAGCGTTTAATAAGTCAATCCGTTTTTTTAAAGATTCGGTAAACGATATTTCGCCGTCAATTCCTTGATTGGTTATTGTTATAATTTGATTAATAATAGCCTCTTTCTTCGGATTTCCTAGCAGACTTATTTCTGCTAAAACATCTAAAGCTTCTACCTTTGTGAGTGTACTATCAAAATCGAAAACAAAACTTCTTTTTGGTGTCATAGCATTTTATTTAAGGGTTCGTATCCAAAAATACAAATGATATTAAACAAATAATGCACTATTTTAAAAAGATTTTATTTTTTTATCCATAGAATATCAAGTTATTAGCAACAAAAGCAACCAAATAATAGGAATTGATTCTACAAAAAATGAACTATAATAAGTTGATTGTTTTTCTGAACAACGCATCAATAAAACCAAAAGAAGCGTAAAAATCACGAAAAAAACCTGTTTAAAATTAGTATTTGACGTTATTATAAATTCTAAAAAAAAACAAAGTGTTAATAAAACATAACCTACTTTTTGGGTTTGCTGAACCCCTATTTTTTTAGGAATGGTTTGCAAAGAAATAGCGTCATATTTTACATCTCTTATATCAAAAGGTAGAATTAAAACCACCACAAACAAAAAACGCTGTAATCCTAATAAATAAAGAGAACTCGAAAAACTAGCAAGAGTATCAAAAAAAGGTAAAAAAACCGTTATTCCCGACCAAACTAAAGCAACAATTATGATTTTTAAGTAGCCAATGCTTCGTAAGTTTTTTTTAAATCCACTAAAAAAAGGAACAGCATATAAAAGTGTTAATAATCCGAAGGGACTAAAAAAGAGTACTGTTTTTAAACTTAATCTAGTTACATAAAAACACATCATTAAAAAGCAAAACAACGAAAAAATTTGAATAATTTTTAAATGCCTTGTTAAACTTTTATGATACAATTTAGCAACTCCTGCATATTTTACAAAGTTATAACCCGTAATTGTAGCGTAAAAAATAAAAAACAACAACGATTTATTGTATTCCAATCTAAAATATAGCGCAGTAATACAAACAAATGAACAGACCGCTAAGGCTACGTGAATACTAGCGTTTATATAAAAATTAAATAGTTTTTTTAGCAAATTCATTACACAAAAATAGTTTTTATGTTTAGAACCATTACATTTAGTTAATAAAATATCAGTTTTAAGCCAAAAACATACTATAAAAATTACACTTTTTTGTTATTTTTGATGGACTAAAAAACAACACAGAATGAACACAAATTCATTTCAACTAAGACATATTGGTCCTAATTCAAAAGGACAAGAAAAAATGCTAGAAACGATTAAATCTGATAGCATAGACCAATTAATTTTTGAAACAATTCCTGATGATATTCGCCTTAAAAACGAATTAGATTTAGCTCCTGCAATGAGTGAGTATGAATATCTGAATCATATTACCGAATTAGGTGCAAAAAACAAGGTTTTTAAAAGTTACATCGGATTAGGATACAACGAGGCAATTGTGCCAAGTGTTATTCAACGTAATATTTTAGAAAACCCAAGTTGGTACACCGCTTATACGCCATATCAAGCAGAAATTGCACAAGGACGTTTAGAAGCATTGTTAAATTTCCAAACCATGGTTTGCGATTTAACAGGTATGGAACTTGCAAACGCATCTTTATTAGATGAATCAACTGCTGCTGCTGAGGCAATGGCGTTATTATTTGATGTACGTGAGCGTGCTCAGAAAAAAGCAGGTGTAACCAAGTTTTTTGTTTCTGAAGATATTTTACCACAAACATTATCGGTTTTAAAAACACGTTCAACGCCTATCGGAATTGAATTAGTTGTAGGAAATCATGAAGAATTTGATTTTTCTGAAGATTTTTTCGGAGCTATTGTTCAATACCCAGGAAAACATGGGCAGGTTTGCGATTATACTGAATTTGTTGCCAACTGTAACGAAAAAAATATAAAAGTAGCTGTTGCTGCCGATATTTTATCATTAGTAAAATTAAAAGCACCTGCTGAATTTGGTGCTGCCGTAGTAGTAGGAACTACACAACGTTTCGGAATTCCATTAGGTTACGGAGGTCCTCATGCTGGTTATTTTGCTACCAAAGAAGCTTACAAACGTAGTCTTCCTGGTCGTGTAATTGGTGTTACTAAAGATGTTAACGGTGGTCGTGCATTGCGTATGGCGTTACAAACTCGTGAGCAACATATTAAGCGTGAAAAAGCTACTTCTAATATTTGTACTGCACAGGTTTTATTAGCTGTTATGGCAGGAATGTATGCCGTTTACCATGGTAAAGATGGTTTACAATATATTGCTGACAAAACTCATGCTGCAGCAAACACCTTAGCTACAGCTCTAGAAACACTAGGTTTCAAACAAAAAAATAGCGCCTATTTCGATACTATTTTAATTGAAGTTGAAGCTGAAAAATTACGCACTGTTGCACAAGAAAACGGAATCAACTTTAATTATATTGATAACAACCACGTTTCTATTTCAGTAAATGAAACCGTTAGTTTAAAAGAAATTAATGCCATTGTTGATTGTTTTGAACAAGCTTTTAATGTACAAAATGTTACTGTTACACAATTAACAACAACAGTCGCAATTGCTCCTAACGTTTTAAGAAACACTTCTTTCTTAGACAATGAGGTATTTAATACGTATCAGTCAGAAACTGAAATGATGCGTTATATCAAAAAATTAGAACGTAAAGATTTAGCGTTAAATCATTCCATGATTTCTTTAGGATCATGTACCATGAAATTAAATGCTGCTTCTGAAATGTTACCTTTAAGTAATGCACAATGGGGGAATATTCACCCATTTGTACCATTAGAACAGGCTGAAGGATATCAAACAGTATTAAAAAACTTAGAAAATCAATTAAACGTTATTACTGGTTTTGCAGGAACTTCTTTACAGCCAAATTCTGGTGCACAAGGAGAATTTGCAGGATTGATGGTAATTCGTGCGTATCATGAATCAAATGATGATGCTCATAGAAATATCTGTTTAATTCCTGCATCGGCACACGGTACAAACCCAGCATCGGCAGTTATGGCTGGTATGAAAGTAGTGGTTACCAAAACCGATGAAAAAGGAAATATCGATGTTGAAGATTTACGTGCAAAAGCCGAAAAACATAAAGATAATTTAGCCGCTTTAATGGTTACTTATCCATCAACGCATGGAGTGTACGAAAAAGCGATTAAAGAAATCACCCAAATTATTCATGATAACGGTGGGCAAGTTTATATGGATGGTGCAAATATGAACGCACAAGTAGGATTAACAAACCCTGCAACAATTGGTGCTGATGTTTGTCACTTAAACTTACATAAAACATTCGCCATTCCTCATGGAGGTGGTGGACCAGGGGTTGGACCAATATGTGTTGCGCCTCAATTAGTACCTTTTTTACCTACAAGCCCATTAATTCCAACAGGTGGTGAAAATGCAATTACTGCTATTTCTGCTGCTCCTTGGGGATCTGCTTTGGTATGTTTAATTTCTTACGGATATATAACCATGTTAGGCGCTAAAGGATTAACAGATTCTACAAAAAATGCTATTTTAAACGCCAATTATATTAAAGAACGTTTACACGGTCATTACGAAACCTTATATTCAGGAGAAATGAATAGAGCGGCGCACGAAATGATTATTGACTGTAGAGACTTTAAACAAAACGGAATTGAAGTAGTTGATATCGCTAAACGTTTGATGGATTTCGGTTTTCACGCACCAACGGTTTCTTTCCCAGTAGGAGGAACAATGATGATTGAGCCTACGGAATCTGAAAATGTAGCTGAATTAGATCGTTTTTGTGATGCTATGATTGCTATTCGTAAAGAAATTTCAGAAGCAACCAAAGAAGACACGAACAACCCTTTAAAAAATGCACCGCATACACAAGGTTTACTAACTGATGACCAATGGGATTTACCATACACGCGTCAGCAGGCGGCATTTCCTTTAAGTTATGTTGCCGATAATAAATTTTGGCCTTCTGTTCGTAGAGTAGATGATGCTTTTGGTGATAGAAACTTAATTTGTTCTTGTAACCCAATTGAAGATTATATTGACGAAGAAGCTTAAAAAATATTCTTTATCTTTTTTTATAAATTTAAAAACCTCACTAGAAATAGTGAGGTTTTTTTTTGAAATTATTTTTCTATATTAATTTTATTTGAAGCTATTCCCGCTTTGCGCACTCGCTTTTTTTATTTTTAAAAGAAAAATAAAAAAGAGCTCAAACAATTGCTTCAATCGGGGCTAAAAACCAGAACGACCTTAAAAAAAGTACATGAATTCATCTTTTTTATCAGAAAATAATATCTTTATAAAACTGTGTTTTTTCTATTAAAAGTATTCCAAAAACATAATTTTAGATTATTTATCTATATAAATAAAATAAACAGAAAAATAATCTAAATTTAAACCTAAATACTAACTATTATTATTGATTCTGCTACTTTTGATAGCTAAATATCATTACTATGGCAGGTTTTAAAAATTTATCCGAAGAAAATAGACAAAAATTAAACACACTAAAAGAACAATTAACCACCGCTCGTGATGGTTTTTTAGGCTACCCCGTTTCAAAAGATTTTGATTACTCCGCCTTAAATGAGTTCTTTCAATTTCCTATTAACAATTTAGGAGATCCCTTTGAAAAAGGAACGTACCAAGTACAAACTCATGAAATGGAACGCGAAGTAATTGCTTTTTTTGCCAAATTATTTAGAGCAAATCCCAAAGATTTTTGGGGCTATGTTACCAACGGAGGTTCTGAAAGTAATTTATATGGTTTGTATCTTGCGCGTGAGTTATATCCCAAAGCAATTGTTTATTATTCCGAATCTACACATTATAGTATTCGTAAAAACATTCATTTATTAAACATCCCTAGTATTGTTATAAAAGCACAAGAAAACGGTGAAATGGATTATAAAGATTTTAAGAACACCGTGCGTATGAACCGCCATAAACCCGTTATTGTTTTGGCTACTTTTGGTACGACTATGAAAGAAGCAAAAGACGATATTTCTAACATAAAAAACATTTTAGCAAGCCTAGCAATTCAAGACCATTATATTCATTGTGATGCAGCCTTATCTGGTTCCTTTGGAGCTTTTATGCAACCTCGCCTACCCTTCGATTTTATGGATGGAGCTGATAGTATTTCTATTAGCGGACATAAATTTATAGGGTCTCCAATACCAACGGGCGTATTAATGGCAAAACGCTCCAATAGAGATCGAATTGCCAAAGGAATTTCGTATATCGGCTCGTTAGATACTACCATAACAGGTTCTCGCAACGGACATTCACCACTTTTTTTATGGTACGCTTTAAAACAATTGGGTATTAAAGGTTTACAAGAACGCTATCAAAAGAGTTTAGAAGTTGCACAATATTGTGAAGCTTCACTAAAAAAAATCGGTATTAAAGCATGGAGAAATCCAAATGCAATTACCGTAGTTTTACCTAAAACATCTAAAAAAATTAAAGATAAATGGCAATTAGCAACCGAAGGTGATATTTCACATATAATTTGCATGCCAAATGTAACGAAAATACAAATTGATGCCTTTATTGATGATTTAAAAAATTGCGATGAACCGACTATCGAAGAAGAAATCACCTTTGATTATTCATTAACATAAAAAATATAAACCAAAAAACACGAAGTATTAACCTCGTGTTTTTTTATTATAAAACTTATTTTTTAAGCGTTTAGCAACTACTTTTTTTACTCATTTACTGCCTTTACAATTTCATTTCCTTTAACAATATAAAAATAAGAACGCCTGTTTTTCTGATGCTCTTCTTCCGTACATTTTTTACTGTTGGCATCATCACAATCATTTAATAAATCGTCCTCTCCAAAACCAATCGCACTTTCTATTCTGTTTGATGCAATTCCTCTTGAAATTATATAATCGCGCGTTGATTTTGCTCTTCGATCAGATAAATTTCTATTGTAAGTTTTACTTCCACGACTATCAGTATGAGACTCTATTTTGATAACTAATTCAGGATACGTATTCATTACACTTACAATATCTTCTAGTTCATATTCGGCATCTTCTCGAATGTTCCATAAATCAAAATCAAAATAAATAGGATTAATTACTATCTGATTTCCTACTATTAATGACTGTAAATTAAGATTTACAATAACATCTTGCTGATTAACATCAAGGGTTGCTGCTTGTTCATTTACATTTTTATAGCCTTCTTTTGATGCTACAACTACAAAATTATGCTCACAATCTCTCTGTTTAAAAATATAAGAACCTGTACGTCCTGTTTTTAATGATGATACAACTTCTCCTTTTGGATTCATTAATTGAACAACAACATTAGAAATTGGTTCTCCTGTACGAGAATCACTAATTACTCCTTTGATATCCTCTTTACATTGATAAATTATAAAACTATAAATATCATCATCTCCCTTTCCATTTTTGCGGTTTGATGAGAAAAATCCGTGGGAATGTTTTTGGTTTATTACAAATGAAAAATCATCAAATGCACTGTTTATTGGACTTCCTAAATTTACAGGATTTTCATATTTCCCTTCAACGTATTTTGCTTCAAAAACATCTAAAGCTCCTAAACCTAAATGACCATTTGACGAAAAATACAACTCGTTGTTTGTTCCGATAAATGGAAACATTTCTCTACTTTCTGTATTAATTTCACTTCCTAGATTGATTGATTTTCCAAATTTATTATCGCCTAAAATTCTTGCTTTATAAATATCAGTACCTCCAAATCCATTTGGCATATCTGATACAAAATATAAAGTTTCTTCATCTAAACTTAAAGCTGGATGACCACATGAATAATCATTGCTATTAAAAGGTAATTCTTGAACATTACCCCATATTTCACCTATTTTATCGGCACTGTAAATTTTAAGATGAGATACTTGATCTTCATCACCTTTTAATTTTCTTCCATCGTAATTATCTCTTGTAAAATAGGCTTTTTTTCCGTTTTTTGTGATAATTATATTAGATTCATGATATTTTGAACTTAATCCTTCAAGCATTTCTGATTTCTCTAAATCTAGCATTTTTTTAGATACTATATTATTTTGCTTTGCCTTATAGATGTTCAAAAATGGTTGTTTATTCCATTTATATAACTTTTTATCTCTTTTATTTTTTGGTTTCGTTGATGCAAAATAAAGTGCGTCATCATAAATAAAACCACCAAAATCAGAATATTTTGTATTGCTTGATACATTATGAATATTAATATACGTTTTTTTTGTATTGGAATATTCTGCAAAATAATCTTTATTATTCTCTAATGATTTAACTCTACTATCACTGCTATTTTCTCCTTTTAACTTTAACAACCAAGTATCAGATTCAGCTATTTTACCATTCGTTTTCAATACTTGAGAGTATCTAAATAAATGTTTAGAAGAAACGTTTTCTTCGTGAAGTTCCATTAATTTTGCATAATACTTTTCTGCTTTTGTAAATTCAAAATTGAAATATTGAGCATCTGCTAAACGACTTAATACTAAATAAGAATTATCGCCTTTTTTATAAATTGACTCATATAATTCGGAAGCTTTTTTATAGGCAAATTCTTTATAATATCTATCTGCAGCATATTTACGTTGCCCTAAACTAGCTGTGCTTATTAATAAAATTAGTATGTATATTATTTTTTTCATCTGAATTCGTTTTTCTTTTATCTTTAGAAGAATCTTGGAGATTTTATAGCCTGTTCCTTAAGTATTTCATAACGTAGCATTGCTTCATAAGTTCCTGAATTATAATTACTATAATTTGAGCTCGTTAAATCATATGCAAAACCTAAGTATAAACTTTTATTTACTTGAAATCCTAACAAAGCACTTATAGAATCATCCCATCGCCAAGCCAAACCTCCTGTAAATTTTTCGTTAAACATAAAATTTGCTGACACATCTACTGATAATGGCGCTCCTTTTACTGCTTTTGCCAATGCTGCGGGTTTAAACTTTATGTTATCACTTAAATCAAAAACATATCCTGCGATAAAAAATAAATGCTTGCGTTCTTTTGCTATATCTCCACCATTAACAGTGTCATCATAATGATCGGTGTTTATAAAATTTGGAATTGCTGCTCCTAAATACCAATTATTTGTATAGTAATATAGTCCTGCTCCAATGGTTGGTAAAAACTTATTAATATTCGTTTGTACTTTTTTATCTCCTGTATTTTTAATACGTCCTTTATTCCAATCAATATTCAAATTACGACCTCCGAGTTTTAATCCTAAAGATAAATTCCCTTCTTCGCTTGTACGAATTGTATAAGACCCGTTGATATCTAAATAAAGTTCGTTTGATGGACCTATTCGATCATTTGTTAAGTTGATTCCTAAACCTACTCCACTATAACCTAATGGAGTGTCATAACTTAATGTCTGACTATCAGGTGCTCCATCAACACCAACCCATTGAGTTCTTCCTAATAAATTAATGATACTATGTCCGTTTGACCCTGCATAAGCAGGGTTTACGGTCATTGTATTGTACATATACTGTGTATATTGTGGATCTTGTTGTGCATTAATTCCGCTGATTATACATAGAATTAATAGTATTGAATATCTAATTTTCATATTGTTTTTTTTATCTATTAATGTATAACCAACCTACTTTTGGTTTTGAACCATCTCCTAAATCAATAACATAATAATAAGTTCCTGGTGGTAATTTTTCATCAACAACTAGTGTTGTTCTTCCGTTTGAAATTCCTTTAAATGAAACACTTTCATTATTATACCCTGAAGCTTTATAAACTGTATTTCCCCATCTATTGAATATCTCTACAGTATTATTTGCGTATTCGGGCTTATCAATACAAGAAATAAAGAAGCTATCATTTTCACCATCGTTATCTGGTGTCATGATGTTGTATGGCGTTCCACAAGGGTTTACATCTTCATCTAAATAATCTGGAATACCATTTTCATTAGTATCCATAGAATCATTTGTTGTAATATCATTATCACCAGGATTTTCATCAATAGTATTTATTCCATCATTATCATCATCAATATCTTGATAATCAAATATACCATCACCATCAGTATCTGAAGGATTGGTTGGAACTCCTCCGTTATCAGTATCAAATACATCATCTAATCCATCTAAATCGGTATCAACTCCACTTGGAATTAAATCTGGAATACCATTTCCATCATTATCATTTCCTTCTATAATATCTAATAAACCATCATTATCACTATCAGTATCTAAACTATCTGGAATACCGTCATTATCTGTATCTATTGTACCATCTCCTTCATTTGTATCTAAAATACCATCATTATCATCATCTATATCATCTGTATTTAAAATACCATCTCCATCAGTATCAACTCCAACTAGTATTGTAACTGTTGCTATATTACATTTTATAGGTGATGATCCATTTTCACAAATTTGATACTCTAACACATAAGTTCCTGAAGCAATATCTGTGCTTATTGCTATAGTTCCATCTGAATTAAAGGTAAAACCTAAAGGGTTTGTTCCATTTGGATTTCCTAATAAAGTAACCTCTCCTACTCCTGTACCTATTATTACTGAATTACCATCTAATAGATCATTGATAAGAATACTTGGTGTTACACTTCCAGCTGCTAAAGGATTATTACTATAATCATCATTAATAGCATCTATTGGATTTGCAACAATAATAGTAGCAACTGCTATTTGGCAATTTTCTGGATTAGCTCCGTTTTCACAAATCTGATATTCAAAATCATAAGCTCCTGAAGGTATATTAGTTTCAACAGTTATTGTTCCATTTGGGTTTAAAATAAACCCTGATGGATTTGTTCCGTTTGGATCTGCTGATAAAGTAATTTCACCAACTCCAGAACCTACAATTATTGGAGTACTATTTAATATATCGTTATCTGTTATACTTGAAGTAGTACCTCCTGATGTAATTGGTGTTCCTATATAGTTAATAGCTTCCAAAACATTTTCTACTAAAACTGTCGCTGTATTACTCTTACAATTTGCTGGATTTGCTCCATTCTCACAGATTTCATAAGTAACTTCGTAAGTTCCTGAAGGAGACCCTGCGTTTACAGTTATCGTTCCATCAGCATTTAAAGTTACTTCACTTGGAACTGTTGTTCCGTTTAATGTTACTTGACCTGGATTTGTTCCAATTACAACAGCTACGCCATCTAAAGTATCATCAGCAATTACTGATGGACTATCATCTCCGATGGTTAAAGCGGTTCCTGTAAAATCATCAATATTTGCTACTAATGGATTTTCTACTAAAACTGTCGCTGTATTACTCTTACAATTTGCTGGATTTGCTCCATTCTCACAGATTTCATAAGTAACTTCGTAAGTTCCTGAAGGAGACCCTGCGTTTACAGTTATCGTTCCATCAGCATTTAAAGTTACTTCACTTGGAACTGTTGTTCCGTTTAATGTTACTTGACCTGGATTTGTTCCAATTACAACAGCTACGCCATCTAAAGTATCATCAGCAATTACTGATGGACTATCATCTCCGATGGTTAAAGCGGTTCCTGTAAAATCATCAATATTTGCTACTAATGGATTTTCTACTAAAACTGTCGCTGTATTACTCTTACAATTTGCTGGAGTTGCTCCATTCTCACAGATTTCATAAGTAACTTCGTAAGTTCCTGAAGGA
This sequence comes from Tenacibaculum dicentrarchi, assembly GCF_964036635.1. NCBI lineage: Bacteria > Pseudomonadati > Bacteroidota > Flavobacteriia > Flavobacteriales > Flavobacteriaceae > Tenacibaculum > Tenacibaculum dicentrarchi. Next base: position 1,946,447 of record NZ_OZ038524.1, read on the forward strand.
GACCCTGCGTTTACAGTTATCGTTCCATCAGCATTTAAAGTTACTTCACTTGGAACTGTTGTTCCGTTTAATGTTACTTGACCTGGATTTGTTCCAATTACAACAGCTACGCCATCTAAAGTATCATCAGCAATTACTGATGGACTATCATCTCCGATGGTTAAAGCAGTTCCTGTGAAATCATCAATATTTGCTACTAATGGATTTTCTACTAAAACTGTCGCTGTATTACTCTTACAATTTGCTGGAGTTGCTCCATTCTCACAGATTTCATAAGTAACTTCGTAAGTTCCTGAAGGAGACCCTGCGTTTACAGTTATCGTTCCATCAGCATTTAAAGTTACTTCACTTGGAACTGTTGTTCCGTTTAATGTTACTTGACCTGGATTTGTTCCAATTACAACAGCTACGCCATCTAAAGTATCATCAGCAATTACTGATGGACTATCATCTCCGATGGTTAAAGCGGTTCCTGTAAAATCATCAATATTTGCTACTAATGGATTTTCTACTAAAACTGTCGCTGTATTACTCTTACAATTTGCTGGAGTTGCTCCATTCTCACAGATTTCATAAGTAACTTCGTAAGTTCCTGAAGGAGAGCCTGCGTTTACAGTTATCGTTCCATCAGCATTTAAAGTTACTTCACTTGGAACTGTTGTTCCGTTTAATGTTACTTGACCTGGATTTGTTCCAATTACAACAGCTACGCCATCTAAAGTATCATCAGCAATTACTGATGGACTATCATCTCCGATGGTTAAAGCAGTTCCTGTAAAATCATCAATATTTGCTACTAATGGATTTTCTACTAAAACTGTCGCTGTATTACTCTTACAATTTGCTGGATTTGCTCCATTCTCACAGATTTCATAAGTAACTTCGTAAATTCCTGAAGGAGAGCCTGCGTTTACAGTTATCGTTCCATCAGCATTTAAAGTTACTTCACTTGGAACTGTTGTTCCGTTTAATGTTACTTGACCTGGATTTGTTCCAATTACAACAGCTACGCCATCTAAAGTATCATCAGCAATTACTGATGGACTATCATCTCCGATGGTTAAAGCGGTTCCTGTAAAATCATCAATATTTGCTACTAATGGATTTTCTACTAAAACTGTCGCTGTATTACTCTTACAATTTGCTGGATTTGCTCCATTCTCACAGATTTCATAAGTAACTTCGTAAGTTCCTGAAGGAGACCCTGCGTTTACAGTTATCGTTCCATCAGCATTTAAAGTTACTTCACTTGGAACTGTTGTTCCGTTTAATGTTACTTGACCTGGATTTGTTCCAATTACAACAGCTACGCCATCTAAAGTATCATCAGCAATTACTGATGGACTATCATCTCCGATGGTTAAAGCAGTTCCTGTAAAATCATCAATATTTGCTACTAATGGATTTTCTACTAAAACTGTCGCTGTATTACTCTTACAATTTGCTGGATTTGCTCCATTCTCACAGATTTCATAAGTAACTTCGTAAGTTCCTGAAGGAGACCCTGCGTTTACAGTTATCGTTCCATCAGCATTTAAAGTTACTTCACTTGGAACTGTTGTTCCGTTTAATGTTACTTGACCTGGATTTGTTCCAATTACAACAGCTACGCCATCTAAAGTATCATCAGCAATTACTGATGGACTATCATCTCCGATGGTTAAAGCAGTTCCTGTAAAATCATCAATATTTGCTACTAATGGATTTTCTACTAAAACTGTCGCTGTATTACTCTTACAATTTGCTGGATTTGCTCCATTCTCACAGATTTCATAAGTAACTTCGTAAGTTCCTGAAGGAGACCCTGCGTTTACAGTTATCGTTCCATCAGCATTTAAAGTTACTTCACTTGGAACTGTTGTTCCGTTTAATGTTACTTGACCTGGATTTGTTCCAATTACAACAGCTACGCCATCTAAAGTATCATCAGCAATTACTGATGGACTATCATCTCCGATGGTTAAAGCAGTTCCTGTAAAATCATCAATATTTGCTACTAATGGATTTTCTACTAAAACTGTCGCTGTATTGCTCTTACAATTTGCTGGATTTGCTCCATTCTCACAGATTTCATAAGTAACTTCGTAAGTTCCTGAAGGAGACCCTGCGTTTACAGTTATCGTTCCATCAGCATTTAAAGTTACTTCACTTGGAACTGTTGTTCCGTTTAATGTTACTTGACCTGGATTTGTTCCAATTACAACAGCTACGCCATCTAAAGTATCATCAGCAATTACTGATGGACTATCATCTCCGATGGTTAAAGCAGTTCCTGTAAAATCATCAATATTTGCTACTAATGGATTTTCTACTAAAAATGTCGCTGTATTACTCTTACAATTTGCTGGATTTGCTCCATTCTCACAGATTTCATAAGTAACTTCGTAAGTTCCTGAAGGAGACCCTGCGTTTACAGTTATCGTTCCATCAGCATTTAAAGTTACTTCACTTGGAACTGTTGTTCCGTTTAATGTTACTTGACCTGGATTTGTTCCAATTACAACAGCTACGCCATCTAAAGTATCATCAGCAATTACTGATGGACTATCATCTCCGATGGTTAAAGCAGTTCCTGTAAAATCATCAATATTTGCTACTAATGGATTTTCTACTAAAAATGTCGCTGTATTACTCTTACAATTTGCTGGATTTGCTCCATTCTCACAGATTTCATAAGTAACTTCGTAAGTTCCTGAAGGAGACCCTGCGTTTACAGTTATCGTTCCATCAGCATTTAAAGTTACTTCACTTGGAACTGTTGTTCCGTTTAATGTTACTTGACCTGGATTTGTTCCAATTACAACAGCTACGCCATCTAAAGTATCATCAGCAATTACTGATGGACTATCATCTCCGATGGTTAAAGCAGTTCCTGTGAAATCATCAATATTTGCTACTAATGGATTTTCTACTAAAACTGTCGCTGTATTGCTCTTACAATTTGCTGGATTTGCTCCATTCTCACAGATTTCATAAGTAACTTCGTAAGTTCCTGAAGGAGACCCTGCGTTTACAGTTATCGTTCCATCAGCATTTAAAGTTACTTCACTTGGAACTGTTGTTCCGTTTAATGTTACTTGACCTGGATTTGTTCCAATTACAACAGCTACGCCATCTAAAGTATCATCAGCAATTACTGATGGACTATCATCTCCGATGGTTAAAGCGGTTCCTGTAAAATCATCAATATTTGCTACTAATGGATTTTCTACTAAAAATGTCGCTGTATTACTCTTACAATTTGCTGGATTTGCTCCATTCTCACAGATTTCATAAGTAACTTCGTAAGTTCCTGAAGGAGACCCTGCGTTTACAGTTATCGTTCCATCAGCATTTAAAGTTACTTCACTTGGAACTGTTGTTCCGTTTAATGTTACTTGACCTGGATTTGTTCCAATTACAACAGCTACGCCATCTAAAGTATCATCAGCAATTACTGATGGACTATCATCTCCGATGGTTAAAGCGGTTCCTGTAAAATCATCAATATTTGCTACTAATGGATTTTCTACTAAAACTGTCGCTGTATTACTCTTACAATTTGCTGGATTTGCTCCATTCTCACAGATTTCATAAGTAACTTCGTAAGTTCCTGAAGGAGACCCTGCGTTTACAGTTATCGTTCCATCAGCATTTAAAGTTACTTCACTTGGAACTGTTGTTCCGTTTAATGTTACTTGACCTGGATTTGTTCCAATTACAACAGCTACGCCATCTAAAGTATCATCAGCAATTACTGATGGACTATCATCTCCGATGGTTAAAGCGGTTCCTGTAAAATCATCAATATTTGCTACTAATGGATTTTCTACTAAAACTGTCGCTGTATTACTCTTACAATTTGCTGGATTTGCTCCATTCTCACAGATTTCATAAGTAACTTCGTAAGTTCCTGAAGGAGACCCTGCGTTTACAGTTATCGTTCCATCAGCATTTAAAGTTACTTCACTTGGAACTGTTGTTCCGTTTAATGTTACTTGACCTGGATTTGTTCCAATTACAACAGCTACGCCATCTAAAGTATCATCAGCAATTACTGATGGACTATCATCTCCGATGGTTAAAGCAGTTCCTGTAAAATCATCAATATTTGCTACTAATGGATTTTCTACTAAAACTGTCGCTGTATTACTCTTACAATTTGCTGGATTTGCTCCATTCTCACAGATTTCATAAGTAACTTCGTAAGTTCCTGAAGGAGACCCTGCGTTTACAGTTATCGTTCCATCAGCATTTAAAGTTACTTCACTTGGAACTGTTGTTCCGTTTAATGTTACTTGACCTGGATTTGTTCCAATTACAACAGCTACGCCATCTAAAGTATCATCAGCAATTACTGATGGACTATCATCTCCGATGGTTAAAGCAGTTCCTGTAAAATCATCAATATTTGCTACTAATGGATTTTCTACTAAAACTGTCGCTGTATTACTCTTACAATTTGCTGGATTTGCTCCATTCTCACAGATTTCATAAGTAACTTCGTAAGTTCCTGAAGGAGACCCTGCGTTTACAGTTATCGTTCCATCAGCATTTAAAGTTACTTCACTTGGAACTGTTGTTCCGTTTAATGTTACTTGACCTGGATTTGTTCCAATTACAACAGCTACGCCATCTAAAGTATCATCAGCAATTACTGATGGACTATCATCTCCGATGGTTAAAGCAGTTCCTGTAAAATCATCAATATTTGCTACTAATGGATTTTCTACTAAAACTGTCGCTGTATTGCTCTTACAATTTGCTGGATTTGCTCCATTCTCACAGATTTCATAAGTAACTTCGTAAGTTCCTGAAGGAGACCCTGCGTTTACAGTTATCGTTCCATCAGCATTTAAAGTTACTTCACTTGGAACTGTTGTTCCGTTTAATGTTACTTGACCTGGATTTGTTCCAATTACAACAGCTACGCCATCTAAAGTATCATCAGCAATTACTGATGGACTATCATCTCCGATGGTTAAAGCAGTTCCTGTAAAATCATCAATATTTGCTACTAATGGATTTTCTACTAAAAATGTCGCTGTATTACTCTTACAATTTGCTGGATTTGCTCCATTCTCACAGATTTCATAAGTAACTTCGTAAGTTCCTGAAGGAGACCCTGCGTTTACAGTTATCGTTCCATCAGCATTTAAAGTTACTTCACTTGGAACTGTTGTTCCGTTTAATGTTACTTGACCTGGATTTGTTCCAATTACAACAGCTACGCCATCTAAAGTATCATCAGCAATTACTGATGGACTATCATCTCCGATGGTTAAAGCAGTTCCTGTAAAATCATCAATATTTGCTACTAATGGATTTTCTACTAAAAATGTCGCTGTATTACTCTTACAATTTGCTGGATTTGCTCCATTCTCACAGATTTCATAAGTAACTTCGTAAGTTCCTGAAGGAGACCCTGCGTTTACAGTTATCGTTCCATCAGCATTTAAAGTTACTTCACTTGGAACTGTTGTTCCGTTTAATGTTACTTGACCTGGATTTGTTCCAATTACAACAGCTACGCCATCTAAAGTATCATCAGCAATTACTGATGGACTATCATCTCCGATGGTTAAAGCAGTTCCTGTGAAATCATCAATATTTGCTACTAATGGATTTTCTACTAAAACTGTCGCTGTATTGCTCTTACAATTTGCTGGATTTGCTCCATTCTCACAGATTTCATAAGTAACTTCGTAAGTTCCTGAAGGAGACCCTGCGTTTACAGTTATCGTTCCATCAGCATTTAAAGTTACTTCACTTGGAACTGTTGTTCCGTTTAATGTTACTTGACCTGGATTTGTTCCAATTACAACAGCTACGCCATCTAAAGTATCATCAGCAATTACTGATGGACTATCATCTCCGATGGTTAAAGCGGTTCCTGTAAAATCATCAATATTTGCTACTAATGGATTTTCTACTAAAAATGTCGCTGTATTACTCTTACAATTTGCTGGATTTGCTCCATTCTCACAGATTTCATAAGTAACTTCGTAAGTTCCTGAAGGAGACCCTGCGTTTACAGTTATCGTTCCATCAGCATTTAAAGTTACTTCACTTGGAACTGTTGTTCCGTTTAATGTTACTTGACCTGGATTTGTTCCAATTACAACAGCTACGCCATCTAAAGTATCATCAGCAATTACTGATGGACTATCATCTCCGATGGTTAAAGCGGTTCCTGTAAAATCATCAATATTTGCTACTAATGGATTTTCTACTAAAACTGTCGCTGTATTACTCTTACAATTTGCTGGATTTGCTCCATTCTCACAGATTTCATAAGTAACTTCGTAAGTTCCTGAAGGAGACCCTGCGTTTACAGTTATCGTTCCATCAGCATTTAAAGTTACTTCACTTGGAACTGTTGTTCCGTTTAATGTTACTTGACCTGGATTTGTTCCAATTACAACAGCTACGCCATCTAAAGTATCATCAGCAATTACTGATGGACTATCATCTCCGATGGTTAAAGCGGTTCCTGTGAAATCATCAATATTTGCTACTAATTCTCCAACTACAAAAACCGTTACCGTAGCTTTTGTACAGTTGTCTGGATTTGCTCCACTTTCACAAATTTCATATTCTACATCATAACTTCCTGTTGGCGTATTTGCTGCAATAGTTACATTTCCATCGGCATCTATTAAAATATTTCCTGTCGTTATTGGCGTTACATCTGTAGTTGCTGTCGTTACTTGAACGCCGTTTAAAGTATCACCTGTTAAAACTTCACCCGCTGAAACATCTGTTGTTCCTGATGATAATGGCGTTGAAGCAGTTCCTAATGTATCGTCATCTGCTAATAAAGCATTCTTAACAATTATCGTTCCTGTTGCTTTTAAAGGCTTACATGACCCCGTTAAGTCTATTTCATAATTAAACGTTCCTGAAACTGTTGGGGTACCACTAATTGTTATTTTATCCGATAAAAAACTAGCGTTTACTCCTTGTGGTAATCCATTAGCTCCTGAAATACCATCATTTGAGATTCCTGTAGCCAAGGTAGTTGTGTGAGTTATATTTGTAAGTGCCGTATTTATAGTTGTTACTGTTTGTGGTACAGTTGTAACAGTCATATCTGCTGTTACTGTAATTTTCCCTGTAGCATTAACAAGAGTACCACAACCTCCTGTTAATGGAATTGTATAATTAAATACTCCACTAACCGTTGGTGTTCCTGATAGTGTAATTATATTATCAGAAGTAAAAACAGCAGTTATACCCGTAGGTAAATTTTGTGCAACTCCAATACCTGTAGCCCCTGTTGTTTGATGTGTTATATCTGTAAGAAGTTCATTTATACATAAAGTTGGTGTGTTTGAAGCTGCTGTCACAGAATTACCTGATACAAATACAGTTACCGTACTTGTATCATTTACACAAGGCGTTGTTGCTGTAACGGTATAATCAAATTGATAAACACCTCTTGCTGTTGGATTATATGTAGCAGTACTTGCATTAAAATCTGCTGCTGGGTTATTTGGTGAACCAGCTGAAACACTCCATACTCCTGCCGCATCTTGTCCTGTTAATAATGATGATAAATTAACAGAAGCATCTCCAACACAAACATAACTGTCAGAACCAACACCTGCTTTAGGTTTAGCGACTGCTGTAATTTTCTTTATTACTTCTGTAACACATCTAACACCATTATCGGCTTCTAATTTAATCCAAGTATCTTCATTAAATATTCTTGAAGGGCTTAAAGTTTCATTTTCAAAAGGTGCCCAAGGACCTGTGTCACCAGCTGTACTATAAGACCACTGATAACCACCTAAAGCTCCATTTAAACCAATTCCATCAACTAAAGAAACAACTGAATTTATATTAAGTACAGGAGGAACAAAAGGAACCACATATATAGAAGCAGTAGAAGCAGTACATGAATTATCCTTTATTTCTACATCTATAGAACCACTTGAATGCGTTACGACATTCCCTAAACCATCATCAAATTTAATAACAGCTCCATTTAAACGACCAACATCCTGATCTACACAATCATATATTTGAACAGCCCACCCTCCTTTACGAGCATCTTTACCAATAACTTTTGACCAATCTATTGTTTCTTCAGTTGTTCCATCAAAATATTTATTATAAAGACCAGTAAGACTTTTACCTGGTTTCGATTGATCTGGAGCACAAAAATTAAAAACCCCTGATCCTGAGGTATTTGTAAAACTTAATCCTGAAACATTATCATTGCCATTACAGTAATTTTTCTGATTAGGTCCTAATGTTACTTTTTTACCATCTGGAGTTACTAGAAAAAAGCCTAAATCTGATACATAAGTATGCGTTGCATCAAAAGTTACTGTTATTTCTGTTGTTGGTGTTAAAATTAAAGGTCTTGGTCTTGGGTCATAATACGTGTATTTCGGATTTGTAACAGAACCTACTCCGTTTAAATTAATAGTATCTCCAGCACAAACGGTTTCATCTGCCCCAATATTTAAACTTAATGAGGTATTCCATACCCAAGCTCTTCCTTCTACAACTGTGCCTCCATCATTTCTAACAACTAAATAACCTCCATCAGTTAAACCTGTTTGAGTTGCTGTTGAATTTAACGCATAAGTATCATAAGAGTTAGATGCTGGATTAAATTTATACCAATCATATATGGTACCTGCAGCTCCCAATGGAGAAGTTAACTCACCACTTCCACTTGTAAATAAAAAGATAGGGTCATCAGAATTAGATGAATACAATGGATTTGTATATTCTGTTAACAATTCTCCACATGATGTTGATGAAGTTAGCCCTATTTCATTATTACTTATTTTTATAATTACAACTGTAACCGTTGCTTTATTACAAGGAGATATTCCACTTACTTCATATCTAAAAATTGTTCCACCTAATGGTAATAAACTTTCATCTACAGTACTACCAGATAATGCTCCTCTACTATCTACATCAACCCAAGTACCTCCTGCATCTTGCGAGCCATCTAAAGCTGTAAACAAATCTATATTTCCCGAGCCTTCAAGAACAAAAATAGGTCCATTAGTTTCTCCAGGTACAGGTCCTACAAAAACAGGAAATGTAGTTTTTGCTATATTTGAAACAACACCATTTATATCTGTTAATTGAACCTCTAAAATTCTGTTAACTGTTGTATTTGGCAATGCTGCGTTGTTTTTATAAAAAATATCATCTAATGAGTTTCTAAAAGAACTATTAGGTGCTGTTCCATCATTTTTAAATGTTAAAGAAGTTGTATTATTTCCTGAAACTATTAAACCTAAAAAAGCCCCTTTCATTGTTAATTCTTCATCTCCTATATTTTGAGAATTTGTTAGTGTAACAGTCATTGACTCTATGCCAAATGGAGCGTTTAATATAGAAGTTGCTCCCGTATTGGTATTATCTAAAATTTCAGAACCTGTCGAGCAAGCTGATGAATTTAAGTCAATACCTCCTGCCCCTGTAATATTAGCACTGTCTAAACGTATAAAAGGGGTTGGCGCTAGATTTAATGTAAATGGCTCTGATGAAACTGCTTCCGTTTCATTGGTTACATAATACTCAACCGATATACTTGTTACGGCAATATTACTTTCTACCAGCCAGTGAGTTCCTGCTGCAGTCGCTGAACCATCAGAAATAAAATGCACAGATGACGTATTGTTATTTTCTATAGAATGCCCTACTTGTCCGTTTACAAAACTACCAGAAAATTGAGCGCCTGCTGTTGTACTAGAAATTTTTATATTTTCATTTCTAAAAAACTCGCTATGTTCTTCTGAACTTATTTTAATAAATACAGGTTCACTAAATATATATGTATATGTATTACCCGATATTCCAACAGTAGCTCTTGCATTATTAAAACTATTTGTTAAAGTTAATGATGGAGGTACTGCATTTATAGGACCTCCTACTGTTGATGAATTTGTTCTAGTAACATCAACCTTAACAAGTGATGTTCCATCTGCTATAGATGAATAACTACTTGTTGAAAAATTATTTTCAGGAATAGACCCTGATAAATTACCCCAAGTTGAAACAACCTGAGAATTAACAATTATAGGAAATAAGAAAAATGCTAAACAAAAGGTATTAGCTAATAATTTCAAGTAACTTTTTTTCATAAATTTCTATTTTAATAATTTTATTAATTTTATTTCCAAATATTTTTAATGATGCTATTTATACACACAAAAAGTATTTTTCAGTCTCTAAAAACAAACACAATAGTGAATATAATATCTTTTTATGCTAAAATAATACAATTGAATTACTTTTTAAAAAAATGATTATTTAACTAAAGTATTCAATATTTTTTGTAAAATATACTATAATGACACTTTTTTTAAACTAAAGTCACATTCTACATTAATTATTCCAAATTATCTGAAATAATATAGAACAAATATTTTTTTACTTTATTATCTACCACTGTTAGTACACATCATCAAGATTTCAAACACTTTTCTTAAGTTTAACAACTAACAAATATATTAAAACACACAAAAACAGCTACCTATTCTTCTTTAAAAAAGAAATAATTAACCTTTTCTTAATCAAGAAAAAGTAAACAATTGATTAACATACAACTTTTATCTAAGCTTAATATAAAAACGTGTTATTTCCTTAATATTCTTAAAATTGAATTATTATTATAAAATTAAATTTACCACAAAAAAATATCTGTTCATTTATAAATGAACAGATATTTTTTAATACATAACCCTAAATAAAAATCATCTTTTTTTACATTCAATAATATGAAACTTTTTAGTGTTTCCTATTATTTTTATATTGGTAAAAACTTTCTCTAAATGCGTTTTGTAATTCAAATGTGTATTTGCTACTAATACGAAACGTCCGCTTGATTTTAAACAACGTGCTACTCCTTTAAATAAAGCAATAGTTACTTCTATATTATTTTCATGTTCAAAATGAAAAGGCGGATTAGAAACTACTAAATCAAAACTTGCTGTTTCTAAATCATCTAAATTATCGGCACAGACAAATTTTGCATTTTCTGCTGTTATATTTAATTTAGAAGAAGCAATTGCTATATTAAAATCATCAACTAAAGTTACCGCTGATTTTGGATTTTTGTCTAAAACATCGTAAGCAATAACACCGTTACCAGAAGCAACATCTAACACTTTTAGTTCATTTTCTTGTACTTCTAAATTCTCTAAGAAAAACTGTGTTCCATAATCAATTTTATCCGAAGAAAAAACTCCGTAATATTGCTTTATAGAATCATCTTTCCAAGGAATTTCATTCAATAATTCTTTTTCTTGAATAGCTGTTTTAGGTGTTTTAGGTGTTTTTAAAACTAACAATCTTGCTTTTTTCCAAGCATTGGTTTGTTCTACTTCTTCAAAATATCGTTCGGCTTTTTTAAGATACGCACGAGAAAAATATTTAGTCATAAAACCACAAACAACTACTGTATTTTCATTTGCTGATTTATAAATTTGTTGTAAAAACAGTTCAAATAACTCTACTGATTTTGGTAATTTAACTAAAGCTAAATCAACCTTTTCTAAAGTATCTAAAGGAGTTTTATAAACAACATCCGTAGATAAATTATTTAATTTTAAATTTTGGGTAATTGCTTTTTTCTGACTTGCATATGCCCAAATAGTAGTTAATTTTTTAGTATTTAATAAAGTATTAAAAACACCAAATCTATCATTATATATATGAATATTTTCAATCTCTAAATCGGTAATATAATCAAGCGTTAATAGCTCTGCATTGCTCCAAGCACGTAACGATTTATCATCAGTTTTAGGATACCTTTCTAATTGATATTTTTTAGCGTTTAATTGTAATTTTGTTTCCATTATTTTGATAAATTCTTTATGTATTTAGAACTTGATATTTAATTAATTTTTTATTGTAAATCGTACACAGCATCTAAAGACTGAATTTCTCCAGCTTTATTTCTTCTAAAAATATGTGTTGCTTTAACGTCGGCAATCGAGTCTTTCCCCATAGCCGCCACCACTTCTTTTACGGCATCAATCGTTTTATTATGATAATTTTTAACACGAATATTTTTATCGGCAACCACTAAAGCTTCTACCAAGTCTTCTTCTTGTGTTGCAACACCAACAGGACAGGTATCTAAATTACATTCACGTGCCTGAATACAACCTAAACTTAGCATAAAACTACGTGCCATACCAATTGCATCAGCACCTAAAGCTTTGTATTTTACAATATCAAAAGCATCAATAGCCTTACCACTTGCTATAATTTTTATTTGATTTCTTAATTTATATTTTTTCAAAGTTTTATTAACAAAAGCCAAACCATCTAATAATGGCGTTCCTATATAATTAGAAAATTCTATTGGCGCAGAACCTGTACCTCCTTCACCTCCATCAACTGCAATAAAATCAGGATAATTATTAGCATCAGCAAATGCTTTTATCATTGCTTCAATTTCATCGTTATCACCTACACAAAATTTAATTCCAACAGGTTTTCCTTCGGATAAATCTCTCACTTTTTGAATAAAAACAATCATTTCATCAAAATTAGAAAAAGCCGAATGCCCTGGAGGCGAATCTACACGTGTAAAAGGTTCTACAGCACGAATTTTTGCAATTTCTTCGGTGTTTTTTTTAGCGGGTAAAATTCCGCCATGACCTGGTTTTGCACCTTGCGAAAATTTTATTTCAATCATTTTTACTTCAGGACGAATGGCATTTTCTTTAAAAATTTCGGCATCGAAAACACGTTTTCCGTTTACACTCTTTCCTGCTCCAAAATAACCTGTTCCTACTTGAAAAATTAAATCACCACCTTGTAAATGATGTGGCGATATTCCACCTTCGCCAGTATTATGAGCAAAATCAGCCATTTTAGCACCTTGATTTAACGCCATAATTGCGTTTTTACTTAACGAACCAAAAGACATCGCCGAAATATTAATAATAGAAGCATCGTATTTTTGAGTACATTTATCAGAACCAAAAAGCACTCTTTCACCATCAATATGATGATGGTCTTTTGGAAATAACGAATGTTTTACAAACTCATATCCTTTTTCATATAAATTATGTTGCGTACCAAAAGGAACGGTTTCAATTTCTTTTTTAGAACGCTGATAAACAAGACTTCTTTTTTCTCTATTAATTGGTGTTCCGTTTAAATCATCTTCAATAAAATATTGTTGAATTTTTTCACGCTCTTCTTCAAAAACCCATCGCAAACGAGCTACCACAGGAAAAGAACGCATTAAAGAATGGTTTTGTTGAATAAAAGCATCATATAAAGCTAATAAAGTTACTGCCGATGCAATTGTTAATAAAATAAAATTCCCCATTTCAGGCATAAAATAAACCAATATACCGCACAAGGCATTAACAATAATAATAACAGCAAGAATTGTATCTCTCATTTTTATAAATTTTGTAGGCTAAAATACAAGATTTTCAGCATAAAAAAAGCTCTAACTAGTGTTAGAGCTTTTAAATATTGTAGATATTTGAAATTACTTCTTGAATTTCGCATATTTATTTTTGAACTTATCAATACGTCCAGCAGTATCTATTAATTTAGATTTACCTGTATAGAAAGGGTGAGAAGTTCTTGAAATTTCTAATTTGATTAATGGATACTCTGTTCCTTCTACGTCTAAAGTTTCTTTAGTGTTAGCAGTTGAACGTGTTAAAAATACATCTCCGTTAGACATATCTTTAAAAGCTACCATTCTATAATTTTCTGGATGTATTCCTTTACGCATCTTAAATGACTTTTAAATTGTTTATTTTTTTTATCAAACATTGTAAAAATGGTAAGGTTTTACACTAAAAATAAATTTTAGCTGTTTGAGATTGCAAATTTAACCATATTTTTTAATTTTCAAACAAATAAATTGTTTTAATTTGTAGTATAATCGAATAAACAAGAAATCAAACCATAAAATATGCGTATTTACTCCTACTTAGCCTTCGCTTTATCAATAACGTGCATCACTTCTTGTAGTCAATCAGACTACAAATTTAAGTTAGATACCTCTAAAAAAACTACTTTAGGGCAAAAAGCTGCTATTAAATTCGAACAAATTAAAGGTGAAAAGATTGATTCTGTTCATTTGTTTATCAATAAAAAACGTGTAAATAAAACTCAAACAAACGTTAGCATTAATACTGCCGATTTTGGTGTTGGTAAACATGCGGTAACTGCGCTAGCTTTTTATCCGAAGAAATCTAAAAAAATTACTGGAGCTATTGAAATTTTAGCCCAAAATGCACCTGCCGTTTATAGCTACAAAGTTATAAATACCTATCCGCATGATAAAAAATCTTATACCCAAGGCTTAGAATTTAAAGATGGTTTTTTATACGAAACTACTGGGCGTAGAGGCGAATCTACCCTACGAAAAGTAGCTTTAAAAACGGGGGAAGTTCTTCAGAAAATTGATTTAGATAAAAAATATTTCGGTGAAGGAATGACTATTTTTAACAATAAAATTTACTGGTTAACCTGGCAAGCTCGCAAGGGTTTTATTTACGATTTAGAAACTTTTAAACAACTTGGCGAATTTGATTATAAAAACAGTAATCAAGGTTGGGGATTAACGCACAACCAAAATGAGTTGATTAAAACAGATGGAACCAATAAAATATGGTTTTTAAATGCCGATAATCAAACAGAAAAAAGAAATATTCAGGTTTATACCAATAAATATGCGGTTGATAACTTGAATGAAATTGAATTAATTAACGGGAAAATTTACGCCAATAAATGGCAACAAAATTCTATTTTAATTATCAATCCTAAAACAGGAGCTGTTGATGGCGTTGCTAACTTAAACGGGTTAAGAGATATTGTTGCAAAAAATCAAACTTTAGATGATAATGACGATGTTTTAAACGGAATTGCTTACGATGCTCAAAATAATCGCTTGTTTGTTACCGGGAAACATTGGGGTAAATTATTTGAAATTGAACTAATTAAAAAATAATACTTTTACTTTTTTAATTATTATTAGCGTCTGTTTAAAGTTCATTTAAAAACGTTTTATAACTAAAAAAGAATACGTCAACCTGAATTTATTTCAGGTTAGCATCCTGATTTGCCGTAATTATTGGCTTTTTTTGATGATTCTTGTCAATTCGAGTGATTTTAATGACTAAAAGGAATTAAAATTGTATCGAGAATTTGAATTCTTTTATGTTGATAAATTCTAATTGACTTTAATATTAAATAAGTTCTCGATACAATTTTTTGAGGAAAAAAAATCACTCGAACTGACAGTTTATTTAATTTTAAACAGCCGCTTAACTTAAACAACTAACAACATTTATATATGAGATATTTATTACTGATTTTAGCTAGTATTAGTTTAATTGTTGTTAGTTCTTGCAGAAAAGATTTTAATACTGTTCCGAATTTTGGAAAATTAGAATTTTCAAAAGACACCATTTTTTTAGATACCATTTTTTCAAATATCGGCTCTACAACGCACACTTTAAAAGTATATAACCGATCTAATAAAGCTATTACAATTCCTGAAATTAAATTAGAAAACGGAGCTACTTCTAAATACCGTTTAAACGTTGATGGATTGTCGGGTAAAAATTTTACCGATATTAATATTTTAGCCAAAGACAGCATGTATATTTTTATAGAAACTACTGTCGACTTCAATAATATTCCAACACCTTTATATACCGATAAATTACTTTTTGATAACGGAAATAAGCAGCAAAAAGTACCATTAATTACCTTAATTAAAGACGCTTATTTTATATTTCCTTCAAAAAACAACAGCAATTTTAAAACACTTACTATCGATGGTAAAAACACTAAAATAGCCTGTCGTTTTTTAACTGACGATGAATTAAATTTAACCGATAAAAAACCCTATGTAATTTATGGATATGCGACTGTTCCTTCGGATAAAAAACTAACAATCAATGCAGGGACAAACATTTATTTCCATAAAAACTCAGGTTTAATTATTGATAAAAAAGCCCGCTTAAAAATTAACGGAACACTGGATAAAAAGGTAACCTTTCAAGGCGATAAACTAGCACATCATTACCGTAAAACTCCAGGGCAATGGGGCTGTATTTGGCTGCGTTCAGGAAGCTTGAATAATGAGATTAATCATGCCATTATAAAAAATGGAACTGTAGGTGTTTTAGTCGATAATATTGGGCAAAAAAACAGCCCTACTCTTCTAATTAAAAACACCGAAATTTATACTAATTCCTACTACGGTATTTTAGGAAGAGATACACATATTGAAGCCGAAAACCTAGTTATTGGTAACGCAGGAAAAGCATCTTTAGCATGTATTTCTGGTGGAAATTATAATTTTACACACAGTACATTTGCCAATTATTGGAACAATAGTATACGTCAAAAACCAACTGTTTTTATAAATAATTATAACACTTTTACAGATGATAATCAAACAGTAAAAACCATCACAGAAGATTTAATAAACGCTAATTTCATCAATTGTATTATTGAAGGAAATAACAATACCGAACTTATCTTTGATAAAAAAGAAGATGGTATTTTTAATTATCGTATTGAAAATTCATTAATTCGTGGCGCTTCTAATAATTCTTTAAACTTTAATGATGCCACACATTTTAAAAACATCCTTTTAAATGGAAACCCAAATTTTAAGGATGTTGATGAAAACGATTTTAGAATCGGCGAAAACTCCGATGCTATTAATAAGGCAAAAAAAACAAGTACATTTAACGATATTTTAAATATTTCAAGAAAAACAAATCCTGATATTGGCGCATATCAGCACATAACATTTAAAAAAGATGAGTAAAAACATAGTAATTACAGGAACTAGCCGAGGGATTGGTTTTGAGTTGGCACAAAAATTTGCAAACCAAGGACACAACGTATTAGCATTATCAAGAAACACAAAACCTTTAGAGCTTGTAAATCATAAAAACATCACAGCTTTATCGGTTGATTTATCAAATAATGATGATTTAAAAAAAGCCACTGATTTTATTAAAAAACAATGGAATAATGTTGATATTTTAATCAATAATGCTGGTAAATTAATCAACAAACCTTTTACCGAATTAACAACTTCCGATTTTGAAGAAGTTTATAAAGTGAATGTTTTTGCAGTTGCCGAAATCACAAAACAACTGATTCCGTTTATGAAAAAAGGAAGTCATGTTGTTACCATTAGCTCAATGGGTGGAGTTCAAGGAAGTTTGAAATTTGCAGGTTTGGCGGCATATAGCTCGGCAAAAGGTGCGGTAATTACCTTGTCAGAATTATTAGCGGAAGAATATAAAGAACAACAAATAGCCTTTAATGTTTTAGCTTTAGGAGCTGTACAAACAGAAATGCTTGAAGAGGCTTTCCCTGGTTATATTGCACCTTTATCGGCAAAAGAAATGGCTGACTATATTTTTGATTTCTCATTAACAGGAAGTAAATATTACAACGGACAAGTATTACAGGTTTCTAGCTCTAATCCATAAAACATTTCAAAAAAGCATAAAAATTAATTTGATATAAAAATTATGAATAGCCTTCAAGTAGAAAATAAAAACATCACTGTAAATAGCAATCAAAAAAGCGTAGGGATTTCTTTATTACTAACAATTTTTCTAGGTCCATTAGGGCTGTTATATTCAACAAATACAGGATTTATTGTTATGTTAATTTTTAATATTTTCCTTGCAATTATAACAACTATTAGTACACTTTTCTTAGGTTTTTTAGGATTATTTATTTTGATATTTGGTTTTTCTGTAATTTGGATAATACAAATTATATGGGGTATAATAGCGGTTAATAATTATAATTCTCAAAACACTAATCATTAAAAACATACTCCTTAAATATATTCCCGAAAAAGCGGTTCCGTTAGTTGAGTATTTAATTAACGAACATAAAATCAATCTAAAAATTGTAAATCAGCGACAAAGTAAACACGGTGATTTTAGAACTTTTTCGAACGGAGAAACACAAATAACTGTTAATAATAATTTAAATAAACATCAGTTTTTATTAACATTAATTCATGAAATTGCACATCATATTACGCATAAAAAATTTGGACAAGTACAGCCTCACGGCAAAGAATGGAAAACTATCTTTCAACATTTAATGTTACCTTTTTTGTATCCTGCTATTTATCCGAAGAAAATACTTCCTTACTTGGCTAATTATCTTAAAAACCCGAAGGCAAGTACCGATTCCGATGTTCATTTATCGCTAGCTTTAAGAGATGGAAAAGCTGAAACTGGTAAAAAATTTATTTTTGAAATTCCGAAAGAAAGTACTTTTCAATTTAAAAATACCTTATATAAAAAAGGAAATAAGCGAAAAACACGTTACGAATGCTTAAATTTAACAAATAAACGAGTCTATCTTTTTAATCAAAATGCAGAAGTTATAAACCTCTGACATTAAAAAATTAACAGCTTATGAATAACAATTATTACGCAGTAATTATGGCAGGTGGTGTCGGTTCTCGGTTTTGGCCTGTAAGTACACAAGAATATCCGAAGCAATTTCATGATATGTTAGGTACTGGTGAATCGTTAATTCAACGTACTTTTAATCGAATTAATCAATTAATTCCTGCCGAAAATATTTTAATTTCAACCAATGAACATTACGAAGAATTAGTTTTAAAACAATTATCAAAAACTAGCAAACGGCAATTATTATTAGAGCCTACAATGCGAAATACCGCACCGTGTATTTTGTATTCAGCTTTAAAAACATACGCTCAAAACCCTGATGCGGTACTATTAATTGCACCTTCCGATCATTGGATTGAAGATGAAATTGAATTTTTAAATAACATAAAAACAAGCTTTGAAGTATCTGAAAAAAATGATATTTTAATGACCCTTGGTATTCAGCCCAATGCCCCAAACACAGGCTATGGTTATATTAAGTTTGAAGAAAATTCTGTAGAAGATTCAACCATTAAAAAAGTAAAAAAATTTACCGAAAAACCCAATTTAGAAACTGCAAAAGAATTTTTAAAAAATGGTGATTTTTTATGGAATGCGGGAATTTTTGTTTGGTCGGCTAAGAGTATTTTAAAAGCTTTTAAAGATCATTTACCTGAAATGTTTGCTATTTTAAATACTGATAATAATATTTATAATACTAATTTAGAAGCTAGTTTTATCAAAAAAAATTATGAAAAATGTGAAAATATTTCGATTGATTACGGCATAATGGAGCGTTCAGATAATGTATATGTATTACCCATTAATGTTGGTTGGAATGACCTCGGGACTTGGGGTTCATTATATCAAAAATTAAATAAAGATACTCAGCAAAATGCTGTTGTAGGTGCAAATGCTATTTTTAGAGATGCAAATGGAAATATGGTTAGCACAGAAAATGGTAAAAAAATAATCATTCAAGGGCTAAACGATTTTATTATAGTCGAAAAAGAGGATACTATTTTAATTTGCCCTAAAAAAGATGAACAAGACATTAAGCAAATTAGCGCATTAGCAACTACCGAGTTTTCAAAATTAAACTAAAAAACAGCGCCTTTTTAACTAAAAAAAGGCGCTGTTATCTTTTGAATTACTTTCAGCTTATTCTCAAATTAATTTTTAATTTTAATAAAACCTAACTTACTCAAAAAAAGCATAATGCAATAAGTCACATCAATTTCATGCCATCTTACACCACCAAAATTAGCACGACTTCCGTGGGCATGATGATTATTATGATAGCCCTCGCCCATCATTAAAAAATCAAAAGGTAATAAATTTTTAGAAGTATCGCTTACTTTAAAGTTTACATAACCGTAAATATGTGCAAACCAATTGATAATTACTCCATGAATTGGTGCCATTAAAAAAGCAACAGGTAATAATAACCACTGCCACCAAGCAGTTGCAAAAAAAACAAAAAAGACCACATACAATGCCGCCCAAACTAATCTTGAAAATTTAGAACTTGCAAAAGTATCAAAACTTTTCCATTGTGGTACGTTTTTAGTAAATTTAGCCTGAATTTCAATTCGTTGGTTATTAATATCTTGATATACATTTTTAGTACGCCACATCATTTTAAATAAATTACTATCGTATTTAGGCGAATGTGGGTCTTTTTCAGTATCGGCGTAGGCATGGTGCATTCGGTGCATTACCCCATAGCCGTAAGCGCTCAAATAATTAGATCCTTGAAAAATCCAGGTAAGTACAAAACATACTTTTTCTGCAAATTTTGACATCGTAAAACTCTGATGTGCAGCATATCTATGTAAAAAAAAGGTTTGAAAAAACAACCCTGAATACCATAAAAAAATTATAAAAATTACTATTGTCATTCTTGTACGTTTAAAACACAAAGAACCTACTTTTATAGCACAAAAAAAATGAACCTAAGTTAAGTAATTCGCTTTCTGATACGACTTAAAGCTTGCGCTGTAACACCAATATAAGAGGCTATATATTTTAATGGAATTGCTTTTATAAGCTCTGGGCGTTCATCAAATAATTTCAAATAACGCTCTTCGGCTGTTTCGTTTAATAACGATTGTTCTCGCTTCGATTTTATTAAATATAAGCGCTCTGACGAAATTCTACCTAAAGCATTTCCGATACTTGTTTGCTGATAAACCTTTTGTAAATCATCGTATGACATACTCCACATTTCAACATCGGTAAGGGTTTCTAATTCATATAATGACGGGGCTTGTGTTAAAAAAGAATCATAAGCACTTACAAATTCATTACTAAAACAAAAACC
Source organism: Tenacibaculum dicentrarchi (assembly GCF_964036635.1). Classification (NCBI taxonomy): domain Bacteria; kingdom Pseudomonadati; phylum Bacteroidota; class Flavobacteriia; order Flavobacteriales; family Flavobacteriaceae; genus Tenacibaculum; species Tenacibaculum dicentrarchi. The sequence goes on from NZ_OZ038524.1 coordinate 1,967,159, forward strand.
AAAAGTAATTTCTTTGTCTTTATCCTGGTCTTTTCTAGGGATAAAAAAACGAACAATCCCTTTATCTATAAAAGAAATAAAATTTTCGACCTCGCCTACGTTTAAAAGTTTTGTGCGTTTTTTTACCTTTCTTAGTTTTAATCTAGAGGTAAAAAATTGCCAATCGCTATCATTAATTAATAATGATTTTTCTAGATAGGTTCTAATATTTACAATACTCATGTTTAGCTACAATCTGTTATCAATAATCCTTGCAATACCTCAGAATTTTATAACATAGAAACATCGCCTAAATTATCTAATTCGTTATGTACAATTTTACGCAAGATACAACGCATAATTTTACCTGACATTGTTTTTAATAAACCTATTGTAAACTGAATTTTATATAACCGCTCATTAATTTTATTCTTTTTAACTAAAAATAAGACATTAAGCTAAAAAAACTTAAAAGAGAGCAAAAAAATAAAATTACATCTATATATATTGTTTTAAGCGGTGTTTATTATTTTTAAATAGTAGTACTTAAAAAAACTCTAAAAACACCTTAAAAACACATTTAAAAGCTTATTATTTTTTTGATTTTGATAAAAAAGACGAATATGTATGCTAATTCTTAAAAACCAATTTCTTAACAGTAACTTTATTTTCATACTAAAAAGATAACAATAACAAAAACAGAAGATAAAGTAATTAAACGAACTTTAGTCTTTAAAATTTCAATAAACAAAATGAAAAGTTAACAGCATAAAATAATTCCCCCTTAATTAATTTAACCTAAGAGATCAATGATACAAAATAATTTAATTTTTCAAATATACTGAAAGAGCAACAACAATACTTGAACAATCGTATTTATAAATTGAACGATTGTATTAATTATTTAAACAATACTGCTTTCTAAAAAATTAGACAATATTCATTAATCTCTTTAAAAAATATTTAAAACACTATGAAATCCCTTCTTCAACACCTTAAAACAAGAAAACTTGCTTCATTTATTGAAAATAAAACGATTTATACTTCTCCCTGTGCTGAATTAACTATTTTTAAAACCAATAAAGTTACTAAAAATATTTTTTTAGATTTTGATGCTCCTATTATTGCTAGCATCATAACAGGTAAAGCAATTATGGATTTTGAAAAAACAATGCCATTCTCTTTTATACCTGGAGAAACATTAATCATTCCTGAAGAAAATAGTGTACGTATTGATTTTCCTGAAGCCTCAGAACTTAACCCTACAATATGTTTAGGTTTGGTTATTGACCCGAATAAAATAAATGATGTCATTTCTAATTTTAACGAAAAAACTATTCTTCAAAGAGAAAATAATAATTGGGATTTTAAAAAGAAAGCCGCACATTTAAATAACAATATCGAAATAGATATTCTTGTAAAAAAAATTACAGATACTTTTATTAAAGATACAAAATCAAAAGATGCTTTATTAAATCTGATGATTCAAGAATTGATTATTCGCTTGTTACAAAGTAAAGCACGCAAACTTATTTTAAGAAAAGTAAACGATGAATTTAGTGATACTCGTATAAGCTATGCTGTTAAATACATTCAAGAAAATTTAACCAAAAGTAATTTAACGCTAGACAAAGTTGCCGAAAAAGCCTGTATGAGCAAATCTCATTTTTTCAAGAAATTTAAAAGCACTTTAGGTATTACTCCTATTGATTATATCAATTCTGAAAAAATTAAATTTGCTAAAAAACTGATTAAGAAAAACCCTGACCAAAACATTTCTGATATTGCTTATAAAGCAGGTTTTAATAATGTAACCTATTTTAATCGTCTTTTTAAAAAGAATGAACTAATAACACCTCAAAAATTTAAGATATCTTTGTCAAAAATAACAGCATATAACTATTGATACCACTCCTTGAAACTTTTTTTTTAAACTGGCAACTACTATTGCTTTTTTTTAGTATTGCCATACTATACGCTTCCGTTGGTTTTGGTGGCGGCTCTAGTTATTTAGCGGTGTTAGTACTCACAGGTATTGCCTATTCACAAATAAGAGCCACCTCATTACTTTGTAATATTGTGGTAGTATTTAGCAATGTAGTATTCTTTCAAAAAGAAAAATTAATACATTGGAAAAAAATAAGCCCCTTGGTTTTTTGTAGTGTTCCAATGGCTTTTTTAGGCGGTTTTATCAAAATTAATCAAACGGCATTTTTTATTATTTTAGGAATTACATTATTTATTGCTTCGCTTATTATGTGGTTTTCAAATACTACTAACTACAAAAAGCAATATAAAACAAGTAACTACAAAAATGCAAGTTATGGAGCTACTATCGGTTTTATTTCGGGGATGATAGGAATTGGTGGCGGTATTTTCTTAGCGCCTTTATTACATTTAACTCATTGGGATACTCCTAAAAAAATTGCCGCAACAGCAAGTGTTTTTATTTTAGTAAATTCTATTTCCGGGCTAATTGGACAATCATTAAATACTAATTTTACTATTGATTGGAATTTAACAAGTCTTTTATTAATTAGCGTAGCTATTGGCGGACAAATTGGGCAGCGAAGTAGTCATAAATTACTAAATCCGATGCAATTAAAAAAGGCAACCGCTATTTTGATTGCCTTTGTAAGTATTCGTATTTTAATAAAATATTTGTTTTAAATATTACTGGTCTGTCAAGGTTTTCATAAAATCAATTACTTGTGACACTTCTTTTTTTGATAAGCTTAAACTATCGAAAGGCAAGGTTTGATATTCACTCTCAAAACCTAAACCAGCACCGCCGCCTTTATTATAAAAATCCATCACCTCATCTAAAGTTTTATAAACGCCATTGTGCATATATGGCGCTGTTTTACCTATATTTCTAACAGTTGGTGTTTTAAAGAAATGTTTACGTTCGGCGGTTTTATACAAATTATATCTTCCTAAATCAGAAGAAATTTTAGGATTAATACTATCTGTGGACTCTGGAACACCTATAAATTCTAACTCGGTATCTTTGTAGTTAGGCGGCACTGTTCCATTAAAAAGAGGTGGAAAATGACACGATGCACACAATGCTTTTCCCATAAATAAATTAAAGCCTTTTTTTTCATCCGCAGTTAAGGTTTGTTCTTCTTCTCGTATATTTTTATCAAATTTAGAATTAAACGTATTCAAGGTTCTTATATAAGATGCAATTGCATGACGTATATTAAAATCTATTCTTTTATTACCGTATAAAGTCGCTAGTGAATTTTTGTGATTTTTATTTTTGAAAACACGCTGTACTACCGAATCCATCGACATATTAAACTCATTATGATTTTTTACAACGCCAATAACCTGCCCTTCTAAACTACCTGCTCTGGCATCCATAAAAAAACTTCTTTGGTAAGCGGCATAGGTTAAAGTTGGGCTATTTCTTGTTTGATTTTTATTGAATTTTTTTCGTCCATCGGTAAAAGCCAATTCTTTAACATGACAAGTTGCACACGCCATATCGTACTTTTTAGAGAGCGATGTATCGTTAAATAATTGCTTACCAAAAACTATTTTTTCGGCAAGTTTAGTGGTATCGCTTAAATGATCAGAAAAGTAATTTATATTTAATGTTTTATCAGAAAAAAGCGTTGACATATTGTTAGACAATGCCATTTCAAAAGGATATTTTACCTTCCAATCTTTTTGAATTTCAAGGAGTATTTTTAATTGATTATTGGTGTGATTTTTTATAAAACTAAACCTATCAAAAGTATCAAAATCATGGTTTAAAGCTTTTTGAGCACTTTTTATAGCATCTTCAAATTTATTTAATAATGCTTTTGATTGAAACTTGTTTTCATTAAATTTAATAATAGTAAGCAAAGTTTGATAAGTATATGAACTCTCTACTAATGATTGATTTAAAACAGGCGAATCAAAACCTGTAATACCTGTAGTGGCTATTCTGGTAATTTGATCTCTTAACAACCACATTACGTGATATCCTTTTAACTTTAGTGTTGCATTTTTTCGAATTAATTTTAAGCGCGCACTTGTAATATTGATAGCTCTTTTTAAAACTAAAGAATCGCTATTTTCATCAAAAACAGCTTCTTCTATAACCTGAAAACCTATCGGATTTACAATACGAGTATCATTACTTGCCTCGCCATGAACCCCAATAATATTTGGCGCATTTAACCACTTGTAATTGTCTTTATCAGAAAAAGCTAAAATTGGTTCTGATAATTTAAAATATTTTCGAGCTAAAATATAGTGTTTTTGTTGTGCTTTTGTTGATTTGAATTCCATGCTATCTAAATTTTCAATAGCTTTAGAAAGATGACTCAAATATAATTTTTTAACAGTGTCAGAAAATTCAGTAATTGAAGAATATTTTTCTGATTTTTGATTGCAGGCTACTACTAAAAGCAAAAGACATACACAAAGGTATGTCTTAGTTTGACCCAGTAAGTCTTTCATTTTCTTATTCTTTTTATACTTTTTTTATCTTTCTAAACCTGTAATTAAATGTAAAACAGAACCTTCTTTTCTGTTTTCTAAATCGGTATTTGCTTTTGGGTCTGTAAACGAGGTTCCATCGGCAGGTTCCCATCCGTGGTTTTGAGTTGTTACTAAAAATGACGACGTTCCATTGTTTACAATATCGGTAACATCAACCATTCCTGTAATTTCCCAATATTTAGAAGTTCTACCATATCCTAAGCTTGCCGCTCTTTCTTGGTCGCATTCTAAAACTGTTTTTACAACACCTGTGTTTAAGTTGTATTGATACAATTTAGAATAGCCAACAATAGCCGAATTTACAGCAGCATATCCGTTAGGATCTTCTTGAATATAGGCGTAGTTTTCAGTAACTACAATATTATCAGGAGAATGGAAACCATCGGCTTTTCCTCCTACAATATCAGCATCTAAAACACAGGTAATTTTAGCAGCTCCTGTTGGATCATTCTCATTTAAAACCACTTTATACACACGTCCTAAAATAGCACCTTTACCTACTAAACCTGGTTTGTTACGCCCTGTTACTGCAAAATAAATTTCTCGGTTATTTGCCGCTGAACCTCTTCGCCAATCAATATCTTCTAACCTAGAAAACCCCATAACACCTTTGGTTTTACACTCGGCATCTAAAGCAGCAATTTCTCTTTCTTCTAATTCCACAAATTTTGCATCGTACGAAGTTCCTTGTTTCATATCTACCTCATAAGAAACATTAGCCGAAGTTACTTTTAAACCATATAATTTTCCGCCTTCTAAATCACCTCTATTACCAACATACATTCCTAATTGCCCTGAAGGGATTTCGTTATTTGCATTATCATCTCCAATAAAAGCAACAGTTTTATCAGCATAGGCATCTTTACCAATAACCACCGCATTTTCAGTAGACCATTGCCCCATTGCCGTTAGCATTTTACCCGTACTTGCTTGGGATGCTGATTTATAAGGATCGGTAACAAAAACACCTTTTGATGCGCCACCCCATTCACCTCCTGATAAATATAAAGGACCAAAACCATGCTCTCCAGGTGTAATCATAGACCCTGAACATTGTGCTGTTTCGCCTGTTGCCGTTGCATTTAAAATATATTCAGCTGCAAATGGTCTTAAATTTTTGTTTAATTTAATTCTGGCAATCGCATAATCTGCTTCAATATTATTAATTAAAGTAAAAGTACCATCTACCTCAGGCAATAAACCCGAACCATCTGCCATAGAACCGTACACGAAGTTTGGCGAATTAGGAATTACATCTTCTGATGATAATATTGGCGTAATTTTCAAGCCAACAAAATCACTGGTTACTTTTAAAAAATTTGGCGTTTTAGATACTGTTAAAGGCATTATAGCATCAGAACCATCTGTACCGTTAGTTCCGTTTGTTCCATCTGTACCGTTAGTTCCGTCCGTTCCGTTTACTCCGTCAATACCATTGGTTCCGTCAACAGGTGTTTCACACGATGTGAACGTTGTAAAACTAATTGAAATTACTAACAAGGCAAATACGCTCAATTTTAAATTTTTCATTATTATACTTTTTTTTAAGTTTTTTTTTGATGTTACAAATTAAAGGCGCATTTGTAAAAGTTATAGGCTTCCTGTTTTATTAGCACATCATTAAAAGATGAATTTTATTAAGAGAACTTAAATAATTAGATTTGTTCTAAATAAATAACACAGCTGTTCAGTATTACATATCTTGTTTTAAAAACACTTTTTGCTTCAATTGTTTATTGATATATTTGACACTATAAAATCAATTAATTTTAAACCATTATGCTAGGAATTCTTTTTACGTTATTAATGCTAATTTTATTACAAGCCGTTTTAGGGTTTGATAATTTATTATATATTTCTTTAGAATCTAAAAAAGCCCCGCAAGCGGATAGAAAAAGAGTTCGAAAAGTGGGTATTTTAATCGCCATTGTTTTAAGAATTGTATTGCTTTTTATTTTAGTCTCTATTATTGATTTCTTTCAAGATCCTTTTTCATTTTTAACAGGAGGCGTTAAAGATATCATACATTTTGCATTTAACGGACACAGTATTATTGTGTTACTTGGTGGTGGATTTATTTTATATACCGCCATTAAAGAAATATGGCATATGATTGGAAGTAACGATTTAGCTCATGATATTGAAGGTGGAAAAAGCGCAAAATCATCCAATGCCGTTATTATAAGTATTGTTATTATGAATTTGGTCTTTTCTTTTGATTCTATTTTAGCTGCAATCGGGCTTACCAGCGAAATTAAAAACAGTACCACCGCCTTTATTGTTATGGCAATTGCCATTGTTATCAGCGGATTATTAATGCTTGTTATGGCTGATAAAATTTCTACATTTTTAGCTAAAAACCGTATGTACGAGGTTTTAGGCTTATTTATTCTTTTTATCGTAGGAATTATGCTAGTTACCGAAGGCGGACATTTAGCACATTTAAAATTGTTTGGAAACGAAATTGTTCCGATGAGTAAAACAACCTTCTATTTTGTATTGGCAATTTTAATTATTGTAGATGTTGTACAAGGACGTTATCAGAAAAAAATATTAGCAGAAAATACGGTAGCTCTTTCTGAAGATAAAAAATAATTTTAAAATTATATTCATAAAAAAAGGCAATCGTAAATGATTGCCTTTTTTTATTTTCAAGAAGTTTTTTACTGTGTTTTAATAAATTCTATCCTAACCAAGCGTTTAACATCCACATTGTTTTTTCTTGCTCTGCGATAAAATCACTCATCATTGAATTTGTTCCTTCATCATTTGCATCATCAGAAATAGCTAAAATAGCACGCTCTATTTTTAATAATTCTGATAACGAATCAGCTACTAAAGCCACTGCTTTTTCATCATTTGAAATATCTTTTCCTATTGATACTGTTGCTAATTTTATATAATCATCAAAAGTATGTAAAGGTGTTCCTTGTAAGGTTAATATTCTTTCGGCAATTAAATCAACCTTTTCTTGTGCATCGGTATATAATTCTTCAAATTTAACATGTAACTCAAAAAAATTTTTTCCTTTAATATTCCAATGTAAACCTCTTACATTTTGATAATACACTTGAAAATTAGCCAATAATGTATTTAATTCTGTTACTAATTGTATTGATTTTTTACTGTCTAAACCTAAAACTGTTGTGCTCATAGTACTTTTTTTTAGTATTATTATTTATATCTTATTGTTAATCTGTTATTTTGATACTTCAAAAGTACAGGTAAATAACTGTCAAAAACTATAAAGGTTATTGATAGTTTTAATATCTTTATCAAAAAAACTGATACAATGACCATCACGCAATTAAAATACACCCTTGCTGTAGCTGAATATAAAAATTTTACCATCGCTGCTGAACACTGTTTTGTTACTCAGCCTACTTTAAGTATGCAAATTCAAAAATTAGAAGACGAATTAGAGGCTAAAATATTTAATCGTTCAAAAAAACCCATTGAATTAACACAAGTTGGTTTAAAAATTATAGCACAGGCGAAAATTATTGTAGATGAAAGCAGTCGTATTAAAGACATCGTGCATCAGCAAAAAGGCTTTATAGGTGGCGAATTTAAATTGGGAATTATCCCAACAATTATGCCTACATTATTGCCAATGTTTTTAAAAACATTCAGTAAAAAGTACCCGAAAGTTCAATTAATTATTGAAGAATTAACCACTGAAGAAATTATCAGAAAATTAAGCGACGGGCATATTGATGCTGCTTTAGCCGCTACACCGCTTGAAAACGAAGCCATAAAAGAACGTGTTTTATACTACGAGCCTTTTGTAGGATTGATTCCTGACGAACATCGTTTGTATAAAAAAAAGAAGATAAAAGTAGAAGATTTAGATGTTGATGATATTTTATTATTAGAAGACGGGCATTGTTTTAAAAACAGCATTATTAATTTATGTAGAACCCATAAAAAGAATTCAGCACAAGGTTTTCAATTACAAAGCGGTAGTTTCGATACGCTAATTAAATTATCAAAAGATGGCTTAGGGATGACTTTATTGCCTTATTTAAACACCCTTGATTTGAATGAAAAAGACAGCAAAAATTTAAGAGAATTTGAAACACCGCCACCCGCAAGAGAAGTGAGTTTAATTTATCATAAATCGCAGCTTAAAATGCAATTAATTGAAGCCTTAAATAAAACAATCGATAGCGTGGTAAGAGGCGCAATTGCCTTTAATGATGTTCAAATTATTAGTCCGATTCAGAAGATGTAAAATTATAATCAAAAAAAATCCCGCAATTTCTTGCGGGATTTTTTATAGTTAAAATACTAGATTAAAATTTATATTCCGATAAAGGCTTCGGAAATGCTTCTGGATTTTCTGCTAAATGATAGCGAGGGTCATCAACATCTTCAATAATTACATTTTTAAAAGTATCACTAGCCTTATACATTAGCACCTTACAGTCTTCACTTAAGTGTTTTAATTTGATTGTTTTTCCTGCGGCTTGGTATTTTTCAACCAATAAAAACAAGGCTTCTAAAGCCGAATGGTCTGAAATTCGCGATTCTACAAAATCAATTTCTATATTTTCAGGATCATTTTTAATATCAAACTTATCGTTAAATTCGGTAATACTTCCGAAGAATAAAGGACCCCAAATTTCGTACACTCTTGTTCCATCGGCTTTTAAACGTTTTCTAGCTCTAATTTTCTTAGCGCTCGACCAAGCAAATGATAATGCCGAAATAATAACCCCTACAAATACGGCAATTGCCAAATCAAAAAATACCGTTACCGCCGATACAATAATTAAAACAAAAGCATCCGAAGCAGGTATTTTTTTCATAATTCGAAAACTCGACCATGCAAAAGTTTCAATAACCATCATAAACATTACCCCTACTAATGCCGCAATTGGCACTTGCTCAATGTATTTATCAGCAAATAAAATAAAGGTTAATAAGGTTAACGACATCATTACTCCCGATAAACGCCCACGTCCGCCAGCGTTAATATTTATTACCGTTTGCCCAATCATACCACAACCTCCAGTACCACCAAATAAACCACTAACCATATTACCAGCTCCTTGAGCGATACATTCTTTATTTCCATTTCCTCTAGTTTCTGTTAATTCATCTACTAAATTCATGGTCATTAAGGTTTCAATTAAACCAACCGATGCTGCTAAAAATGCGTACGGTGCAATAAATTTTAAGGTTTCTAAATTGAAAGGTAAATTACTCCAAAGTTCTAAAACATTTAAGTTTTTTGATAGCTCTGCTATTCCATTTAAACCTGCTCCGCCTCCATCTCTAATAAAATCACCTACATTTATGGCATTTAATCCACTAAAAATTGAAATTAAGGTAACAATTAAAATTGCAGTTAAAGCCGCAGGAATTTTTGTGGTAATTTTTGGCAATCCCCAAACAATAAGCATTGTTAATAAAACCAAACCAATCATTATATAAAGCTTTTCGCCTTGCATTGCCGATTTTACAACACCAGAATCTTTAACCGAATAAAAACCGTCTTGTTTTACATTAAAAATAACTTTTTTAGTTGTCGGATTAAAAACCTGCCCATCAGAAATAATAAAATCTGCTGATTTTGTTTGATTATTTATAACCGACGTATCTTTTATAGTATATAAAACAGTACCCGATAAAACATCTTTTACTTCATTATTGTTTACATTATAAACCAGCTCTTTAGATGTTGTTTTACGCTTATTCTGCCCAAAAAAATCTTTAGTATTTTCGGTAAACATTCCTAATTGCGCCATAAAAATAACGATGGCAAGTCCGTTTACAAACCCCATCATTACAGGGTGTGGAATTAACCTGACAAACTTACCGAGCTTAAATAGTCCTGCAAATACTTGTATGACCCCCATTAAAACCACGGCGGCGAGTAAATAAAAATACCCCATATTTTCGACAGGGTTTTCAAATAATAAGCCTTTGGCGTGTCCTTCTTGAATCATGTGTACAAAAATAACTGCTACTGCTCCTGCTGCACCTGAAATTAATCCTGGGCGCCCACCGAAAATGGCAGAAATTATTCCTACTACAAAAGCTCCAAATAACGCTACAATTGGGCTAATTTGAGCAACAAAGGCAAAGGCAACCACTTCGGGAATCATTGCTAAAGAAACTGTAATACCCGCTAAAGCATCGTCTTTAATGTTAAGTTTCTTATTTTTAAGGTATTTCATCATAATTATATCCGTTTTGCTAAATTTTTTCTAAAAGATGGCAAATGTAAAGATAATTTTATTCATATAATTTTATGTTTGTTTAAGTTTAATTTTGCTTAACTTTAATTTTGTTCACTTAATTTTTTACTTTATTTTTGACGCTCAACTATCAAGCCAATTTGGTAGCAAATCATGAGCAGGAAAACACTACTTACTTCAAAAGAAATTGAAATCATTCTGCATCGATTAGCCTGTGAGTTAATCGAAAATCACAACGATTTTTCTAATACCGTTTTAATAGGATTACAACCAAGAGGAAGTTATTTGGCAAAACGATTAGCACAATTGTTAACGGATGATTATCAAATTAAAAACTTACAATTAGGGCTTTTAGACATTACTTTTTATCGAGATGATTTTCGACGAAGAGATGCTCCTTTAGAAGCTACATCAACAGAAATTGACTTTTTAATCGAAAATAAAAAAGTGGTTATTATTGATGATGTGCTTTATTCAGGAAGAAGTGTACGAAGTGCTTTAACAGCAATTCAATCGTACGGGCGACCAGAAAACATTGAGTTATTGGTACTTATTGACCGCCGTTTTAGCCGTCATTTACCAATTCAACCTAATTATAGAGGACGACAAGTAGATGCCATTAATGAAGAAAAAGTGGTGGTTAACTGGCAAGAAACTCATGAAAAAGACACCATTTACTTAGAAACTAAGCCTACCAAGGTAGACTCGCAATTATAAAACAAAACGACGATGAAGCAGTTAAGTGTTGAAAATTTATTAGGTATCAAATACCTTAACAAAACTGATTTAGAGCTTATTTTTGAAACTGCTTCTCATTTTAAAGAAGTTATCAACAGACCCATTAAAAAAGTTCCTTCTTTACGAGATATTACCATTGCTAATCTGTTTTTTGAAAATAGTACTCGTACAAAATTATCATTCGAATTAGCTGAAAAACGTTTGTCGGCAGATGTTATTAATTTTTCGGCAGGGCAATCATCCGTAAAAAAAGGAGAAACTTTAATTGACACGGTGAACAATATTTTAGCCATGAAGGTTGATATTGTTGTAATGCGTCATGCAAGTGTTGGAGCTGGTATTTTTTTATCAAGACATGTAGATGCTAAAATTATTAATGCTGGTGATGGAACTCATGAACATCCTACACAGGCATTATTAGATAGTTTTTCTATGCGAGAAGCTTTAAACAGTAATTTAAAAGGTAAAAAAATTGTTATTGTTGGTGATGTTTTACACTCACGTGTAGCACTTTCTAATATTTTCGCTTTGCAATTACAAGGTGCTGAAGTTAAAGTTTGTGGACCAACAACTTTAATCCCTCGATATATTGGTAGCTTAGGTGTTCAAGTAGAAACTGACCTAAAGAAAGCCCTAGAATGGTGTGATGTTGCCAATGTTTTACGTGTACAACACGAACGAATGGACATTAAATATTTCCCTTCAACTAGAGAATATACACAGCTTTTTGGTATTAACAGAGAAATTTTAGACGACCTGAATAAAGACATCGTTATTATGCACCCAGGACCAATAAACCGTGGTGTTGAACTAACAAGTGATGTTGCCGACAGCAAACAAGCTATTATTTTAAATCAGGTAGAAAATGGTGTTGCCGTACGTATGGCGGTTATTTATTTACTAGCTCAGCAAATAAAAAGATAATTATTACTATGAAAACTAAAGAAAAAAATAATTATATTTTAATTACTTCTGATGAAAAAAGTTTTCAAGATTTTTTCTTAAACTTTGAAAAAGAACACCTTAAGTACATTAACAATCATATTATTATTGAAGTTTTAGGTGATTTTACCAGTTCAAAAGAAAATATTTCACTATTTTTGGAATATGCTGATAAACATCAAGAAAGTGGCACATCTTTTGTAATTATAGTTAAAGATATAAATATTGATGATTTTCCAGAAACATTTAACATTGTTCCAACTTTAGAGGAGGCACAAGATGTATTATTAATGGAAAATATGCAGCGTGAATTAGGCTTTTAAATAGTTATAATCATTAATTCCTAAAATTAAGATATATGGTTAAAAAAATACTTTTTTTATTTTTATTGGTAACAGTTGCTGGTTTTTCGCAAGAAAAACAGTTAGATAAACTCGTTGCTTCTCCAAATCCCTTTAGGAATAACACTACTATTTTTATCGATTCAAAAAACAACCAAACCGTATTTTTATCTGTTAAAAATATCCTAGGGAAAACTGTTTTTTATAAAGAAATTAAAATAGAAATCGGGCGTAATAAAATTCCTTTTGAACGCAACGATTTAAAAGCAGGTATGTATATTTACGCTATTCAAAGTAATAAAGAAGTTATTTCTAAACGATTTGTAATTAAATAAATGAGTTTACAGTTAAGTATTTTAGGTTGTCATTCAGCAACTCCGAGAGTAAATTCTCACCCGACATCTCAATATTTAGAAATTAACAACAGTCATTTTTTAATTGATTGTGGCGAAGGTACCCAACGACAAATGCGTAAATATAAAATTGGTTTTTCTAAAATCAACCATATTTTTATTTCTCATTTACACGGCGATCATTTTTTTGGATTAATCGGGCTTGTTTCTACTTTTGGTATTTTAAACCGTGAAAAAGATTTACATATTTACGGACCTAAAGGAATTAAAGAAATTACCCTTCTTCAATTAAAATTAGCCAAATCGTGGACTAAATACAAATTATTTTTTCATGAATTAACATCCACAGAAAGTGAATTAATTTTTGAAGACGATAAAGTTACCGTACATACAATTCCTTTAGATCATCGTGTTTATACCAATGGATTTTTATTTAAAGAGAAAGAAAAACCACGAAAATTACACATCGGAAATATTGAATTGTACGATGGCGAAATAAATAGAGCCGATTATCATAATATAAAAGCAGGGAAAGATATTACACTCGCTACAGGCGAAATTGTTCCTAATACTGAATTAACCATTGCTCCAGCACCAGCAAAAAGTTATGCTTTTTGTAGTGATACCGCCTACAAACCCGATATTGTTCCTATTATTAAAAATGTAGATTTATTATATCATGAAGCTACCTTTTTAAAAGATAGGGAAGATTTGTGTGAAAAAACAAAACATTCTACTGCCGAACAAGCTGGAAATATTGCTAAGCGAGCAAGTGTAAAAAAATTAATTATCGGGCATTATTCTAGCAGGTATTCAAATATTGAGGCTTTTAAAAAAGAAGCACAAACTGTTTTTGAAAATGTTGAGCTAGCAGAAGCAGGAAAACAATATACCACAAGTAATAACTCAATCAATATTAATAATTAATATTGATTCGCCGATAATAATACCAAGGTGCAGGCTACTTCATATTCAATTTTATTTGCTAATAAAAGAGCGTAAAATTCCTTATTTTCTGTTCCTGGATTAAAAATTATACGCCTAGGCTTTAACGAAATTATATACTCATAATAGGCTTTTTGACGCTCAGGGTTTAAATATAATGTAACGGTATCAATAGCAGTAAACGCTGTTTTTTTTGTGGTTATAATTACACCTAATATACTACCACTTCTTAGACCGATAGCTATTACCTCAACCTGTTTTTCAACCAATCTTTTTATAGCAATATTTGAATATCTTGTAGGATTTAAAGAAGCTCCTATGACCAATGTTTTTTTCATTACAAATGTTAATAATTTATTAAATATAGTTAATATTTGTAACAAAACAACTAATAATAAGTCTTGTAAGTAGTATTACACCTTATTATATATATAATTATTAAAAATACAAAAGAAAATTAACCAACAAAAAAACAAAATGAAGAATTTTTTTCTATTCCTTTTTATAGTATTTAGTGTTAGTTTATTTGCTCAAAATAAAAAACCTCTAAAAATTGGTATTATTTCGGGTAAAGTAATTGACGAAGTATCGAAAGAAGCATTGCCTTATGTAAATATCATAATCAAAAATACTTCTAATAAAATTTTAACGGGTGGTATAACAAATGATAATGGTACTTTTAGTATCAAAAATATATCTGAAGGAAAAAATACAATCGAAATTCAATTTATAGGATACAAAACAGTATCTAAATCAATTACGATTAGTAATAAAAACAAAAAAGTATCTTTAGGTACAATTTCTTTATCCGAAGATAGTACGGCTTTGGATGAAGTTATAGTACGTGCAGAGACATCTACTGTAACTCAAAAAATAGACAGAAAAGTAATTAACGTAGGTAAAGATTTGGCATCGGCAGGTGCAACAGCATCTGAATTATTAAACAACGTGCAATCAGTAAGTGTCGATAGCCAATCGGGCGCATTAAGCCTTCGTGGAAATTCAAATGTACGTGTTTTAGTTGACGGAAAACCAACCAATATGAGTACGGCTCAATTATTACAGCAAATACCCGCAACTTCTATTAAAAGTATTGAATTAATTACCAATCCATCAGCAAAATATAATCCTGAAGGAATGAGTGGAATTATCAATATCATTTTAAATAAAGGCGCTAATATTGGTTTTAACGGGGCAATTAATACCGGAATTACACAAGGAGAAAACACCCGTTATAATGCTTCATTAAATATGAATTATAAAACGGGTAAAGTTAACTTCTATACTAATTTAGGCTACAATGGCGGTAAACGCCATAATTATGGTTCAATTGTAAGAACAGGAGAAGGAGCTTCTAGTCAAAATTTTATTTTTGATAACGACAGAGAATCATATTTAGTAAAACTCGGTGCTGATATTTATATTAATAATAAAAATACTTTATCATTTTATACTACTCAAAACAGAACGAATGGTTTTAACGATGGGGTGGTAAAAGTATATGGCCTTGCAAATACACTTGCTCAAAATGCCCCTAATACTTCCGATAACAACAATAATTCGGCAAGTTATAACATGAATTATAAAATCGACTTTAGCCAAGAAGGGCATAATTTAGAATTTGAAGCAACTTATTCTGATTCAGAAAATGATGAAGATGCGACAAATGATGAAACTATTATACTAGCAACTGACCCTGAATATAAATTCTTGAATTATTTTAATACCATTAAAAACAAGGCAAATAATACCTTAATTAATCTTGATTATACAAAGCCAATATCAAAAAATGGTAAATTAGAACTTGGTTTAGAATACAGAACAAACCAAACCAAAAATAATAACAATACAGATCAAGATGGTTATAAAATAGATACTAATGGTAATTTAGTGCTTGACGCTAGTGATGTACCTATTATAGAGGCTATCGGAAAATCAGCTTTTACTTATAATCGAGATATTTTTTCTGGTTATATTAACTACGGACACCAATTTAACAAATTAACCATGCAATTAGGTGCTCGTATTGAACAATACGACGTAAAAGGAAGTTTTACCAATAAAAATGAAACTAAACCTTATACTGATAATATTTTCAGCATTTATCCTTCTGCTTTTTTCACCTTTAATCCATCAGAAAAAAATCAGTATCAATTAAGTTATAGCCGTAGGGTTGACAGACCTTCTATTAGCCAAGTAAACCCGATTAGAGAATGGAGTACGCCTTTAATTACATCGGTTGGAAACCCTAATTTAAAACCGCAGTTTACCAATTCATTTGAGTTAAATTACACCCGTAAAATAAAAGGAGGTTCGCTTACATTTGGTACATTTTACAGAAAAGTAACCGACGAAATTTCAACTATTTTATACAAAGATCCTTCGGATAATACCAATACAAAACAACTAAAATCAGATCAGAATTTTGATGGAAATAACCGATATGGTTTTGAAATGTCTAGTAATTATCGCATTACAAAATGGTGGAGTACCAATGCCAGTTTAGACCTTTATTCGCAAACATTAAAAGGGCTTGTTAGCAATGTTGAAAAACAAGTAGAAAACACTGCTTTTAATGCACGATTAAGCAATAGTTTTTCGGCTTCTAAAAAATTAAAATTTCAATTATTCGCTATGTATCGAGGTGCGAATAAAAATTTACAATTTAATGTTGACCCAATGTGGATGGTTAATGCAGGCGCTCGCTACAGTATTTTAAAAGGAAAAGGAAGCCTTTCGTTTAAAGTAAATGATATTTTTAAAGGCATGAAATTTAGTTTTAATGCAACAGACCCATACACCCAAACAGGGCAGTTTAATTGGGAAAGCAGAACAGCTTATTTAGGTTTTAATTACCGATTTGGTGGCGGTAAAAACAAGGCTAAACAAAGAAGACGTAGAGATAATAATGAAAAACAAGGCGGTGGTTTTATGTAGCCTTTAATTTAAACATCAAAAAAAATCCGAAGATACGTTCTTCGGATTTTTTTAATATATTTTTTTTGGAGCTATTTCCCGCTTTCCGCACTCGCTCTTTTTTTGAAAAAAATCAAAAAAAGGAGCTCAAACAATTGCTTCAATCGGGGCTAAAAACTACCAACGAATTACAACAGAACCCCAAGTAAATCCACTACCAAAAGCAGCTAAAACAACTAAATCATTGTCTTTAATTTTCCCTTGTTCCCAAGCTTCGGTTAAGGCAATAATTACAGATGCCGCCGTCGTATTTCCGTATTTCATGATATTATTATACACTTTATCGTCAGACAATTGAAATTTCTTTTGAATAAACTGTGCGATACGTAAATTTGCTTGATGCGGAATTAACATATCAATATCTCCTTTCTGTAAATCGTTTGCTTGTAAACCTTCTATAATCGCTTCCGAAAAACGTGTTACAGCGTGCTTAAATACAAACTGCCCATTCATATATGGGTAATAAGAAATATCATCTGGATCGTTATTTTTAATTAATTCAGGAACCCATCGACCTGTAGATGGTCCTTCTAACATTAATTCTTTAGCGTGTTTACCTTCTGAATGTAAATGAGATGATAAAATCCCTTTACCTTTCTCTTCAGTTCTTGATAAAACAGCTGCTCCTGCCCCATCACCAAAAATTACAGAAACATTTCTTCCTCTTGTTGATTTGTCTAAACCACCTGAATGATTTTCGGCACCAATTACCAAAATATTTTTATACATTCCTGTTTTAATAAACTGATCGGCAACCGACATGGAATAAATAAAACCAGAACACTGATTACGGATATCTAAAGCTCCGATTGTTGGTAAATCTAACATTTCTTGCACCTGCACGCCTCCTCCTGGAAAATACATATCAGGGCTTAAGGTTGCAAAAATAATAAAATCGATATCCTCTTTTTGTAATCCCGAACGCTCAATAGCTATTTTTGACGCTTTAAAACCCATAACAGCAGTTGTATCCTCTGTTTTAGGATCTATCCAACGACGTTCTTCAATTCCTGTTCGCTCCTGAATCCATTCATCTGAAGTTTCCATGAATGCTGTTAAATCATTATTTGTTACCACATTTTCTGGCACATAATAACCCAATCCTGTTATTTTTGAACTATACATATATTTTGGTTGATTTCTATTGTTTGCTTGTTTGTAGACTACAAAAATAGGCATTTTCATTAGGATATAAAACTGACTTAAAAATGTCATTTTGTCATATACTATCGTTAAAACTTCTTTTGGTATTTTTTTTGACTAATTACTTATCAGAAAATAATATCAAACAAAATATATAATTATGAGCAAAGGAAGTATTAATGTGTCGGTAGAAAATATATTTCCACTGATTAAAAAGTTCTTGTATTCTGATCACGAAATTTTTTTACGTGAGTTAATATCAAACGGAACAGATGCAACTACTAAATTAAAGCACTTAATTTCTATTGGTGAGGCAAATACTGAATTAGGAGATGCTAAAATTGAAATTAGTATTGATAAAGATGCTAAAACAATTACAATTAAAGATCAAGGTTTAGGAATGACTGCTGATGAAGTTGAAAAATACATCAACCAAATTGCATTTTCTGGAGCTGAAGAATTTTTAGATAAATACAAAGACGATAAAAACGAGACTGGTGTAATTGGACACTTTGGTTTAGGTTTTTATTCTGCTTTTATGGTAGCTCATAAAGTAGAATTAATTTCTAAATCTTTTAAAGATGCTCCTGCTGCTCATTGGACTTGTGATGGTTCTCCTGAATTTACTTTAGTTGAGCATGATAAAGCTGACAGAGGTACAGAAATTATTTTACACGTTGCTGATGATTCTTTAGAATTTTTAGAAGAAGCTAAAATTGGTGGTTTATTAAACAAATACAATCGTTTTAATCAAGTGCCAATTAAATTTGGAACTAACAAAATAAACGACCCTGAATTTACTCCTGCAACTACTACAGATGCTGATGGTAAAGAAACTACTGAACCTCACAGACAAATTGAAGTTGATAACATTATCAACAACACAAACCCAGCTTGGACAAAAGCACCTGCTGATTTAAATGATGAAGATTACACGAACTTTTACAAAGAGTTATATCCTACGCAGTTTGAAGAATCGTTATTTCACATTCATTTAAATGTAGATTATCCGTTTAACTTAACAGGAATTTTATTCTTCCCTAAGTTAACCCAGAGTTTAGATATGCAAAAGGATAAAATCCAATTATATCAAAACCAAGTATATGTAACTGATAATGTTGAAGGAATTGTTCCTGACTTTTTACAGATGTTAAAAGGTGTTATCGATTCTCCTGATATTCCTTTAAATGTTTCTCGTTCTGGTTTACAAGCTGACGGAGCTGTGAAGAAAATTTCTGGTTACATTACTAAAAAAGTTGCTGATAAATTAAGTTCTTTATTCAAAAAAGATAGAGCTGATTTTGAGCAAAAATGGAATGATATCAAAGTAATTATCGAATACGGAATGTTATCGGAAGATAAATTTATGGATAAAGCTAAGAAATTTGCTTTATATCCAACTGTTGCCGATACTTATTTTACTTTTGATGAATTAGTTGAAAAAACTAAAGATAATCAAACAGATAAAGACGGAAATCACATCGTTTTATACGCATCTAATAAAGAAGCACAACACAGTTATATTCAAGAAGCTACGGCTAAAGGATACGAAGTTGTTGTTTTAGATTCTCCAATTGTATCGCATTTAATGCAAAAATTAGAAACTGCTGGAGAAACTAAAGTTCAGTTTGTACGTGTAGATTCTGATTTTATTGATAACTTAATCAAAAAAGATGAAGCGGTTATTTCTAAATTAACTGATAAAGAAAAAGAGGCTTTAAAACCTGTTATTGAAGGTGTAATTGCATCACAAACTTATACTGTTCAATTAGAAGCAATGGACTCTTCTTCGTCTCCATTTATAATTACAGTACCTGAGTTTATGCGTAGAATGAAAGAAATGCAAGCTTCTGGTGGTGGAGGTGGAATGATGGGAATGGGTAATTTACCTGAAATGTATAACTTAGTTGTAAATACAAATTCTCCTTTAGTTTCTGAAATTTTAAATGCTGATGAAGACAAAAAAGCAGATTTAATTACACAAGCTTTCGATTTAGCGAAGTTATCGCAAAACTTATTACATGGTGAAGCTTTAACGAACTTTATCAAGCGTTCTTACGAATTAATCAAATAATAATATTACTTTTTAATATCTAAAACCTCTTTGTTAACTCAAAGAGGTTTTTACATCCTTAATCAATACAAACATCCCCCAATTATGAAAAAATTACTGTTACTTTTATCAATCGGTTTAGTTAGTTTATCATGTAGTAAAGACGATGATACTATTACCGAACTTAACGAAACTGAAACGCAAACACAGACGCAAACCCCTAGTAAAAATCTTAGTGCAGAACAACAAGATTTCTTATTAGAATATGAAGCTATTGTTGATGATTTAAAATGGACAAAAGAAATTTCAATCTTTTTAGATGGAAATATTACATCCGAATATAAAAAGATCGTAAAAGAAGTTTTAGACACTTATAATCCATTATTTTCTGATGGAACAAAAATTAGCTTGGTAAAAAGTGCAAAAGAATCGAATGTACATTTGTATAATTCTACTAAAGATGAATTAGCTTCTTTTTGGTCAGATATTTATAGTTATACAGGCGGTGCTATTGGTTACGGAACTACCTCATGGTCATCGAGTTCTTATGCTGGTGAAAGAATTATTAATGAAGGTAGAATTTGGGTAGAAACAGGTAGTAATACCTCGCTATTATTTCACGAATTAGGACACGTTTTAGGATTAGGTCATAGTAGTGACAAATACTGTAGTTCTTCTGTTATGTGCGGCGTACCAACGGCTAATACATTATCTGCTTTTGATAAAGCAATGATAAAAATACGTTATCATTCTGATGTAAAATCGGATACTACTTTTGAAGAAATGAAACCTGTTATTGAAAAATTATTACTAAACAAAGAAGTTGTAATAGAGTAAATTTTCAATTAAATAACCCTATTTTTTCTAAACCTCTTTGTTTATTCAAAGAGGTTTTTTTGGCGAATAACTTGTAAGCCTTATTTATTGATTCCTATTATTTTGTACCTTTAGCTAAAAAAACATGAAAAATCAATTTAGCTTAGAAATTAACACCGCCTGTTCAGAAAAATTTAACGAATTTAAACCTACAAAATTAGGTGGTTTTTGTAATTCTTGTGATAAAGAAGTAATTGATTTTACAAAAATGACCGCACAAGAAATTAGCTATTATTTTAAAAATAATACATCTAAAAATACTTGCGGACAGTTTAATAAAAAACAATTAACAACTTATAACGAAAAACCTATCCGAAGAAAAAAATATGGTTTTTTAGCAACTTTAGGACTTGCTGTATTGTCTTTATTTTCTTTTAATACAACTCAAGCACAAAAAAAAAATACGCCTATTGATAAAAATAATATCGACCTAAATAATGAAGAAAAAGATATTCTTGTAAAAGGAGTTGTTTCTGATGAATCAGGGCCTTTGCCAGGTGTAAGTGTTATTTTAAAAGGAACTACTTCTAGTACAGAAACAAATTTTGAAGGTGATTTTACATTTCCAGAATTACTAAAAAAAGGAGATATTTTAATTTTTAGTTTTATAGGAATGGATAATAAAAAAGTAGTAATTCAAAATAATAATTCTGTAAATACTCTAAATTTAAAAGTTACTATGACTCAAGACTCTTGTCTATTGATGGGTAAAGTCGCTGTTAAAAAAGTGTACCGTTCTAAAAAATCTTAAAAATAAATTAGAATGAAAAAAAGTATCGGCTTGTTTTTTATTATTTACGTCAATTTAATAAATGCCCAAATATCAGATTTTAAAGATATTAATTTTACCAAAGCCGATAATATTGCAAAACTAAATCGTAACGAAAACTTAAAAAACTTACCGCTACTCTGTTATAAATTAACATATAAACTAAGTACCGATGTTGAGAAATTTAGAGCTATTTACACTTGGGTTGCTACAAATATTAAAGCAGATGCTAAAACGCATAATAAAGTAACTAGAATGCGTGAAAAGTTTAAAAATGATAGTGTTTCTTTATCTAATTGGAATACTAGTTATAAAAAAATAGTATTTAAAAAATTGGTGAAACATAAAAAAACAATGTGTACTGGTTATGCCTACTTAATTAAAGAAATGGCTAGTATTGTAAATATTGAATCTAAAATTATTAATGGTTACGGCAGAACGGTATCTTCTAATATTGATACGCTAGAAAATATAAATCATTCTTGGAACTCGGTTAAACTTAACAATAAATGGTATTTATGTGATGCCACGTGGTCTAGCGGATATTTTGACGAAAATAATTCTTTTATTACAGATTATAATACAGGATACTTTTTAACAGACCCTGTATTATTTTCTAAAAATCATTATCCTTTACAGCAAAAATGGTTGCTAAACACGACACAAACCGTTTCAAATTTTACAGAATCTCCTTTAGTTTATGGTGAAATTTTTAGACATAAAATAGTACCATTATTTCCTAAAAAAATGAACATAATAACCAAAAAAAAACAGGTTATTAATTTCAGTTTAAAATCATTAAAAGACAATTCATCTAAAAAAATTACATTAGTTTATTTTTCAGGTGATGATTTACGGCAATTAAAAATATACGATCTTAAAAAAAATAATACGCTGATTTCTTTTAAATACAAATTTAAAAGAAAGGGTAATTACGATATTCATTTAAAAATTGACACTAATATTATAGCTACCTATGTTGTAAAAGTTACTGATTAATACTTCAAAAAAATAGCATTAAAAATATTGCTAATAAACAATAATTATCGATGCTATTTTATTTATTTAGCAAATCAGAATACCCTTGAATGAACTCGATATAAACTTGAAAAACCTAAAACCCCTAGCCCCGATTGAAGCAATTGTTTGAGCTCCTTTTTGTTTTTTTCAAACAAAAAGAGCGAGTGCGGAAAGCGGGAAATAGCTTCAAAAAAAAATTAAATTTTAATAAATCTACTCACTAAATTATTTATCTGTTCTGAAATTGAGAACTTAATCACTATAAATAAATACGCAGGAATAATTAAAATACTTTTTAAAATGATGTTAATTAACGGATCTATTCTAAAGTTTTTTACAGAGAATTCTGGCACGGAGAAATTCCAGAAATAAAAGGCTAAAAACACTCCTAAAATTATAAAAACCATTTGCAAAGTTTTTAAGGTATATGGAAACATTTTTAATTTATGATGCACAAACCAAAGTTTAAAGGCATTAAAAGTTAACACGGCTAATAAAGTAGCTAGGGCTAAACCTTCCGTTCCCATACCTACTTTATTGTAAAAAAATATATTCAAATAAGTAACCATAAAAGCCATTCCAAGACCAATTGGCATTACTATTTTATAAAATTTTGAGTTTTGAATAATAGCTCCATTATTCCCTAAAGACATCATAAATAATTTTGCTCCAGAAATTAATAAAACTACTAAACCACCACCAGCATAATTTTTATTAGGCATTATTTTAAATAATTCATCAACATTACAGTTAACCAAAATAAAAAATAAACCTCCAACTAATAATAAATTGATAGCACTTTTATGATACAAACTTTTAGTTTCATTATCATTATTTTCATTAATAGCTTTTGATGTTAATGGCTGTAAAATTTGCCCCATCGCCCTACTTGGCGCTTCAATAAAACTTCCTATAAACAACGCTACTCCGTAATATGCAGCGGTTGCAAAACCTTCTTTTCCCGGTATCATTACTTTATCAATATCTAAAACTAATGCACCTGCGCTTCCTGCCAAAAGAATATAAAATGAATAACGTAAAACTTCTTTAAAATTATAAGGCAATGTAAAACTTAGCTTAGGCGTGTATAATTTAAACGCATAAAATAGCATCAAAAAAGTTCGTATTATATAGGCTAAAGCCATATAATATAAGAATTCTTGTTTGGTTATGATATCAAAATTTACGGCAAATAATAAGGTCATAATAGCCACCCTATTGTAAAGTTCTTTTAAAACATTCCCAAAAACCGATTGCATTTGTACTTTTGCCCACGAATAAAAGACTTCAAAATACGCACAACAAACGGCAATTATATAAATATAAATCGTGTAATTTTCGATAATTAAATTACCTTCAACATCACTTTTTGCTATATAACTCATAATTAAATTATGAAAAATATCCCAACAAAAACCAATAGGCAAGGCTACTAATAAGGGTAAAAAAAGTATGGAACTTAAAAAACTATCTTTTTCTTTTTTGGTTTTATAGGCAGAAAAAAACTTAATAATAGTAAATTGAATACCTAATGCCATAACAGGCATTAATAAATTAGACGCTGCAAATACATACGTTGCTAAACCGTAATATTCATCTTTTAAAAAACGAGCATATAAAAATATAGTATTTATCCCACCAATTAAAAATCCTAAATAGATAATTATGGTGTTTTTAAGTGATTGTTTTAATACGATTCCCAATTTATGAATTTATTAATTTGATGATTGATTGATATATTTTTTCGCCAACATTATTACCGTATAATGCTTCTTTAAAATCTTTTGTTGATTTTAAAAACTGGTTATAAGCTGTCGTAATTTCTTGCGGATTTGTAGCCGTTATTTTAGCATAACCATTGCTTACAAGCTCTGTCCATTCAGTTTCTTCTCTGGCAATAATGCAATATTTTTTGTTAAAAAAAGCTTCTTTTTGAAGTCCGCCACTATCGGTAACCACTAAATTACAATTTTTTAAAAGTTCGAGCATATCAAAATAACCAACAGGATTTATAAAAGTGATTTTTGGTTTTAATCCGTATAAATCGAGCATTTTTTTTGTCCGAGGATGCAACGGCATTATCACTTTTTTTGTTTTATTTATATCCTCTAATCCTAAAAAAACATTGGTGAGTTTTTGTTTATTATCTGTATTTTCTTGACGATGAATAGTTGCTAATACAAAGTCCTTTTTTGTCAAGTTTAAATCGGCAATAACTGTTGATTTTTCTTCGGAAAAAGCACCGTAAAACTCCACAGCATCTTTCATAATATCGCCATGTTGCTCAATTTTAATCGCTAAATTATCAAAACCTTCTTTCTTTAAATTATCCACAGCAACTTGTGTCGGACAACTTAATAAATCGGCAATTCTATCAGTTATAATTCGATTTATTTCTTCTGGCATTTGCATATTATACGAACGTAAACCAGCCTCGATATGCACTACTTTTATATGTAATTTCTTTGCTGATAAAGCGCCTGCAACCGTAGAATTTGTATCACCATAAACCACAATTGCATCGGGTTTTTCTGCTAGTAAAATTTCTTCAATTTTTTCTAGCATTTGTCCAGTCATCGCTCCATGATTTAAACCATTGATGTTTAAATTATATTTTGGTTTCGGAATTTGCATTTCATCAAAAAAAACAGCGCTCATATTGGCATCAAAATGTTGCCCTGTATGTACAATTACCTCTTCAATTTCTTGATGATTTTTTATGACTCTGCTTAACACCGCACCTTTTACAAACTGAGGTCTAGCTCCTAATATAGTTACTATTTTTTTCAAGAATTTACTACTTGTTTAAGTATTACTGATAATTTTTTGGTTAACTCCTTTCGGTGATATTGTTCTATATTTTTTGATGAAACTTGCAAACTGTTTTCTTTATAACTTTTATACAAACTTAAAACCGTTTTTTTAATTGCTTCTTTATCATCAAAATCAACAACAGTTCCTGAATTGGTGTTTTTTAAGATTTCTGCTAAATCGCCATCTTCAGGACCGATTGCTAAGATAGGGCGTTTTGCTTGTAAATACTCAAAAATTTTACCTGTTATAATTCCCTTTGCACTTGGAACTTTGTTTACAGCAAGTAATAAAACTTGTGAATTATTCTGATATTTTTGGACTTCTTTGTGTGGAACGTAATTTATTTTTTCAACATTTTTAAATTGATATTTTTCTAAATCAGCAATTACATCATCCGATAATTTACCAATTAGTTTTATCTCTAAATCATTTTTAAAAGTGTTATTTTCTTCGGATAATTCAGACAAAGCTTTCCATAAAATAATCGGATTCCTATCAGAATTCATCAAACCGATATGTGTTATTGAAAATTTATCATCTAAAACAACCTTATTTTTTTCATTTTCTGATGAATCATATCCATTGGTTATTACATGAATGTTTTTTGAAAATTTCTTGTAATTTTCTTTCATAGTTTCGCCAACTACGAGCGTTGCATCCGCATTTTTTAAAACTTGTTGTTCTAATTGATGATGTTTTTTAATGGCTTTTTTAGTTAACGGTAACTGATGAAAATAATCAATATCTGTCCACGGGTCACGAAAGTCTGCAATCCATTTTATGTTTAATTTTTGCTTTAATTTCAAGCCGATTAAATGCAAACTATGCGGAGGGCCCGTAGTAATAATGGCATCAATTTTATTTTCTGATAAATATTTTTTTAAATATTTTACTGATGGTTTAATCCAAAATTTACGAGCATCAGGAATAAAATAATTTGCTCTTATATATTGTAATATTTTTCCAAAAAAAGTTGGATTCGGATTTAAAAAACCCGCACTTGTTTTGGTTTCCTTCTTTTTAAATATTGATAAAAAATCGTTCGGTTCATAAATTGATTTTTTGATAACTTCAATATTTTTTGGCACATCATTTTCGAGAGAAGCATCAATAATTGGATACTTAGCTTCATCAACAGTATAAACAACAGGTTCGATATTAAAATCACGTAAATATTTTACAAATTTTAACCAACGTTGTACTCCCGAACCTCCTGCAGGAATCCAATAATAAGTAATAATTAGTACTTTCAAATTATAAATTAGCGTATAAATTAATTAATTCTTCTGATGTTTTATCCCAAGTAAAACGATTGTTTACAAACTCTTTTCCGTTAATTGCTAACGTTTCTCTTAAAGAAGTATTATTGTATAATTCCAAAATTTTTGCTGTAAAATCGGCTATATTTTCGGCTTCATGTACTAAACCAGAATTTACCCGTTTCACTAAATTTTCTTGAGCTGTTGCGTTGCTAACCAACAAAGGTTTGGCTAAACTCATATATTGAAAAAGTTTATTTGCGTACGTTGTATCGTGATGAATATTTCTGTGTAATGGCGATAAACAAATGTCACTATTAATAATATATTTTTGAAAAGTACTTTCATTTTGCCATCCTTCAAAAATAACTACATCATTTAAAGCTAGTTTATTTACAGTATTTTTAAGAGCTAAACTTACTTTTCCAACAATTACAAATCGTATATTTTTAATACTCTTTTGTAATTTTGGTAAACTTTCTATAACTGTTTTCAAACCTCTTCTTTCGCCTGTATCACCGATATATAATAAATTGAAAGTTGTATCTTTTTTAGCTGATGTTTCAATATTCTGATAAAAAGATTTTCGAACCGTATTAGGAACAACTGCAATATTTGTAGCTTTTATTTTAGTTCTGCTTAAAATTTCTTTTTTTGCTTCTTCGGTTACAACAATCAGTTTTGATGCTTTATTGATAAGTTCAGTTTCTTTACGTTGCCATTTTTTTACTGATATTAAAACATTGGCAGGAAACTTTTTTAAATGCGGATAAAACTTCATTATCTGCGGACGATTTTCGTGCAAATCTAACACTATAGGAAGTTGCTTTTTATTCGCTAAAAAAACAGCTTCAGCAACCACCATATCGTGTACATGAATTACATCGATTTTATAAACGGCTAAAAAATCAGCAATTTTATTTTTCATCAAATAAGAATAAAACGGAATTGTATAGGCTAAAGCCGATAATTTGTATTCTATTTTATTTGATGAATATCGAACTACTTCAATGCCATTTATAAGCTCATTTTTTTTTTGATTTCCGTAAGTTAAACAAAACAAAAACACTTGATGTCCTTGTTTTAGTAACTCAATTGCTTCATTTTCAACTCTAGGGTCAGGCGGAAATGTTTTATCTAAAATCATTCCTATCCTCTTGCCTATTTTGATGTCTTTTTTCATGTTTTTACAACTGTTTTTCTGCGTAAACAGCGTAATATCTTGGCGTAAACTTTCTTAAAATTGGTCTAATTCCTATTTGATTTATAGGGCTTGTCCATTTATTAGTATCTAAAATTTTCCAGCCCGATTTTTCTAATAACCAATCATATTGCCAATCTTCAAATTCATGATAATGTCTATCCCACATATCATCTTTACTTCTATAAGCATCTACAAACCATAATTTTAAAGGTACAGTTGTTACAATTTTTGTAGTTTCAATAGCTCTTAAAACATTAAAAGGAGCTAGTAAATGCTCAAAAATTTCAAAAGCCGTTACAACATCTACTTTATAATTTTTAACTATTTCGGGCAACAAATCTAAATCTTCACCTTCTGTGTTATAAACTGTATAACCATTTTCTTCCATAATTTCAGAAAAAGGGTTTCGAACACCTAAGTCTAAAATAACTGCAGGTGCAGGCACATTTTTCTTTAAAAATTCTAATGTATGATGATATCTTTTTTTAGGGAGTTTTTTGTACATTTTTAGTATTTAAACAACAATTGTAAGTTTACTTTTTATTTTTTTTCTTTCGGATAAAAAACCATCCCATCGGAATAAACAATAATAAAGCGTATGAAAATAACGTAATTTTATTTCCTGTTTGTATTATTTTCGGCTCGTATTTAAAGATAATTTCATGTTTTCCTTTTGGTATTTCCATACCTCTAAGGACATAATTAACTTGATAATGTTCCGTTTTAACATCATCTAAATAAGCATTCCAACCATCTTTATAATAAATTTCTGAAAATACAGCAAACTGATTTTCTTGTGTATCAGTTTTATAAAATAAGGTTGTAACATCATTTTTTATTAATGAAATTATAGCTGTTGAATCTGTTTTAAATTGATTATTAAAATCCATATACCCTTGTGGACTTCTTTTTAATTCTCTTCCATTAATTACAGCTGATGTTTTGGTATTTAAACTATCTAAAGTAACTATTTCTTCATCTGCCGATGTAACAATTTTTAAATTATTTACAAACCATGCATTTCCGTTTGCATCCTTATTTTTTTGTAATTTATTATCACCAACAATAAAGTATTTTGCATTTAGCATATTTAATACTTCAATATTATTTTTAGAAATTTGATAATCAAATAATTCTTGATATCGCTTCATTTTAGCTGCATGATATCCTCCTATCGAATTATGAAAATACGATGTTCTTCCATCTTGCATAGGATTTACACTAAAATTTGCAACACGATAATGGCTCTTATCTTTTAAAATTTCTTTATCAGTTTGAGTTACTGTAAATGGTTTTAACACTTTTCTTGCTGATGTAAAATCTTCTTTATTTACGTATTTAATATCAACAGAAACTAAATCAAAAACAATTAAAACACCTAAAATTAGTATAACAGGAATTTGTTTTAATTTCCCTTTCAGATAAAACCATAATAACCCCGCTGATGCTAAAATCAATAAAAAAGAACGAACACTGTCATTAAATAACATGGCTTTTCTATCGGAAATTAAAGCATCTATTAACGTTGGTAATTGTTGATATTGTGCATCTCTTAATCCTTCAAAAGCAAATAAACTTGACCCAAAAAGTGCAAATAATAAAGTAATTCCTCCTAAAACATAAAAGGCATTTTTTAAGGCATTTTCTTTTTCTTCGGATGCTACTTTTGATGAAAACAAATCACGTAAAGCAATAATTCCTAATAACGGAACACATAATTCTGCGATTACTTGAATCGATGAAACTGCTCTAAACTTATTATACAACGGAACATAATCAATAAAAAAGTTAGTGATTCCTGCAAAATTTTTCCCCCAACTCAATACTATTGAAAAAATAGTTGCCGATACTAACCAATATTTTAAACGTCCTTTTACCAAGAAAACACCTAGAAAGAACAAGAAAAATAAAATTGCTCCAATATATGCGGGAGCTTCTACAATTGGTTGTGTTCCCCAATAGGTTAAAACTTGTTTCGAATATTCTTTAGCTACATTTCTACCTGCATTTTTTTCTAAAGTTTGATAAAATTCAGAATTTTCACCTAATTCTTCAACAGTTCCACCGCCCATAAAACGAGGAATTATCAAATTAAAAGTTTCAGCAATTCCGTAACTATATTCTGTAATATACGCTTTATCTAATCCTGTTGATTTTTCTTTTGGAGAACCATCTGGGTTAATCGTTAATGCCGATTTCCCTCTCGTACTAAAATCGCCATATTGTTTCATCGATAATAATCGAGTTGAATTTACACCTAAACCAATCGCCATCGCTACAACTAAAACAACAGCTTGTTTTACAAATACCGATAAATTTTTAGTTTTAAAAGCTTCAATAAATTCAACAATTGCCAATATCAGCAAGCAAAAACCTAAATAATACGTCATTTGCGGATGATTTGTATAAACTTCTAAAGCCATCGCCAAAGCAGTAATTACAAATCCTACTAAATATTTTTTTCTAAAGATATATAAAACACCCGCAATTACCATCGGCATATAACCGATTGCGTGGGCTTTTGCATTGTGTCCTGCTCCAAAAATAATAATTAAATAGGTCGAAAAACCAAAGGATAAACTTCCTAAAACAGCTAATTTCCAATCAACTTTTAAAGCTGTTAATAAGATAAAAAATCCGAAGAAATATAAAAACAAATAATCCGCAGGGCGTGGTAAAAAACGAATTGCTTTATCAATATAACGTACAAAATCATTCGGATAATAGGCACTTACCTGATATGCAGGCATTCCGCTAAAGGCATTTCCTAGCCAATATGGTTCTTCTCCTTTTTCAATTCGATAGTCTTTTACTTCTTTTGACATTCCTATAAACTGAGTAATGTCGTTCTGTTTTATTTGTTTACCGCTTAAAACTGGGTTAAAATACAACAACGATATAATTGCAAAAACAACAAGCGTAATTGCAAAGGGCATCATTTTTTTATAATTCATAATAAATATAAAAGTTAATCTATTTCTTCAAAATCAACATATTCTCCTACCGAATTATTGCTTTGTTGTATATTTTGTGGTTTTTTATCAACTACTGTTTTTCCTGTTTCAACATCATTTTGTTGTTGCTGTTGTTGCTGATTGTTAAATTGCTGTTCCGCCTTTTTCTGAACTTTATTTACTGCCTTTTTTAATAAGTAAGGACCAAATAATTTCATTAGAAATTTAGAAATATAATAAAACGCCAGAATATATAGTATCATTTTAAAAAGACCTGCTATTCCTGCTTCATTGATGTGTGTCATATTCACTTTTTAATAAAAAATTAATCAAAAATAACAATTTGAAGCAAAACAAACCGTTAAGACTTTACAAAACTTATATTAAATAGTAATTTCTATTTTATGTATGTTTGTATTAATTGTATAAATCAATGTTATAACATGATTAAGAAACTCCTTTTGCTTTTTATTTTTTGCACTTGCCCAGCTGTGAATGCTCAGTACACAACGGTTATAAACTCAAATCGTCCAGGGTTTTCTGAAAGCCCTTATAGTGTTGGCCTAGGTGTTTATCAATTTGAAACAGGAGTGTTTTTTAGAAAAGCAAAAGCAACGCCTACCTTTAGTAATCCTCAAGCCTTAGGGTTAAATCTTTTATTTAGAACAAGTTTTTTTACGGAAAAATTAGAATTTAACATAAATACAAGCCTTCAAAAAGATAAAATTGCTTTTAAAAATGTCTTTGAATCATATACTAGTAAAATAGGCTTAAGTAAACTTACTTTAGCAGCTAAATATTTAGTGTATGCGCCTAAATATGACGATAAAAAAAAAGAAATTAGAAGTTGGAAAAAAAGACATTCTTTTGATTATAAAAGATTAATTCCGCATGTTGGTGTTTATGTAGGTGCTAATTTTGGAAGTGTGTTAACAGATTACCATCAAAAAGGAGGCATCAATGCAAAAGCAGGAATCTTACTACAAAATGAATTATCAAACAAATTATATGTTATTACAAATGTTTTTTATAATTATATTAGTAGTGATTTTAAAGAATTATCATACATCGTTACCGCTACCAAAAACTTAAACGATTATTGGTCTGCTTTTGCGGAAATAGAAGGAACATCTAGTCAATATAAAAACAAAACAAATATAGGTGTTGGAGCAGCTTATTTATATAATGAAAATTTACAATTTAACGCAAGTCTTAGAGGAACTTTACAACAAAATGAAGTTGGAATGTATGCTGGTATAGGTGCTTCTTACCGATTAAATAAGCACCAAGATAAATTTTTAGAAGTAGATGAGTTTGGAAATAAAATTGAAGAACAAGAAGAAGAAAATTATGACGAAAACAAAGGTTTTTTTGGTCGTTTAATCGCCAAAGTTAAAGGTTTGTTCAAAAATAAAAACAAACAAACTATTACTGTTAAAAATGGTGAAAAAGAAGAAAAAATAACCATTGATAAACCTAGAAGAACTCGTTCTAAATCATTAATTGAAATGATAACGAAAGAGGATAAAAAAGAAAAGAAAAAAACAATAAAAGAAGCAAAGAAAGCAGAAAAAAAAGCTAAAAAGAAAGCAGAAAAAAAACTAAAAAATATAGAAAAAGAACGTTTAAAAGCTGAAAAAGATAGAAATAAAGAGACAGAACGCAAAGAAAAAGAACGATTAAAACTTGAAAAAAATATTCAGAAAAAAGCCGAAAAAGAAGCTAAACGTAAAGAAAAAGAACGATTAAAACTCGAAAAAGAAATAAAAAAACTTGAAGAAGACTTAAAGAAAGAAGAAAAAAAGGACGATTAAAAATATTACATTTGCTCTATGATTAAAATTAAAGAAATATTTTCTAAAAAAGAAATGAAACAATTTGTAAAGTTTCCTTTTTCTCTTTATAAAGACAATAAAAACTGGGTTCCTCCTATTATTAATGACGAACTTGATAATTTTGACAAAGATAAAAACCCTGTTTTTGAATATGCAAATGCACATTTTTTTATCGCCCTAGAAAATAATAAAATTGTAGGAAGAATTGCAGCAATTATCAACACCTATGAAATTGAAAAACAAGGCATCAAAAAAATGCGTTTCGGTTGGTTTGACGCTATTGATAATATAAAAGTTACCCAAGCTTTACTCAACAAGGTCAAAGAAGTTGGGCAAGATAATAACCTAGAATTTATTGAAGGACCCGTTGGTTTTAATAACTTAGATAAAACAGGTGTTTTAGTCGATGGTTTTGACCATATCGGAACCATGATTACTTGGTATAATCACCCGTATTATGCAAATCATTTTGAGCAATTAGGCTTTAAAAAAGAAAAAGAATACTTAGAAAATAAATTCCTTTTTAAAAATGTAGATGAAGTAAAATATGGTAAAGCAAGCAGCTTAATTCAAAGAAGGTACGGCTTAAAACCCTTAGATTTTACTTCAACAAAAAAAATAATGCCCTATGTTGATGAAATGTTTGAATTGTTTAGCAAATCATACTCTAAATTATCAACATACGTACCTATTTCTGATGCACAAATAACACATTTTAAAGAAAAATACATTAGTTTTATCAATCCTGAATATATAAAATTTGTGGTTGATAAAAATGATAAATTAGTTGCCTTTGCCATTGTTATGCCCTCTTTTTCAGAAGCACTTCAAAAAGCTAACGGTAAACTTTTTCCATTCGGATTATTTCATTTATTAAATGCTCGTAAAAATTCAAAAGATGTTACCTTCTACTTAATTGGTGTAGCTCCTGAATATCAAAACAAAGGTGTTATTGCTATTATTTTTAAACAATATTGTGAAACTTTTGCTAAAAAAGGCATCATAAATTGTATTCGAACTCCTGAATTAGAAGACAATATAGCAATTCATCAAATTTGGAAAGATTTTAATCCGACAACTCACAAAAGAAGAAGAACTTATAAACTTAATTTATAATAATGCAGTTATTTTTTAATCCTGATATTACCACAGAAACAACACAAATTACTTTTGATAAAGAAGAAAGTAGGCATATTGTACGTGTTTTAAGAAAAAAAGAAGGCGATATTTTACAAATAACCAATGGTGCTGGTTTTTTATTTTCGGTATCAATAACAATTGCTAATGATAAAAGATGCCTTACAACGGTTGTAAAATATGAAGAAAAACCAAATAATAGAGATTATTACCTACACGTTGCCATTGCCCCAACTAAAAATAACGATAGGTTAGAATGGTTTTTAGAAAAGGCTACCGAAATTGGTATTGATGAAATTACACCTATTATTTGTGATAATTCTGAAAGAAAAATCGTTAAAATTAATCGATTAAATAAAATTGTACAGGCAGCAATGAAGCAATCTTTACAATTTACATTACCTAAACTAAATGAGCCTATTAAATTATCAGAATTTTTAAAACAAGATGCTACTTCTAAATTATTTATAGCACACTGTGAAGAAAATATTGAAAAAAAATTATTGAAAAATATTGCTGATAAAAATGAAAAATACACAATTTTAATAGGACCTGAAGGAGATTTTTCATCAAAAGAGATTGATTATGCTTTAAATCATAATTTTAAGCCAATTTCGTTAGGTGATAACAGGTTACGAACCGAAACCGCTGGTTTAAATGTGGTACAAAGTATTGCTTTTATTCATCAGTAACTGTATATTTGATACCAAAAATTTATAGTGAATATTAAAGATATATTTGATCTCTTTCTAATTGTTAGCGCTTTACATGGTTTTGCGTTTAACATCATACTTCTTTGTTCTAAAAATGGAAGAGAAAAAAGTATGAGATATTTAAATTTATTAATTTTTGTTATCTCTTTGAATAATATTCAATCTTGGGGATTGGAACGAAATTTAATACAGCATAAATTTTCCTTAAATTACCTACAAATTCCTTGGCACTTTTTAGCGATGCCTTTTTTGTATATGTTTTTAATTCACTATTTAAAAATAGCTAAAAAATCGTACAATTTATTAAAAATAATACTCCCAATGTTTTTAATAATCGTAATTACACAGGTTACTTTTATGTATAATTACAATATTCCTGATTCTCCTGAAAAATTAAACCGTATATACGAACAATACAGTTCATTTGAAGAAGGACTTAGCTTATTGGTTTCATTAATTATTTTTATTTATTCTTTTTTTGTACTTAATAGAAAAGAAAAAATCAAATCTAAAATTATTGCTTTTGATAGTCTAAAATGGTTGCATACTTTTTTTAAACTAACCGCTGTTGGATATGTACTATGGTTATTTGCACTTTCTATTAAAATAAAATTGAACTTTACAAGTTTTATTTTTTCTTATTATCCACTTAGGGTTTACACAACAATACTCATATACTGGCTAGGCTATCAAGGATTAAGGCAAATAAGAATATCAAAAGAACGTAAACAAATAAGAAAAACATTATTAACAGATTCAGATACAGATTTTAAAACAGACCTAAATACTAATTTTAAAACAGATACTGATAAAAAACCTACTACTACAAGCCCAAACATAGAAAATATCAATATTGATAAATACAAAGAACAGTTTTTAGAAATAGATACTTTTATTACTAATAATAAAAAATTTTTAGTTCCTAAATATACTTTACAACACCTTTCAAAAGACACAAAACTAAGTTCTAGTACACTTTCTTTAATTATAAATAAAGTTGCTGGTAAATCTTTTACCGATTATTTGAATGAAAAAAAGGTAAAACAAGCAAAAATACTTTTACTAGACCCTAATTATTCAAACTATACAATTACCTCGATTGGCTTAGAATCCGGATTTAATTCAAAATCAACTTTTTTTACTGTTTTTAAAAAACAGTCTGGTTACACCCCTGTTCAGTTTAAAAAGGCCTCATTAATTAAAAAATAATTGAAATTACTTATAAAAATAGTTCGAAATCATCCAAAATGGATGATTTCGAACTATTTTTATACTTTTAAACTTAAATTTGTAACACAAATTTAAAACAACATATTTACGAAATTATTAAGTTTATTAATAATGAAAAAGAAGAGTATCCTATTAAAAACACCAATCGCTATATTGGTGTTTTTTATTGCCTAATTCTTTGTTTACTTTTGTATAAAGATTTATTAGATGAAAAACATATTATTCTTCATACTATTGATAAACTACTCTTTTAGTAGCGCACAACAACTTGCAGTTTTAAAATATAAAGGTGGTGGTGACTGGTATGCAAACCCGACAGCTTTACCTAATTTAATTAACTTTTGTAATAAAAATATTCATACTGCTATTGATTTAAAAACTCAAACAACAACGCTTGATGATGATACTATTAATAATTACCCTATTGTTTTTATAACAGGGCATGGTAATATTTTTTTTTCTGAAGAAGAAACAATTGTACTAAGAAACTACTTAACCGCTGGTGGATTCTTACATATATCTGACAATTATGGTTTAGATAAATACATCCGAAGAGAGATGAAAAAAGTGTTTCCTACACTTAATTTTCAAGAAATACCTAACCAACACCCTATTTATCACCAAACATTTTCTTTTGATAAAGGACTGCCTAAAATTCATGAACACGATAAAAAACCTGCCCAAGGATTTGGGTTATTTTACAAAGGTAGATTGGTTGCTTTTTATGATTATCAAAGTGATTTAAGTGATGGATGGGAAGATTATCAAATTCATAACAACCCTGAAAAAACAAGAATAAAAGCCTTAAAAATGGGTGCAAATATTATAGAATATACTTTTAAGCATTAATTTTAAGCATCAAAAATAGCCCTTTTATAAAAAAATTACTCTGCCATTAAAATAGCATCTTGAATATCTTTTTGAATTTTCGTTCGGATATTACTTTTAATTAACTTTCTATTTCTCATAGTAGGATATACCCTGTTTGATAAAAAAACATAGACAATATCTGTTGCCGGATCAACCCAAGTATACGTTCCCGTAAAACCGCTATGCCCAAAACTTTTATCAGAAACACAACCACAAGTAGCCTTTACTCGGGGGTTTAATTGCGGCTTATCAAAACCTAAGCCTCTACGTACTTTTCTGTTTTCATAATGACGTTTATTAAACTTATCAATAGTTTCTGGAGCTAAATATTGGATACCGCCATAATTTCCTCCTTGTAAAAAAAGTTGCATTATTTTACCAATATCATTAGCATTTGAAAACAAACCTGCGTGACCTCCTACCCCGCCAATCATAGCAGCCCCCATATCATGTACATAACCATGCACTAATTGATTTCGATAATAATTATCACGTTCTGTTGGTACAATATCCGATTTTTTAAACTTTTCAAGAGGCAAATAAGTTGTTCTATTAGCTCCTAATGGACTGTAAAAAGATTCTTCTACCAATTTATTTAAAGGTTGCTTGTATTTTAATTCTAAAATTTCTTTAAACATATAATAGCCTAAATCACTATATTTATATCCTGGTTTTTTTCGTTGTTTTGCGTCTACAATATACTTATATATTGAATCTTTATAAGTATTTTTTAAATACAGGTTTTTAGCTACTTTAATATTAAAATCTACTGTTCTTTTTTTTCGGTAATACTTTGCTGAATTTTTACCTGTTTCGCTATCCTTGGTTTGTAAATAAAACGGAATCCAAGAGCGTAAACGACCATAATGCGACAGTATTTCTTTTAGTAAAACAGTGTCTTTATTCGAGTTTTTATACCGAGGTAAAACATCGCCTAAATTAGAGTATAAACTTATTTTTTGTTCCTCTTCAGCCTTCATTATCATTGGTAAAGAAGCTAGTATTTTTGTTAAAGATGCTACATCGTAAATATCTGAGCTTTTTACGGGCATTCTTTTTAAAGAAGTATGATGTCCGAAGCTTTTATTATAAATTACTTTTCCATTTTTAGCTACAAATATTTGACCACCTGGCGCCATCCTTTTCATTAAAATAGTATCTATTCTTTTATCTATTATTGATAATTTTTCTGATGAAATACCTGCTTCTTCAGGAATTGTGTATTGTAAAACATTAATTCCTTTTACAAAAAGACCCGTACCTTCTTTAATATTTTCATTAATAGATACAGGTAATTTCCCTTTCAAATTAAAAGCTCCAAACAATGCTTGTGCCGATAATTCTTGTGATAAAACACTATTTTGATACGAAACTACAACGCCTTCTATATTTTCAAAAGAAGGTATTTTTAGCAAACTATAAGGACTGGTAAATACATCTAAAATAACTTTTTTATTTTTTGCTATTTCCTGTAACCAAACCATATTTTTGTTTGAAAAATGATAGCCTTTCCAAGGGTTTTTATTCGATTTATGAAAACCAACAACAACTAAGTTATATTTTTGTAATTTCTGTAATAAAACAGTTATATTTTTTGCAGAAACCACCTCAACGTTTGTATAATTTTTTAACATTGATACAAATGAATCTCCTTTAGCATCGCCTAAAGATACATAAGCTATTTTTTTATCTTTTAAATTTTTAATAGGTAAAATAGCCTCGTTATTTTTTACTACAGTAATGGCATTTTTTATCAATTTTCTGTGTAAAACTTCATCGTAAGGCGAATTTATATCTGAAGAAATATTTTCTGTTTCAACAGATTTGTATTTATGTAAGCCTACTAAATATTTGGCTTTTAATATTTTTTTAACCGAAAAATTTAAGCGTTGTTGTGTTAAATCTCCTGCTACTAAAGCGTCTTTTATTAATCGTATCGTACCAGGAACATCTTGAGGAATTAGCAACATATCATTACCTGCTAAAATTGCAGCTATATTAATGTCAGCTGCTGTTGCATAATTGGCAGCTCCTTTCATGTTTAAACCATCGGTAATTACCAAACCTTTAAAACCTAGTTCTTCTTGCAGTAAAGTAGTCACCACTTTTTTTGATAATGAGGTTGGTAATTTTTCGTTCGGCTCTAATGCAGGAATACTTAAATGTGCCGTCATAACACTTGCCAGTCCTTGTCGAAACATTTTTTTATACGGATATAACTCTACTGAATCTAAACGAAATTCATCAAAATTAACCGTTGGCAATGTTAAATGCGAATCGGTAGCGGTATCGCCATGCCCAGGAAAATGTTTGGCATTTGCCAATACACCAACACTTTGCATTCCTTTTGTAAAAGCGATTGCTTTTCTAGTAACATTTTGTTTATTTTCACCAAAAGAACGATTTCCAATAATCGGATTTTTTGGGTTTGTATTGATATCAACTACGGGGGCAAAATTAATATGAATTCCAACTCTTTTACAGTGCTTCCCTATTCTTTTACCTGTTGCTGTTAACAATTCATCATTATTAATAGCGCCTAAAGTCATGTTCCAAGGAAAGCGATAGGTATTTTTTAAACGCATATCTAAGCCCCATTCACCATCAAAACCGATTAGCAATGGTACTTTTGATATTGCTTGATATTCATTATTTAAGTGAACTTGTTTTTCGGGAGTTCCTTGCATAAAAATTAAATTCCCTACATGATATTTACGAATCATGTTATTTATAAAATCTTGATGCTTTTTACCTTTATTCGAATAGGCTTGTATCATAAATAACTGTCCTATTTTTTGATCAATAGACATATTTTTTAAAATACTATCTACCCATATTTTTTGATGTTCAATATTTTTAGCCAATAAAGGATCTGTTGGAGCTTGTATTGATTGTTGAGCTGTTAATGTTTGTGTAAGTGCAATTGTTAGTAATATCAATATCTTTTTCATAATCTTTCTGCGTACTTTTATTGACTTTAATTATTATTTACACAATAATTAAAGTCAATTTCAAATCATTTAAAAAATGAATTGAGGAATTAAAATATCTAAATTATACTAAAAATTGTTTGTGCCAGCTTTTATTAGCCGTTACTTCCCAATTTGTTTCAAAATCTTCTTTTGTATTTACCATATTGTTAAAAACTACAGTTTCTGATGTAATTTTTTTATCTTTAGCTAATTCCTTAAATTTTGATAATTTAACTATATTAATATCATCATCATCTTTAAAAGAAACATTCATCTTATCCATTAAATCAATTCTTAATTCTTTTTCTAATTCTTTAATAAAACGAACAGAAGAATCAATAGAACAACCAGATACACTGTTTACGTTTTCATCGACACCTAACACAAAAAACTGATTGTATTTTATAGTAAATGAACCCTTTAAATCAGCACCATGACGAGTCCAGCTATCAATAAAAAGGATTGCTTTTGCACAAATATACTCAACCTCTTCTATATTAAATTCTCTATCAGCTTGATAAACCCAAACTCTTGAGTTACTTGGTAAATTATTATATTCTGTAAACATTTTTTATTGATTTTGATACCTATTATAAAATTTTTATTTTAAAAATGGTATAATTATTAAAATTATCTTAAATTAAATTTTTGTTGTAGTGCTTGTAATTTTTCAGTGTCGCTTAATTGCTTTTTTGGCACTACCATACGTGCTTTAATTTCTCGCAATACTTTTTTGGTGTACAACGGAAAATCAGCATTTTGAATCCATGAATTGTAACCTGGGTTTTCTTTAAATACTTCTTCAACAGTTCGCCCTTTATATTTTCCGAAAGAAAAAATCTCTTGATTTTCTTCATTTATCAGAATAAAACCAGCAAAATCGGCACGTTTACCGTGTGTTGAATATTCACTTAACGCATCTACAGTATTCTGAATATCTTCATATTTATCTAACTGTGCTAATAAAATTTCGTAAGTAGCATTGGTATCAGCCTCTGCTCCATGTGCACCAACTAATTCTTTACCACAGTAAAATTGATAACCAGCGCTTAAAGTACGTTGTTCTTTTTTATGAAAAATTACTTGAACATCTACCGCCTTACGGTCAGTCATATCAAAATCAATGCCAGCACGCATTAATTCTTCGGCTAAAACAGGAATATCAAACCTATTTGAATTAAAACCTGCTAAATCACAGCCTTCAATCATTTGGTTAATACTTACTGATAACTCTTTAAAAGTAGGTTCTTTTGCCACTTTTTCATCAGTAATTCCATGAATTTCTGATGATGCTAAAGGTATTGGCATTTCAGGGTTTACCAACCATGTTTTGCTTTCTTTGTTTCCGTTTGGATACACTTTTAAGATAGCTATTTCTACCACTCTATCTTTTGCAATATTGATTCCTGTGGTTTCTAAATCAAAAAATATAATTGGTTTTGTTAAGTTTAATTCCATTTGTTTTGGGCAATTATTCGTTATTTAAGTAAGCTATTTTATAGGTAATTTGTATGAAAAATTATAGAAATTGGATTTCTTTCAAAGAACTTAATTACATGATAAAAATACAAAAATTATGCTTTTAGTATTCATTTTTTCACAAAGAATCATTAATTTTTATAATCAATAATTCAATTAATTTTTTAGGTGTTTTTTTCGATGGATAAAACCCCATTTTTTAAAGTTAATTTGATTTTGATAAATTAATATTTACCTTTACAAAAAAGTAAAAATGACCTACCATAAAACAACTTTAAAAACTAAAAAAGAAGTCTTATCGCTCGATGAACTTCATTTAAGTAAAAAGGTAAAAAATAGCATACATCAATTAATTGAGGAGTTTAGTTATATGGAAGCGCTTGATAAATATAATATTCCTGTTGATAATAAAATAATTTTACACGGGCATACAGGCTGCGGAAAAACAGCTACGGCAAATGCGATTGGTAAGGCATTAAACAAAAAAGTAATTACCCTTAATTTAGGTGGTTTTGTATCATCTAAATTAGGAGAAACAGGTAAAAATATTTCTGAAATATTTAAGGAAGCCTCTTATGAAGATGCCATTTTATTTATCGATGAATTTGATTTTATCGGTAAAATGAGAGATTATGACGCTAAAGATTCTGGTGAAATGAAACGCTTAGTAAACACTTTAATTCAGCAAATGGATAATTTATCCGATACTGCCATGCTTATTGCCGCAACAAATCATATTGCTATTATTGACAGTGCTTTATTAAGACGTTTTCAGTTAAAATTAAAATACAAATTACCTAAAAAGAAAAAAATTGATGCGTATTACGATGCTATTTTAGCTCAATTTCCTACAAATATCAACGCAATAAAACGAAGCTATAATATATCATACGCCGAGGTAAAAGACACTGTTTATCAGCAAGTTAAAAGCAATATTATTCAATTTGAAAAACAAAAAAATAAGGCTCTTCATTAAAACCACTTTTTATCGGGTATTTTCTGAAGGATAAAAAATATAAAACCACTTATAAAATATAAAAGAACATCAATGCTATCTGCTGTATATCTTAAATAAAATTTAGGCAACAAATATTCGTACAAAAAGGCGTAAAAACCACATATATACAAAATAATCCAAAGCGGAATTTGATAGTTTTCATTGTTTTTACTCCATCTTAAAATGAATAAACTAATGGTTAATACGATTGGCATAATTAAAAAATCATTCATATAAAATTGAACAATTCGAGGAAGTTTAAAGCTCATTTTTTGAGCAACATAAATTGCTGTTCCTAAAAAAAGTGAAAAGACAGCATAGATATAGCTAATTTTTCTCATATTAACCAGCTGCAAGCATTGCTATAAACCAAGCTAGCCCTGCACCTATAATACTCACTAATAAAAAAGCAGAATATAAAACCCAACCTAGTATTTTGTATAAAAAGAAAGGATGCTTTTTTAAACGTTCTGCCAAATTCGGATTTGCTATTTTTTGCTTCGCTTCTGTTA
Source organism: Tenacibaculum dicentrarchi (assembly GCF_964036635.1). NCBI lineage: Bacteria > Pseudomonadati > Bacteroidota > Flavobacteriia > Flavobacteriales > Flavobacteriaceae > Tenacibaculum > Tenacibaculum dicentrarchi. Next base: position 2,009,976 of record NZ_OZ038524.1, read on the forward strand.
ACTGTATTTTTTTTAGAGCTTCTTTTTTTAAGGCACGCTTTTTTTTATCAGAAATTAAGGTATTACAGTTTTCACAATACTCTTTATCGGTATTAAATAACCCGCATTTTGGACATTTAATATTTCTTGTAACACTCATTTTTTATTATTTACATGGTTAAAATACTTCCTATATAAAGTAAAAACAACTTTATCATTCTTAAAAAAACACTAGACTATTACTTCTTTTTATTTTCTTTGATTAGAAGCTATACAAACTTACTTAAAAGTTAAATTTTATTCTTTAAATTCGCCATTTACTTCTTAAAAAATATTTGCTTAACTATAAATAGCCTATGAAATTTAACTTTTTTAAAAAGAAAAAAGCTGAAAAAATAATAATTAAATGCAATATTGATTTTATTACCATCAATGAAATACCGATTACTTTTCCTACAAGTTACAACACTCTAGTTACTATTTTAGGTAAGCCTGAAAGAGAACTACAAACAACAAATCACTATCTTTTTTGGGACATTCATGGCATTTATTGTAGCTACACAAATAGCAATAATATTTTATCTATAAATGCCTATCAATATAGTAATAGCAATATTAAAAGTAAGAATATTTATACCACTAAAAAATTATTTAAAGGCGAATTATATTTAAACAATCAGCCTATTACTTATAGTGAATTTGGTAAAATTCCTTTAGGAAAAGTTGCCATTCATAGACTTGGGACAGATAATGATTTTCGATTAGGTTTTAATTTAGGCGTTAACAAGGTTTATATAAAAAAATAATTTTAAAGCTCTTTTAACTCCCTTTTTAATTCTTGAATTGCTTTAGCACTTGTTATCAATTTATTAATAATTATCTCTCTTAAAATATCAATATCTTGCTCAAAATAAGTTGCCCATTTATATTCTTTAAATAAAGTTTGAATCTGTTTTAAACGCTGATGTGCAAATTCTGATGTCATTAAAAAGTAATTACTTTTATCTTCGTTTTTTAAACGCTGAATTTTAACTTGCTTAGTTGTATAATCTACTTTTAAATAAAATACTTTATCGGAATTATTTAACGGATAAAAATCATTCCAATTAGCAAAACCTACATAATAATCTTGACTTTTATACACTTCAATTCCTTGAATTTTCCAGCGACAATTTGCTACTCTTCCCCAATGATTTGAGTATCGATACACGCCGTTATCGGCATAAAAGTACAAACTGCCTGATTTACTTTTATAATGTGGCGTTTTATCATCAAAAAAAGTAATTTCTTTTGATTCAAATTCGCAATAAGTATGTTTAAAAAAATTAAATTTATGAAATTTCATGCTTAAAATTAATTGACAATAAAAAAGCCAAAACTACAAATTAGTTTTGGCTTTTTATCAAATTAAACATCAATCTATAACTTAGAAAGCTTTAATGTTTTACCACAATGCTTACTTTCTATTTTAAAAATAACTTTTCCTTTTCTTCCTTTATTTGCCCAACGTACTTCTTTACCAACTTTACAAGAAATACTTGTTTTAGAACCTTTATTTAAACTTACAAATCCAGTACCTGTATAAATAGAAACCTTATCTTTTGTATCATTTACTAATGAAATGCTACTTCCTAGCGTAATTTCTTCTTTTTCAATTCTTAAATTTTCAGTTGCGTTTTCAATTGTTGTAAAACTCATTAAACTTACTACTGAAATAATTACTAAAACTATTTTCATTTTTATTAATTTTAAATTTATTCAAATATACTTTAGATTCCGTTTTATGAAACAACTAAAAATGAAAAAACCCATTACAATTTCTTGTAATGGGTTTTTAAATATGTTAGAGGTTAAAAATTACTTAACTTCTTCGAATTCTACATCTTCTACGTTATCAGCTTGGTCATCAGCTTTAGGCTGTGCTGCTTGCTGAGCTCCTGCACCTTTATCAGCATACATCTCTTCAGATGCTGCTTTCCATGCGTCATTAACGATAGTTAAAGCACCTTCAATTCTAGAAATATCTCCAGCTTCGTGAGCAGCTTTTAATTCAACTAAACCAGCTTCGATTGGCGCTTTTTTATCTGCAGATAATTTTTCACCAAATTCTTTTAATTGCTTTTCAGTTTGAAAAATCATAGAATCAGCTTCGTTGATTTTTTCAGCAGTTTCTTTTGCTTTCGCATCAGCATCAGCATTTGCTTCAGCATCTGCTTTCATTTTTTCAATTTCTTCTTCTGATAATCCTGAAGAAGCCTCAATTTTAATATCTTGAGTTTTACCTGTAGCTTTATCAGATGCAGATACTTTGATAATTCCGTTAGCATCAATATCGAAAGTTACTTCAATTTGAGGAACACCTCTTTGAGCTGGAGGAATATCAGTTAATTGGAAACGTCCAATAGTATTGTTATCAGCAGCCATTGCTCTTTCACCTTGTAACACGTGAATATCTACAGATGGTTGATTATCTACAGCCGTAGAAAATACTTGAGATTTTTTAGTAGGAATAGTAGTATTTGCGTCAATTAACTTTGTAAATACGTTCCCCATTGTTTCAATTCCTAAAGATAAAGGCGTAACATCTAATAATAATACGTCTTTTACATCTCCAGATAAAACTCCCCCTTGAATAGCAGCTCCTAAAGAAACAACTTCATCAGGGTTCACTCCTTTACTTGGTGATTTTTTAAAGAAATTTTGAACAGCTTCCTGAATAGCAGGAATACGAGTAGAACCACCTACTAAAATTACTTCATCAATTTCATCAATAGATAAATCAGCATTTTTTAAAGCTGTTTGACAAGGCTTAATAGTTCTTTTTACTAAATCATCAATTAAAGCCTCAAATTTAGCTCTTGTTAAAGTTCTAACTAAGTGCTTAGGTCCTGAAGCAGTAGCAGTAATATAAGGTAAGTTAATTTCAGAAGAAGTAGTACTAGATAATTCAATCTTAGCTTTTTCAGCAGCTTCTTTTAAACGTTGTAAAGACATTGGGTCTTTACGTAAGTCCATTGCTTCTTCAGCTTGAAATTCTTCTGCTAACCAGTTAATAATTTTTTCATCAACATCATCTCCACCTAAGTGAGTATCACCATCAGTAGCTAATACTTCGAATACACCGTCTCCTAATTCTAAGATAGAAACATCATGTGTTCCACCACCAAAATCAAAAACAACGATTTTTTTATCTTCACTTGCTTTATCTAAACCATATGCTAAAGCAGCTGCAGTTGGTTCGTTAATAATTCTTCTAACTTTTAAACCAGCAATTTCACCAGCTTCTTTTGTAGCCTGACGTTGTGCATCGTTAAAGTAAGCAGGTACAGTAATTACAGCTTCAGAAACATCAGAACCTAAATAGTCTTCTGCAGTTTTCTTCATTTTCTGTAATACCATTGCAGAAATTTCTTGTGGCGTATATAAACGACCATCAATATCTACACGTGGAGTATCGTTATCTCCTTTTACAACGCTATAAGGTACTCTTGCTGCTTCTTTTGAAGAATCAGAAAATTTATTCCCCATAAAACGTTTAATAGAATAAACTGTTTTTGTAGGGTTAGTTACTGCTTGTCTTTTTGCAGGGTCACCAACTTTACGCTCTCCACCTTCAATAAATGCTACGATAGATGGCGTAGTTCTTTTTCCTTCTGAATTAGGGATAACAACTGGTTCGTTACCTTCCATTACAGAAACACATGAATTTGTGGTTCCTAAATCAATTCCTATAATTTTACTCATAATACTATATCTTAAATTTTAATTCAATTTTACAAGTTGTAATAGTCAAAGTGTGTGCCAACAGTTGATTACTTATGTTTTGGCAGAAAAATAAACTTGTTTCTTATTAAAAATGACAGAATGACACTATTTTTTTCTTTTTGGAGCTATTTCCCGCTTTCCGCACTCGCTCTTTTTTTGAAAAAAATCAAAAAAAGGAGCTCAAACAATTGCTTCAATCGGGGCTAAAAATTTGTGCACTCTATTTTATAAGAGTACTAAGCGAGCCTACTAAGTTTCTTTAATAATTGTATTTTTGCAAACAAAACCAATAAAATCAGCATCGTTTTAACCGAAATTGTACTAATTATTGGTTTATCATTAACAAAAACTTTATACATTTGCGTTATGGACTTCAACAAAGACACAGCAAAAAAAACAGCAGCGCATCTGCTACAAATTAAAGCAATTAAACTAAGCCCTAAAGAACCATTTACTTGGGCTTCTGGCTGGAAATCTCCAATTTATTGTGACAACAGAGTTACCTTATCTTATGTACCTGTTAGAAACTTCTTAAAAGAAGAAATTGCAAAATTAGTCATCGCAAAACACGGTAAACCAGATGTTATTGCAGGTGTTGCCACTGGAGCAATTGCAATTGGAATGTTAGTAGCACAAGAATTAGGTGTTCCTTTTATATATGTACGCCCCGAAGCTAAAAAACACGGACGTAAAAACCAAATAGAAGGTCATTTAGAAAGCGGGCAAAATGTAGTGGTTATTGAAGATTTAATCAGTACAGGAACAAGTAGTTTAAATGCCGTAAAAGCTTTAAAAGAAGCTAAAGCAACTGTAAAAGGAATGATTGCTATTTTTTCTTACGGATTTCAAATTGCTTCCGATAATTTCAAAAAAGATAATATTGAACTTACCACGCTAAGTAATTACGAACATTTACTTGAGCAAGCTCTTGACAGTAAGTATATTACTAATCAAGAATTAAGTACATTAGAACAATGGAGAATTGCACCTAGCGAGTGGAAACAAAACGAAAAATAAGACCAAAAATAATCAACAATGAATATTGCAGGAAAAAAAGTAATTGTACAAAAATCAACCAAAGAAATTTTTGATTTTTTAATGAAATTAGAAAATTTTGAACAATTAATGCCAGAAAACACTCAAAAATTTGAAGTAGATGGCGATAGTTTTATTTTCGGTTTAAAAGGCATGCCAGAAATAAGATTAGTTATCAAAGAAAAAACTGAATTTTCAAACATTACTTTAGGTGCAGCAAGTAGTAAATTACCATTTACTTTATCATCAGATATTTGCGAAGTTTCAGAAAAAGAAAGTGAGGTTATTTTAAATTTTAATGGTGAATTTAACCCAATGATGGCAATGATGGTGAAAAAACCATTAACCAAATTTATTGATACCTTAACTGAAAATATTTCAAAATTATAAACTAAAATTAGTTAAGCAAACGAAACTTCTTTAATTCCAAATTCTTGAATTGTTTCATTTTCTAATTCAATTTGGAGTTTTCCTATATCGGAAACACCAATAATTTTACCCATAAATAAAATGTTCTGATTTGTTTTAAACATACTCGGAACATTTTTTTTATACAAAACATTTAAATATTCTTTTTCTAAAGACACATATTCTTTTTTATTTAAACGTACTAATTTTTTTTTTAAGATTAAAAGCAATTTATCTAATAATAAATCAAGGTCAATATCTTGCTCTTTTTTTAAAATACGTTTAACAGATGAAGCATTCGGTAACGCATCTGAAAAAATATTTTGATTCACATTAAGCCCTATTCCTATAATTGAGGTACTAATATTTTTTATATTTAAGGTGTTTTCAATTAAAATTCCTGCTATTTTTTTGTTTTCTGACAGAATGTCGTTCGGCCATTTAATAGCCAGCCTTGGTAATTTTAAAGAAATAAGCAGTTCATAAACACTTAAAGAAACACTATAATTCAAATACTTAAAGTCGGCAATACAAAGTGCTTCAGGTCTACAAAAAACACTAAAAGTCAAGTTCTTACCACCTTCCGATTTCCAATTTGCATTCACCTGCCCCCTGCCTAAAGTTTGATTTCTAGCTACTACAACTGTAAAATTATCTAACAGAACTTTTGCTGACATATCCTTTAAAAAGGAATTCGTAGAGCCAATGGCATCAAGTTTGATTATTTTCATATAAGCTTTGCGAATAAAACAAGTATTAATATTAGGCAAATTACTCGCAAAAATATAATAACTTTGCTAAAAATATAATTTTTTTGATGACTAAAAAACAAGCAAGCACAGACGAATTGATTTCTGTGATTATAAAAGGGATTGAAGAGGTAAAAGGAGAAAAAATCCAATTACTAGATTTACGAGAAATAGAAAACACTGTTTGCGATTATTTTATAATTTGCTCAGGAAACTCAAACACACAAGTAAACGCCATTTCTGGTTCTGTTCAGAAAATGGTAAGCAAAGAACTTAAAGATAAACCTTGGCATATTGAAGGACAAGGAAATTCAGAATGGGTTTTAATGGATTATGTACATGTTGTTGTACATATTTTTCAAAAAGAAGTACGTGATTATTACGACATTGAAAGCCTTTGGGGTGATGCTAAAATCACGGAAATTAACACACTATAATTCCTACTAATTTAGACACATTGTTTTATGAGTGATAAGAAAAAAAGTGCTCCAAAATTTACGTTTAATTCGTTTTGGATATATATTCCAATATTAGTAATCTTATTAGGGTTAAGTTTTTTTAACTCCAGTAATTTAGGCTCTCGTAATATTTCAAAAAACGAATTCAATAAAATTTTATTAGAAAATGATATTGAAAAAATTGTTATTGAAAACAATAATGTAGCCCAAATTTTTTTAAAGAGTGAGGCTGAAAAAAAAGAAGCACATAAAAAAATAACAAATTCTCCTTTATACAGAAAAGGAGCACCTTTATACACTTATAATTTTGGTGACTTACAAAATTTCGAAAATGAAATCAAAAAAGAAAAAGCACAAAACAATCTTGATTTTGACAGAAAAAATGTAGAACCGACAAGTTTAGTAACAACCATTATTGAATTTTTACCTTTTATCTTAATGATAGGTATTTGGATTTTCTTTATGAGAAGAATGTCTGGAGGTTCTGGTTCTGGAGGTGGCGGTGGTCAAATTTTTAATATTGGTAAATCAAAAGCAAAACTTTTTGACCAAGATACTAAAGTTAAAACAACCTTTAAAGATGTTGCTGGTTTAGAAGGTGCAAAAGAAGAAATTCAAGAAATTGTAGACTTCTTAAAAACACCAAAAAAATACACGAAATTAGGAGGTAAAATACCTAAAGGTGCTTTACTTGTAGGACCTCCTGGAACAGGAAAAACATTATTAGCAAAAGCCGTAGCTGGTGAAGCTGGTGTTCCTTTCTTTTCATTATCAGGATCTGACTTTGTTGAAATGTTTGTTGGTGTAGGTGCTTCTCGTGTTAGAGATTTATTTAAAAAAGCACAAGAAAAATCACCTTCAATTATTTTTATTGATGAAATTGATGCTATCGGTCGTGCTAGAGGTAAAAACAGTATGACAGGTGGTAATGATGAACGTGAAAACACACTAAATCAACTTTTAACAGAAATGGATGGTTTTGGAACTGATACAAATGTTATCGTATTAGCTGCTACGAATCGTGCAGATGTGCTAGATAGTGCCTTAATGCGTGCTGGACGTTTTGATCGTCAAATATATGTTGATTTACCTGATTTACACGAGCGTAGAGAAATTTTTGAAGTACACATAAAACCATTAAAATTAGCTCAAAATGCCGATTTTGAATTATTAGCACAACAAACACCTGGTTTTTCAGGAGCTGATATTGCTAATTTATGTAATGAAGCTGCTTTAATTGCTGCTAGAAACAATAAAGAAGCTATTGAACATCAAGACTTTTTAGATGCTGTTGATAGAATTGTTGGTGGTTTAGAAAAGAAAAATAAGGTAATTACACCAAAAGAAAAAGAAGTAATTGCTTTTCATGAAGCAGGGCATGCTACGGTAAGTTGGATGTTAGAGCATGCAGCTCCTTTAGTTAAAGTTACTATTGTTCCTCGCGGACAATCATTAGGAGCAGCTTGGTATCTTCCTGAAGAAAGAAAAATTGTACAAACAGAGCAAATGCTTGATGAAATGTGTGCTACTATGGGAGGTAGAGCTGCCGAAAAATTGATTTTTAATAAAATTTCAACAGGAGCTTTAAGTGATTTAGAAAAAGTAACTAAACAAGCACGTGCAATGGTTACTGTGTATGGTTTAAACGAAAAAGTCGGAAACATTACTTATTATGACTCTTCTGGAAATGATGGTTTTGTAAAGCCTTATAGTGATGATACAGCTAAAGTTATTGATGAAGAAATTTCTAAAATAATTGAAAATCAATATCAAAGGGCTATTGATTTATTAACCAAACACGAAGATAAACTTAGCCAACTTGCAAAATTATTACTTGAAAAAGAAGTAATGTTTAAAGCTGATTTAGAAAAAATTTTCGGTGAAAGACCTTTTGATAAAAAAGACATAAAAAAAACCACCGTAATTGAAGAATAGTTTTTATTTCAATGAATTTTTTTAAAAAATTATATAAATCCTATAAAAAATCATCTGATGATAAATTAATTAACGAACAGGAAGTTAATTTATCATTAGATGATTCCTTTGTACATAACTTTATCAGCAAAGGTGGTAAATTTTTATACTGTACTTCTATTGATGAAGTATCTATTAATTTAATTCAAATTTTACAAGAAAATAACTGGAAACAACTTACCTGTTCTGATTTTAACCTACTAAAAATCACTAAAAAAACAGGAACTTATACACAAGTAAAAGCTTCTAAAGAAATTCCTTTTTTTACTTCTTGTGAACATTTAATTGCCAATAATGGTGATATTTTATTTTCTTCAAATCAATTAGGCAGTGAAAAATTACCCTACCACTCAGAAAACTTTATTGTATATGCTACAACAAGTCAGTTGGTAAAAAATATGAGCGAAGGTTTAACAGGTATAAAAACACACTTTAGTGGTAATATTCCTACCAATATTTGTTCAACAACAAATTATAAAATAGAAGTTGAAGATGGTAGTTTTTTAAGTTATGGTAATAGTAACTCAAAAAACTTATATTTACTTCTCTTTGAAGACTTATAAACTATGCGAAACCTAATAACTAGAAGTATTTCAGGACTTGTTTATGCTATAATTTTCATATCAGCAATCCTTTTTTCTGCAGAATCATATATTGGATTAATTGCTGTTTTTTCAACTATTTGTATTTTTGAATTTTCAAAAATATTACAAGTAAAGAACGTATTACCTTATGTACTTTTAATTGCTATTATTTATATTTCTACTATTAAAATACCGCTTTATTTTAGTGGTTTTTTAATCGGATTTTCTTTTCTTGGTTTAATAGGATTATTATATTACTTAATTACTACAAAACCAATAAAAACGAAACAAACATCACAAAAAATAACTTTACATATTGTTTACCTAATTTTACCTTTTTATTTTTTAATAAAACTACCATTTATTAAAGAAAATTATCATCCAAATATTATAATTTACATAATTTTATTAATTTGGACAAACGATAGTTTTGCCTTTTTAGTTGGTAAAAATTTTGGAAAACACAAACTTTTTGAATCAGTATCTCCTAAGAAAACAATTGAAGGTTTTATGGGGGGTATGTTTTTTGCTATTTTAGGTGCTTTTTTAATTGGGGAATTCGGAGAATATCCGAAGTATTTTTCAATATTAAATTGGATATTTATAGCAATTATTGTTACTGTATTTGGTTCTTTAGGTGATTTAGTAGAATCTAAATTTAAAAGACAAGCAAATATAAAAGATAGTGGCACAATTATGCCTGGTCATGGAGGCTTATTAGATAGGCTTGATAGTTTATTCTTCCTTGCTCCTTTCGTTTATTTATACATACACTATATAATATAATTATATTTTTTTATGCTAAATACTTTAGACATACAATTTAAAGAAGCTTACGAAAAAGCTTCTAGTATTAAAGAAAAACTACCTCCTGATACCATGCTTAGACTTTACAGCTACTACAAACAAGCTGTAAAAGGAGATATGTTTTCTTTTAATGAAAACGATAATGATAATCTAAGGAATGGCTTTAAATTTAATGCATGGATACAATTAAGAGGCATGAATGAAAATCAAGCAAAACAAGAATATATCAACTTAGTAAATTCAATTATAAAATAATTATCATGAAAAAAATCATTTATTCTTTATTCGTACTTTTCGCTATTGGCAGCTTAATTTCTTGTAACTCGACTCCTAAAAAAGAAACAACAAATAAAAAAGAAATTATTGCTGAAAAATTTGCTTTTGTACTACAAGATGCAAATAATGCTATTAATTGGACAGCTTACAAAACAACAAAAAAAGCACCTGTAAATGGTATTTTTAAAAAAGTTACAATAACTGCTAATGGAAAAGGAAATACTGTTAAAGAAGCAATTAATAATTCAGAGTTTTCAATACCTGTGAGTAGTGTTTTTACAAAAGAATCAAGTAGAGATTTTAAAATTAAGAAATTTTTCTTTGGTATTATGGACAATACTAAATTACTTTCTGGTAAATTAGTCTTAGAAAATGATACTAACGGTTATGCTGATATTACCATGAATGGCGTCACTAAAAAATTTCCATTTACATACACAATTAATGGAAAAGTTTTTAACCTAACAGGGAATTTAAAAATTACTAATTGGAATGCTGCAAAAGCATTAGCCTCTTTAAACGAAGCTTGTAAAGACCTACATAAAGGAGATGACGGTGTTTCTAAAACATGGGATGATGTAGCAATAAACATCACCTCTACTTTTAAATAACACTTAAATTTTTAGTTTATTTTACAAAAGCCTTAGATAAAATCTAAGGCTTTTTTGTGTTAAAAAATAACTATATTAAAACAAATCAGACTCCTCTAAAGAAAAGATTACACTTACTTCAACATCAAAAATATGAGCTAATTTTAACGCTAAAACTGTTGATGGAACATACTTTCCTAACTCTAAAGCATTTATTGTTTGCCTACTAACCTTAGCTAATTTAGCCAACTCCGCTTGAGTAATATTTTTTTTGGCTCTTTCAACTTTTATAGTATTCTTCATAATTAGCTGATTTTTAAAGTTTATAAATTTTCCAATTAAATCTTATTATAAAAAATAATAAGACCGTAAACATATTAAAAATCATAACCCATAAAAAGGAAAGATCGTAAATAAATAAAAAAGAAAATAAAAGAATTCCATAGTTAACATATACTGCCCAAACTAACGACTCTAATCTTATTTTCGAAATATATTCATCTTCTATGTCCTCTCTAGAAAAAGCAACAAGTAAAGAGCTTATAATAATTAAAATTCCTAAAATTTCATTTAAAATATTATTTTTAACCATTCCTACTTTATTATTTTCATCTATAAAAATAGCAGGGACTTTAAAATTTAAACAATTTGGTTCATACTCGTAAATTAAGCTAACCAAGCCAATAATAACAGAACTAACAAATAGAATCCATCCTGTCTTTTTAAATTTATAAGGAAATAAATAATCTAATTTCATAATAATTATCGTTTAAAAGTTTATCAAATGTAAAACAAACGATACAATTAGACAAGTAAACATTACATTAAGTAATCAGGTTTTCAATTATTAAAAAAATTAATCATCAAATAAAAAAAATCGTATATCAAACTCTACAGCATTGATATACGATTTTTTTTAACATCTAAAAATTATTAAAAATAAATCTTCTAGATAAAATATTACAATTTCATATCGGTACTTTCAAAAATTTTATCGGCAGAACCTGCAATAAAACCAGAATATAATTCACCATTTTCCATAGCATGACGGAAAGCAAACTCATAATAACAAGATGTAATTTCTTTGGTAACTTTTTTAAAAGCTACAGGAATTCTATCAGCTAAAACACTTGATTGTTCTAAAAAAACGGCTGGAGTTCCTTTAATTTCACCACCAGAAGTATTCATTTTAAAACCGTTATCTTTTAAAAATTCGTTTACTTCTTGTAACGATTTAAAAGTGTCTAACTTATTTACATCTACCGTAAAGTGATTTGAACAAAATCCGTTTACATATAACCATGCAGCATATTCAGTTTCTGCTTGTAATTTTTCATAAACTTCAAAAGAAGGTTGTTCCCATAAACGACCTTTAAAAACTAATTCGGCAGGATTTAAGTCTTCTTCTGATAATCCATCGATTAAATCTTTAACCGTTGCTTGTAATTCCGTAGAAAACTCTTTTGTTTTTAATTGACTAATAAATACACGTGGAGCATTTTTATCAGTTGTGTGCTCGTAATGTTTTGCATATAATTTTTTAGCTTCAAAGGTATATTCTCCACACTCTTTATAACCAACTTCTAAAAATGGTGTTGCTAACACTTCAATATTTACACGTACATCATCAAAAGTTCGAATAGCAATATGGTCATTGTATACCGTATTTCCTTTTTCTGTAAATAAATCTTTAATTTTTTGAGCAGAAGGTGTACGCTCTGTGTACTCTTTCCATAATTTGTCAAATATTTGTGTAGTTGTCATGTTTTGATAATTTTTACTACAAATAAAATCATATTCCTTTTAATAAATACTAAAAATGACTAATTTTACATCACATAAAGTTATTTTATGGTAAAACAATAAATTAAACCATAAAAAAAAACCAAAATAACATTATCTTAATTAAAAAATAGAAAATGAATAATCAATTTGATTATATCGATAAACAAATACTTTTAAAACTACGTTCAGATGCTCGAAAAGCCTATTCGCAAATAGCAGAAGAATTAAAAGTTTCTAATTCATTAATTCATCAGCGGATAAAAAAACTCACCACCGAAGGACTTATAAAAAATGCCGAATTTATTTTAGACGAAAAAATGTTAGGCTATAAAACAAAGTCATATACAGGAATTCGATTGCGGGAAGCTCGTTTTGCTAAAGAGGTTATGAAGGCTTTAGAAAAAATTCCTGAAATTACCGAATGTAATTTTGTATCGGGTAATTATGCTATTTTTATCTTAATTTATGCCAAAGACAATGAGCATTTACAAAAAATATTATACGATAACGTACATTTAATAAACGGTGTTGCAGGCACTGATACTTTTATTTGCTTTGATACCTGCTTTAAAAGAAATATCCCTATTGAATAACTGAAAGATGACAGAAAAAACACTATTATTAAAGTTAGATAAAAGCTTAAAAGGTCAATTATTTTTTGATGATTTACATAAAACTTTATATGCTACGGATGCCTCGGTATATAGAAAAATACCGTTAGCCGTAGCCTATCCGAAGGATTCAGAAGATATTAAAATACTAATTGATTTTGCTACCAAAAATAAAATTACGTTAATTCCAAGAACTGCGGGAACTTCATTAGCAGGACAATGTGTTGGCGATGGAATTGTTGTAGATGTTTCAAAACATTTTACAAATATATTGGCTTTTGATGAGCAAAAAAAAACAATAACTGTACAACCTGGAATTATTCGAGATGATTTAAATCGATTTTTAAAACCCTACGGATTGTTTTTTGGACCAAACACCTCAACATCAAACAGATGTATGATTGGTGGAATGGTTGGAAATAATTCATCAGGAAGTACATCAATTCGCTACGGAGTTACTCGTGATAAAGTCATTTCTATACAAGGGATTTTAGCTGATGGAAGTGATGTTCTTTTTTCAGAAATTACTTCGCAAGAGTTTCATCAGAAAAAAATAAATCAAACTTTAGAAGGAACTATTTATAAAACTATTTATAACGAACTTTCTCAAGAAGCAATTCAAAAAGAAATTATAAATGAATTTCCAAAGCCAGAAATACACAGAAGAAATACAGGATATGCGGTTGATGAATTTTTAAAATCTGATTTATTTGGCGGAAATGAAACAACTATAAATCCTGCAAAATTTTTATCAGGAAGCGAAGGAACGTTGGTTTTTTCTACAGAAATTACCATACAATTAAACGACTTACCTCCTACTTTTAGTATTATGGTTTGTCCGCACTTTACGAGCATCAACCAAAGTTTAAAAGCTACGGTTACCGCAATGAAACATAAATTGTATGCCTGTGAATTAATGGATAAAGTTATTTTAGATTGTACCAAAAATAACAGAGAACAAGCTAAAAACCGATTCTTTTTACAAGGTGACCCTGAAGCTGTTTTAATGTTAGAAGTTTCTTCGGATACTTTAGAAGATGCAGAAATTCAAGCTGATAAATTAATTGAAGATTTAAAAGCGAATAATTTCGGACATCATTATCCTAAAGTTTATGGCGATGATATAGCAAAAGTACATCACTTACGAAAAGCAGGTTTAGGCTTATTAGGAAATATTGTTGGCGATATGAAAGCAGTTGCTTGTATTGAAGATACAGCAGTTGCTTTGGAAGATTTACCAGAATATATTGAAGAATTCACTCAAATTATGGATAAATATCAGCAAGATGCCGTTTATTACGCACATGCTGGTGCTGGTGAATTACATTTACGTCCGATTTTAAATCTGAAGAAAAAAGAAGACGTTGTTTTATTCAGAAAAATAACCACCGAAACTGCCGAATTAGTAAAAAAATATAAAGGTTCATTTAGTGGAGAACATGGTGATGGAATTGTACGTGCCGAATTTATTCCGTTAATGATTGGTGATAAAAATTATCAGTTATTAAGAAAAATAAAAAAAGCCTTTGACCCTAATAACGTTTTTAATCAAGGAAAAATTACCGATGCTTTTCCGATGGATAAAAATTTACGCTATGAAATTGACAGAAAAGAACCTGTTATAAAAACATTGCAAGATTTTTCTGAAAGTGAAGGAATTTTAAAATTAGCCGAAAAATGTAATGGCTCTGGAGATTGTAGAAAATCGCCAGAAGCAGGTGGAACTTTATGTCCAAGTTACAGAGCAACCAGAAATGAAAAAGAAACAACTCGTGCAAGAGCTAATATGTTACGAGAAGTTTTAACAAATAATACGGCTAAAAACAAATTCGACTCTAAAAAATTAAAAGAAGTTTTAGATTTATGTTTAAGTTGTAAAGCATGTGCCACAGAATGCCCAAGTAATGTTGATATCGCTTCGATGAAAGCCGAATTTTTATATCAATATCAAGAAACAAATGGTTATTCTTTTAGAAGTACTTTATTTGCAAATAATGCAAAATATAATAAATTAGGTAGTAAAATACCTGTTATCACAAACTTTTTAACCAACACTTTATTAGCTAAAAAAATAATGGGTGTTGCCACAGAACGAACTGTTCCTAAGTTAGCAAAACAACCTTTATCTGCTTGGCTTAAAAATCATCAATCGAAAAAATCGAAAAAAACTGTGTATTTATTTAACGATGAATTTACCAATTTTTACGATGCTGAAATAGGAAAAGATGCCGTATTTGTACTAGAAAAACTAGGCTATGAAATTAAAAACATAGCACACGAAGAAAGCGGAAGAAGTCATATCTCTAAAGGATTTTTAAACGAAGCAAAAACGCTGGCTAATAAAAATGTAGCTATTTTTAAAGATTTAATATCTGAAGAAACTCCATTAATAGGAATAGAACCTTCGGCAATTTTAACGTTTAGAGATGAATATATCCGTTTAGCTGATGATAAATTATCTGCTAAAAAAATCGCTAAAAATGTATTTACTTTTGAAGAGTTTTTAGCTTCTGAACATAAAAAAGGAAATATAGATACAGCATTATTTACAACAAATACTAAAACACTAAAAATTCATGGGCATTGTCATCAAAAAGCATTGTCATCAACTCATGCTAGTTTTTCAATTTTAAATATTCCTGAAAACTATAAAGTTACTATTATGAACACTGGTTGTTGTGGAATGGCTGGTTCTTTTGGGTATGAAAAAGAACATTATAAAGTAAGTATGCAAGTTGGTGAAGACACCTTATTTCCTAAAATTAGAAATTGTAATAGCAACACGGAAATTGTAGCTTCAGGAACGAGTTGTCGTCATCAAATTTTTGACGGTACAAAACGAATAGCAAAACATCCTATTACTATTTTAAAAGAAGCATTGTCTTAATTTTTAAAACAAAAAAATCGTAATAATAGCACAAATAAAAAATCAATAAGCTCTTTATAGCCTGTTTAAATTTCATCTAAAAAAGTTTTACAACGGAAAAATAAGAAATCGAATCCATCAAACTGAATTTACTTCAATTTCGCACTCTGATTTACCGTATTTTTTAGTTTTTTTTTGATGGTTCTTGTCAATTTTAATGACTAAAAGGAATTAAAAATGTATCGAGAATTTGAATTATTTTATGTAAAAGTTCTCGATACATTTTTTTTAAAGGAAAAAAATCAATAGAACTGAGAATTTATTTAATTTTTAAACAGGCTCTTAATTGTTCTTTAAATATATTTTCCATATTATTGAATAATAAAACCTCGATTGTTTCGGGGTTTTGTTATTTTTATAACCTATGATTCTAAAAAAACAAATAGAAGGTAAAAGCGTTTTATGGCTTCAAAATAAAAATCAATATATAGTTATTGAACATGTTGTTGCTCAAATAATAACGCTTTTAAATAATAATTTTTCAAACAAAGAAATTGCCCATACTTTAGCGGATAAAATAACCGTTCCTGAACAAGAACTTATTGATTTTATTCAAGACATTTCCGAAAATATACTTTCTGAAAACAAAACAGATAGCAAAAATAATAGCAATACTATTATTCTTAATATTCCTCAAGAATTTGAGTATCATTATTATTATAAAATGAATACTGTTATTCTTAAAGTGAGTTTTTTATCGGATTATGAAAAATATTTAGTGCATCCAAAATTTGCACATTTAGAAATCGAAAATCCCGAAAATAGCTTTAAAGAAACGCATCATTACAAAGTTTATAGCACTGAAAATCACATCTCTTTTTCCATTGATAATCAAATTATTGATACTTGGAATTTAAATGAAGTTCATTATTTTCAAGGAAAATTTTCTATGAAAATTGTAGAACATATCCACCGAAAAGAAGAAGCGGAATGGCTGGGAGTTTTTCACGCATCAGCGATAAGTAATGGTAAAGAATCAATGCTTTTTTTAGGTGATTCTGGTAACGGAAAAAGTACGTCATTAGCCTTATTACAAGCAAACGATTTTACCTGTTTAGCTGACGATTTTGTGCCGATTGATGCCGAAAAAAATCATATTTATAGTTTTCCGTCTGCCATTTCTATCAAAAAAAATAGCTTGCCCACCCTACTTCCTATATATCCTGAATTGGAAACTTCGGCGGAATATAATTTTGAAAGATTAGGTAAAATTGTGCGGTATTTAATCCCAAATAATACCGATTATCAGCAACATTTACCATGTAAAGCATTGATTTTCATCAAATATAAAAAAAACAGTGATTTACAAATTACTAAAATATCAAAATTAAATGCTTTTGAACAATTAGTGCCAGATTCTTGGTTGTCGCCAATTCCTAAAAATGCTGAAAAATTTATGAACTGGTTTGAAAAATTACCTTGTTATCAACTTACGTATTCTGATAACAAAAAAATGATTGCTACGGTGCATAAAATTTTTAATGATGAATTATAAAGAAACGTTATTTTTTATCGGAAAATGTTTAACGATTACTCATGAAAAAGACAATCGTATTTTAGTTGAAAAACAATTAAAAACTAGCGATATCAATTGGGATAACATTGTTAAAATAACGACTAGTCATTATGTATTTCCTGCATTATATTGCAACTTAAAACGTGCTGATTTCCTGCATTATTTACCCGAAGATTTAGTAGAGTATATGAAATATATTACAGACTTAAATCGGGATAGAAATCAACAAATAATTAAAGAAGCTAAAGAAATAAATACACTATTATTAGCCAATAATATTACGCCTATTTTCTTAAAAGGAACAGGGAATTTATTAGATGGTTTATATGACGATATTGCCGAACGAATGGTTGGTGATGCCGATATATTAATAAATAATAACGATTTTAGAAAAGCAATACGTGTTTTAAAAGAAAATGGGTACGGTGAAAAATCGGAAAATTTTGTTGATAATACGATTGTTAATCGACATTATCCTAAGTTAACAAAAAAAGGTAAAATAACTGCTATTGAAGTTCATTATAAAATGGTTCGCAATGAAAAAGGGTTTACTTATAACGATGTAAAAAAGAGTTTAAAAACCTTAAAAGATACCACAACAGTATTATCTTATAATAACCAATTATTATTAACCTGTTTTAATAAACAAATTAATGATAGAGGACAATGGACTAAAAGTATTGCTTTTAGAAACTTTTACGATGTGTATTTATTATCAAAATTCACAAATACAAAATCAGTAATCAGTAATTTTAAACATTATGAATCGGGTTATTTGAATAATTTTATAGCAAGTACCAATTATTTTTTTAATGCTCCGACTTCTTTAGAATATTCAAAAACAAAACAGGCTAAAAGTTTCGTAAAAAAACAAGTTTCATTAATGAAAAGACCAAAAATTTTTACTTTAAATAAAAATTTCTGGTCTTTTTATTTTACATCTAAAGAAACTTTATCAGTAATGATAAAAGCATTTTATCTAAAAGAATATAGAACCTATATTTTTGATAGAATAAAAGAACTTAAAACATCTAAACAAAATTAAATCAAATTCTTAACCTCATCAAAATTTAATCCTCCGTAATTACCAGAACTCATTAATAATAAAGCTGTATTTTCTAAGTTTTGATTAAATAAAAACTCTTTAAAATCTGCTGGATTTGTATAGATAATTAAATCATCACGTTCAAAAGAAGTTGCTATTTGTTGCTGAGTAACTTCTTTTAATTGTTTTATTTTTACCGCATCTGGTGAATAAAATACAACTGCTTTATCAGCTTTAGCTAATGCTCCTTTGTATTCTTTTAAAAACTCTGCATTTAAACTAGAATACGTGTGTAATTCCAAACATGCTAAAACGGTACGTTCTTTATATTGATTTTTTACAGCTGTTGTAGTCGCTTTTACTTTACTTGGACTGTGAGCAAAATCTTTAAAAATTACAGAACTTTTATTTTCTGCAATTTTTTCTAAACGTTTACTTGCTCCTTTAAAACTAGCAATTGCTTCATAAAATTCATCTTCATCAATTCCCATATGCTGACAAATCCACTTTGCTCCTGCTATATTTTGTAAATTATGTTCTCCAAAAACTTCTAAAGGCAAATCTCCATCTGAAGTATCAATATAAGTAACTCCATTATCAATAAAATATTCAGGTGTTTGATATGGATATTTTTTTATCGGATTAGTAGAATTTTCTACAATATCTTTTAAAACAGCATCTTCTTCATTATACACCATCATTCCGCCATTTATTAGCGAATCTGTGAAAATTTTAAACTGCTCATTATAGTTTTCAATAGTTGGAAATACATTAATATGATCCCAAGCAATTCCACTTAACAAAGCAATATTTGGCTTGTATAAATGAAATTTTGGACGCATATCTATTGGCGAACTTAAATATTCATCGCCTTCTAAAACAATAAAATCATTTTCTTGGGTTAAATGTACCATCGTTTCAAAACCATCTAACTGTGCTCCTACCATGTAATCAACTTCTCTTTCATGATAATTCATCACATGTAAAATCATAGAGGTAATGGTTGTTTTTCCGTGAGAACCACCAATAACTACACGAGTTTTGTCTTTTGATTGTTCATATAAAAACTCAGGATACGAATAAATTTTAACACCTAATTCTTGTGCTTTTAACAATTCAGGATTGTCTTTTTTGGCGTGCATTCCTAAAATTATAGCATCTACATCAGTGGTTATCTTTTCAGAGAACCAACCAAATTCATTTGGTAACAACCCATATTTTTCTAAACGAGCTTTAGATGGATTATGAATTGTATCGTCACTTCCTGTTACGATATCTCCTTTTTGATGTAGCGCAATTGCTAAATTATGCATTGCACTTCCGCCGATTGCTATAAAATGTACTCTCATTTAACTATTCTAAATTTTATGTAAAGATACTAAACTATGAAAATTCGTTCGTACTATTTCAAAATAATAATTTGAAGCTATTTCCCGCTTTCCGCACTCGCTCTTTTTATTTTTTTAAAAAGAAAAAAACAAAAAGGAGCTCAAACAATTACTACAATCGGGGCTAGGAGTTTTTACTACTTTTCAATGTATTTTAACAACCTTATTACAGCAATTAGCAATACTTTAATAAAAAACCAAAATAATTGGCTCGTTTTTTGTTTGAACAGACTTACCAAATAATTACAATAGTTTCACTATTATTAATTACCTTTAAAGCTAGACTAAATTAAAGAACAATATTAATTTACTTGTACTTTAAATACTATAAAACATCCGTTATGAAAAAAATCACAACACTGTTATTTATGATTACATTTTTCGCTACTACACTAAACGCTCAAGAAAATTACGAAGGTCTTTGGGAAAAGGTACAGAAATTTGAAAAAGAAAATTTACCAAAATCTGCTTTAAAAGTAGTAGAAAATATTTACGCTAAAGCGGATGTTGCTAAAAATTCGCCACAAATTATTAAAGCACTTTTTTATAAAAGTAAGTTTTCATTAACTTTAGAAGAAGATGCACAATTAAAAATTATCAATCAGTTTAAAATACATATTGATAAAAGTAGTTTTCCTACAAAAAATGTATTAGAAAATGTATTAGCAAATTTATATTGGCAATATTTCAATCAAAATAAATGGAAATTTTATAACAGAACAAAAACAAGTGAAAAAGTTGATACTATCGATTTTAGAACTTGGGATTTAGATACACTTTTTGCCGAAATTCACACCTATTATCAAAAATCATTAGAAAATAAAACAGCCTTACAACAAACCGATATTCGTGAGTTTAAAGATATTTTATACATTGTAGAAGGGTCAAAAGAATATCGCCCTAGCCTATTTGATTTTTTAGCACATAACGCTCTTGATTTTTATCAAACATCAGAAACAACTATTACAAAACCAAATTATCAGTTTAAAATTGATAATTCTGAATTAATAGGAACTGCAAAAAAATTTACGCAACTAAACTTAGTTACAAAAGACACAAAATCACTTCAATTTAATGCATTAAAAATTTATCAGGAATTGATTATTTTTCATCTAAAAAACAAAAATTTAAAAGCCTTAGCTACGGTAGATTTAGAGCGTTTAAATTTTGTAAGTAATCATGCTATTTTTAATGATAAACAAGATTTATTTTTACAAACATTAAAATCATCCGAAGAAAAACAGCATAAAAATGCTACTTCAGGATTGTATAGTCATCAAATTGCAGAAGTTTACAGACAACAAGCAAATAGCTATCAATTCAATAAAAAAGATACTAAAAACAAAGATTTCCGTTTTAAAAATAAAGAAGCATTAGTTATTTGTGATGCTGTAATTTCGAAATTCCCGAAGAGTGTTGCATCCCAAAAATGTAAAGCTTTAAAAGGACAAATAACAAACAAATCACTATCAATTTTATCAGAAAAATTTAGTCCTATTAATACCGCTTCTCGATTATTAATTACTTACAATAATATTGATAAACTTTATTTTACTGCTTATAAAATTGACAAAAAGAAAATAACGGAATTAAATAATCTTTATAAGGAAGAAAAACGCATCAATTTTATTAAAAAACTGACTAAAGTAACCTCTTGGAATAATAAATTAAGAAATGAATTCGATTATAAACAGCACACCACAGAAGTAATTGTTCCGAAACTTTCGCAAGATAATTATCTAATTGTAGCTCATGAAAATAGCATTTTAAACAGTGATAATTTATACGCTACTGCAAATATTCAAGTAAGTAATTTAGTGTTAATTGAAAATACTGATAACAATACAACAAAGTATCAAGTTGTAAACAGAAATACAGGAAAACCAATTGAAAATGCCCAATTATTATTACAAAATAACGGACATAGAAATGTAAAAAAACTATATCAAAAATTAATTACAGATAAAAATGGTTTTGCAACATATATAAGTAATAATAGATATTATAATGTATCAATAACAGTTACATCGAAAAATGATACTGCTATTTTTGGCGATTATTATCTATATAAACATCAAAAAAATAGGATTAGAAAAAACATCGAAAATGCTATAATAAAACCATTTATTTTTACTGATAGAAGTATTTATCGACCTGGGCAAACGGTTTACTTTAAAACGATTTTAATTCAAAAGAAAGGCAAAAAATCAGCAGTTTTCAATAATGGATTTGTAGAAATTACATTAAATGACGTTAACGGGCAAAAAGTAAAAACGCTAGATTTAAAATTAAACGAATTTGGTTCGGTTTCTGGAGAATTTATACTTCCTAATAATGGATTAACTGGAGAATATTATTTAACATCAAAAATTAAAAATCAAAATAATTTAACATATAATTTTAATAATAATCGTTTCCATTTTTCAGTTGAAGAATACAAACGTCCAAAATTTGAAACCGATTTTAAACCCGTTACTCAAACTTTTAAGGTAAACGATAATATTACCGTAAACGGATTTGCAAAAGCTTTTTCTGGTGCAAATGTTACTGATGCTAAAGTTGTATATCGTGTGCATAGAAAAGTGCAGTATCCGAGTTGGTGGTATTGGCGTGGTGCTAATTCATCAGTAGAAGCTCAAGAAATTACACACGGAGAAACCGTTACAGATGCATCAGGTAATTTTTCAATTCAATTTAAAGCAATTCCCGATTTAAGCACAAACAAAGAAAGTTTACCTGTTTTTAACTACGAAATTACCGCAGATATTACCGATGTAAACGGCGAAACACGAAGTACAACAACTATTGTAAATGTTGGATATCATGCTTTATTAGCTTCGTTACAAATTAATTCGACCATAAATAAGGAAGGTAATAAAGACGAAAAACAGCACGAAATAACTGTTACAACCAACAATTTAAACGGGCAGTTTACACCTAGCAAAGGAACTGTAAAAATTTACAAGCTTCAAGCACCTAAAAATCCGTTGCGTAAAAGACCTTGGAATACACCTGATTATCAAGATATTTCTGAAAATGAATTCAATAAATTATTTCCGCATGATGCTTATTCTAAAGAAGAAGTAAATCAAACTACTTGGAAAAAAGGAAGCCTTGTTTTTGAAGAACATTTCGATACGCAAAAATCAAAAAAACTTATTTTAAAGAAGTTAAAAAAATGGACTTCGGGAGCATATATCGCTGTTTTAAATACGACAGATAAATTTAATCAAAAAGTAACCGATAAAGCAAGTTTTACTATTACGAGTACATCCGAAGAAAAAGTAGCGGATAATCAATTATTTTTTATCAAAACAGATAAAAAGTCTTATAATGTTGATGAAACTGTTTGTGTGCAAATTGGCTCGGCATCAAAAGATATGACCGTAATTATTGAGGTTGAAAAAGAGTATAAAACGATTGACACTAAATTTATTCATCTAAATAATGAGATAAAAACAATTGAAATCCCTGTTCATAAAGAGGATATTAAAGGTTTTGCTATCAAATATTATTTTGTAAATTATAATTCTTTTGATACTGGATTATTAAATATTTCAGTAGAAAACGGGCAAGAAAATATCAGTATTGAAACAAATACTTTTAGAGATAAATTACAACCTGGAACTACCGAAAAATGGAGTTTCACTATTAAAAATGATAAGAAAAATAAAGTAACGGCGGAAGTTTTAGCAAGTATGTACGATGCTTCTTTAGATGAATTTAAGTCTCATAATTGGCAATTTAACCCAATAAAAACAGCTACTTATTATTCTCGTAGAAATTCGGCAAGTGCTTATCATAGTTTTGGAAATGAACATTTTCGAGTTTTTAATAGACAGTATTCAAATAGTTATTCGAATCAACAATATGATCAATTGAAATGGTTTGGATTCAGATTTGGTGAAAATTATCGTCGCAGAACGATGATGAGTAAAAGTAGTAGCCGAGGAATGAACATGAATATTTCTAAAATTGAAGTTGTTGAAGAAGAATATGAAGAGGTTGAAGAAACTGTTATTGAATCAACAGAAACTGATGAAAGTGAACTAACCGAAATTAAAGATAGTTCTTTTTCTAAAAACAAATCTAATGTAAATGATAAACCAAAAAACAGCTCTTTAAAAGGAATTAAAATTCGTAAAAACTTACAAGAAATGGCTTTCTTTTATCCGCATTTAACTACGGATAAAAAAGGAAACATCACCTTTAGTTTTACCACTCCTGAGGCATTAACCAAATGGAAATTGCAATTATTAGCACACACAAAAGAAGCTTTATCATCTACTAAAACACTTACAACCGTAACTCAAAAAGAGTTAATGATTACACCAAATGCACCACGATTTTTAAGAGAAGGCGACAATATAACATTGAGTGCGAAAATTTCGAATTTATCCGAAGAAAAACTAATAGGAGTTTCTCAATTAATTTTAACGGATGCCATTACAGGAAAAGAAATTCAGTTATTAGATAACTCAACAAAAAATCAAAATTTTAGTGTAAATTCAAAAGAAAATACTAGCGTTTCTTGGAACTTAGCTATTCCTGAAAATATTCAGGCTATTCAATATAAAATTGTAGCAAAGGCTGGCAATTTTTCTGATGGAGAACAAAATGTGTTGCCTGTTTTATCAAACAAAATGTTAGTTACCGAAACCTTGCCGATGTGGGTACATTCGAATCAAACAAAAACTTTTACGTTAGATAAATTGAAAAACAATACTTCTACGAGTTTAAAACATCATAAATTAACTTTAGAAGTAACTTCAAATCCTGCGTGGTATGCAGTGCAAGCTTTGCCGTATTTAATGGAATATCCGTATGAATGTAGCGAACAAACTTTTGCAAGATATTACGCAAATACTTTGGCAAGTTTTATAGCAAATTCAAATCCGAAGATTCAAGAAGTTTTTAAGCAATGGAAATCGAGCGATGCATTATTATCGAATCTTGAAAAAAATCAAGAGTTAAAATCGTTGATTCTTCAAGAAACTCCTTGGCTTCGTGATGCGCAATCGGAAACCGAACAAAAGAAGCGTATTGCTTTATTATTCGATTTGAATAAAATGAAAAATGAGCAAGAAAATACTATCAATAAGCTTCAAAATATGCAAATGAGTAACGGAGGTTTTCCTTGGTTTAAAGGAGGGAATTATCCAAATACTTATATTACACAATATATTGCAAGCGGATTCGGACACTTAAAAAAATTAGGCATATCTAATTTTGATACTAAAACAACACAAGTTTTAGAAAAAGCAGTTCGTTTTTTAGATGCTGAAATAGCAATTCAATATGCTGATTTATTAAAAGAAGCCGATAAAATAAAAGCCAAAAAAGGACAAAGTGCATCTGAAGAATATCTAAAGAAAAATCATTTAAGTTATGTGACTATTCAATATTTATATATGCGTAGTTTTTATCCTGAAATAAATGTTGCATCTAAAACCAAAACAGCAGTTTCATATTATAAAAATCAAACGGCTACTTTTTGGAAAGATTACAATTTATACGCACAAGGGCAAATATCTTTAATTCAATTTAGAAATAACAATAAAACTCTTGCCTCTAAAATTTTAAAATCATTAAAAGAAAATAGTATTACTTCTAGTGAATTAGGAATGTATTGGAAAAATAATGTTGCAGGATATTATAGTTATCAAGCGCCAATAGAAACGCAATCTTTGTTAATTGAAGCTTTTTCTGAAATTGAAAATGACACAAAAACAGTTGATAACTTAAAAATATGGTTGCTTAAAAACAAGCAAACAAATCGATGGAAAACAACCAAAGCAACTACCGAAGCCGTTTACGCATTACTTTTACAAGGAAGCGACTGGCTTTCAATTACCGATATGGTGGATGTGAAAATTGGAAATAACAAAATTGAAGCGTCTAAATTAGAAAATGTAAAAGTAGAAGCTGGTACAGGATATTTTAAAACATCGTGGAATGGCAACGAAATTACACCAAATATGAGCGAAGTTACTATTTCTAAAAAAGGAAAAGGTATTGCTTGGGGAAGTTTATATTGGCAGTATTTTGAAGATTTAGATAAAATTACATCGGCAGAAACTCCGTTAAAATTACGTAAAAATCTATTCAGAAAAATAACTTCGGATACAGGTAAAGAACTTATCAAAATTACCGATAAAACAACCTTAAAAGTTGGCGATTTAATTACCGTAAGAATCGAATTACGATGCGATAGAAACATGGAATTTGTACACATGAAAGATATGAGAGCTTCAGGAGTTGAACCAATAAATGTACTTTCGCAATATAAATCACAAGACAATTTATATTATTATGAAGCAACAAAAGACGCTTCTACAAATTTCTTTTTCGACCGTTTACCAAAAGGTGTTTTTGTATTCGAATATGATGTTCGTGTAAATAATGCTGGTAATTTTAGCAACGGAATTACAACCATACAAAATATGTATGCACCAGAATTTAGTAGTCATTCAAAAGGAGAAAGAATTATTATAGAATAGTTTGGCATCTAAATTGTAGTTATACGTATTATTAAAATTTTAAAAACATGAAAAAATTATTATTAGCCATTAGCTTTTTAACTTTAGCAACAGTATCTGCAAATGCACAAGACATTTCAGAAAATGCCATCGGTGTCCGTTTTGGCGATAATAGCGGATTTGGAGCAGAAATTTCATATCAAAGGAAACTAAACAACATCAATAGATTAGAAATTGATTTAGGAATTAGAGGTGATAACAATTACAGCGGATTCAAAGCAACAGGTTTATATCAATGGGTTTGGCAGTTAGAAAACGACTTTAATTGGTATGCTGGTTTTGGTGGTGGATTAGGAACTTGGAAAGTAAAAGATAAAATCATTTCAGGAGTCAACGTAAATGGCGATTCTGAAACCTATTTATTTGGTGCTGGTGTTATTGGCGTTGAATATAATTTTAATATTCCGTTAATTATTTCTTTAGATTTTAGACCAGAACTTGGTTTTGGTGATTATTATGACGGTTTTAATTCAGATTTTGGACTAGGTATTCGTTATCAATTTTAAACTTTAGATATATAAAAAACCTCCTAATATTGGAGGTTTTTTATATTTAAAAATATTTTTATTTTATTGAACAGCTTTTAAGGCATCAATATTTCCATACCCAAACTCTGAATTTTTATTCGGATAAAAAGAAGCTGACTCTTTCATTTTTTGTAATACTTGATTTCTATTCCAAGATGGATTTTTAGCCCATACCAAAGCGGCAATACCTGCTGTTGTTGCTGTCGCTGCCGATGAACCACCTATATAATTTGCTTGTTCATCAAAATAACTTAATACCGCTATAAAATTACCCGCACCAGTTTTTCTCTGCATTTGAACAGTAAAATCAATTTGAGACCCTGTATGACAAATATCACATTGATTATATTCTTCTCCTTCCATTATACCTGTTACAGCAACGGTCTCCTTCATGCTTGCTGGAAAAATAACACCATACCAAGTTGTGTATGATGTTGAAGTTCCTCCTGCAGCTAAAATCATTTTACCCTTACTATAAGCATACTTTATAGCATCTTCTATTTTACCAATACCAAACGGAAAACCTATAGACATTGAAATTACTTTTACATCAGCCCTATCAGCTAAAGCAATTAAAGCATCTGCAACACCTTTTCTTTCATGATAATCATCTATAACAACATTTTCAACAGCTCTATAAGTAACTAAATTTGCATTATACGCTACTCCTACAGGTAAATTGTCATCATTTCTAGGAGCTGTAGCTATCGCGGCCATTTTTGTACCATGACCACAACCATCATCAACACCATCATAATTTTTTGACCAAATTAACCACGAATCTATAAATGTACCATATTTTTCAACGGTTCTTCCTGATGAATATCCGTCATTAAAATATTCGTTCATCCATTTTTGTTCTGGTGATAATCCTGAATCTATAATTGCAACTGTAACTCCCTTACCCGTACTATAATCCCAAGCAGCTGGAATATTATGTGCATCAAAAGTCCAAGGAACTCTTGCACCAGGTAAAACTGTTCTATAATCATTTTGTTCTAAAACTGCCGTTCCATAGCCGCATCCCGAGCTTCCTGAAGATGATTTTGCCGTTAAACGTGCTGATGTTTTAGTTGATTCTTCAAATTGATAACCACCTGGTTCAATATAACGTACTCTGCTATCTTTTAAAAGTGCTGCTATAACCTGTTTATTAGTTACTTTTATATCTAAAACATTGATTACTTCATCAGCATATAATTCAGTATTAGCTCCTCTAGCTGATGTTTTTTGAAAACCACGTACTAATTCAATAATTTCAGATTTTACATCATTCGATTTAGAGCTTCTTGCAAAACTATTTTTAGAGTTACCATAACCTATTGTTAAAACATTTTGACCATGTTTTACTGCACTCCAAATTGTATTTACACTTTGTGTATTCCAATTAAAATGTCCTGTAGTTTTTAATGATTTCTCAATAATCGTATTAATTTCCTGTTTTGAAAGCTCTTTATTTTGCTGTACAGGCATTTCTAGTACGTTATCGTTAGTACATGAAAACATTGTAATAACAATAGCTAAGCTTACTAATTTTTTTTTCATCTTTGAAGGATTTTTATTTTAATTAAACTACTGCGAATATAATAACCTCTATAATAGAATCATTTATTAAGCAAGATAAATTTCAGACAAAAATTACTCTTCTAAAACAACCCTTGTAGGCGTATCTTTTCCGTTGATAATACTCTCTGTTCCTTTTGCTACCGCTTTAATCGTTTGAGTAATTACCCCCATATTTAAGGTTTTTGCTTCATCAGAAACCTTATGATAATCTTTATCAACATCAATTGGCGTAGTAGAAAACGTATGACTTGGTACTCCTAAACGTGCCAAAGAAGCATTGTCTGACCTAAAAAATAAATTAAATTTCTCATACGGATCAGGAAATAACTGATACCCTGTACCTACCAAATTCTTTTGGATAATTTTACCAAAATCAGAACGTTCAAACCCTGTTAGCCAAGCGGTATTTTTACCAAAACTTGGCGTTTTACCTATCATTTCTAAATTAATTCCTGCAACAAATTTGGTAGGGTCGATTCCTTTTCCAAAAAAATCAGAACCAACTAAGCCCATTTCTTCAGCAGTAAAACACACAAATAAAATAGTACGTTCATTTGTACCTTTTTGAGCAAAATATTCGGCTAATGTTAGCACTCCAACAACCCCTGAAGCATCATCATTTGCACCGTTAAAAATCACATCTCCTTCTACCGATTTTTTTACACCTAAATGATCATGATGCGCAGAAATCACTACAATTTCTTCCTTTTTACTTTTCCCTTCTAAAACCCCAATAATATTACTCATTTTAATGCCTTTATGCGTAAAATTCTGGCGATAAGTAGCCAAATTTCTATAGGTTTTTAACCCAATACGCTTAAACTGGTTTTCAATATAAACAGTTGCTTTTTCCATCCCTTGAGTTCCAGGTTTACGCCCTTGCATTTCATCCGAAGCCAAGGTGTATAAATGTTTTTTAACCGATAATGAATCAAATACAAAAGCCTTTTTCACACTCTTTTTAGCTGTATTTGTAATTACTTCAAATGAAGGTTTAGCCGTTTTATTCTGATCATTTTTCACTGTTTTACATGACGATAAAAACATCGGAATAAAGGCTGACACGTATACTATTTTTTTAATATTGTTTTTCATTTCAGTATAATTTGGGTGTAATTTTTAGGGTCGATTCTTATTTAATTTAAAACCGCTAAAATAGCTAAATTAATTTCTTAATTTTGTTGAAAACCTACAACTTAAAATCATGGATTTAAATCTTATTCCGAATATAAAACATACTAATGCTAACAATTTTTTCCTTTTAGCAGGTCCTTGTGCTATTGAAAGTGAAGAGATGGCAATGCGAATTGCTGAAAAAGTACTTACAATTACTGATAAATTACAAATTCCTTATATTTTTAAAGGAAGTTTTAAAAAAGCAAACCGAAGTAGAATTGATAGTTTTACGGGAATTGGTGATGAAAAAGCGTTAAAAATTCTAAGAAAAGTTTCTGAAACCTTCAATGTTCCTACGGTTACTGATATTCACGAAGTTTCAGATGCCTACAAAGCTGCCGAATATGTCGATATTTTACAAATTCCTGCTTTTTTAGTACGTCAGACCGATTTAGTGGTAGCTGCCGCAAAAACTGGTAAAGTTGTTAATTTGAAAAAAGGGCAGTTTATGAGTCCTGAAGCAATGCAACACGCCGTTAAAAAAGTTCACGATGCAGGAAACCAACAAGCATGGATTACCGACCGAGGAACTATGTTTGGCTACCAAGATATGATTGTCGATTTTAGAGGAATCCCAACCATGCGTGAATTTGCGCCTACGGTTTTAGATGTAACTCATTCGCTACAGCAACCCAACCAAACAAGTGGTGTTACTGGTGGAAGACCCGATATGATTGAAACAATCGCAAGAGCTGGAGTTGTTAATAATGTCGATGGATTATTTATTGAAACACATTTTGACCCTGCAAATGCAAAAAGTGACGGTGCTAATATGTTACACCTTGATTATTTAGAAAAGCTATTAACAAACTTAGTAGCCATTAGAAAAACTGTCAATAATTTATAGGCACAATTTTTGATAAATAAAGTTGTTTTAAACTCTTGTTATGAAGCAACTTTATTTATTTTTAGCACTCCTTATTACTAGCACTACCCTATCGGCTCAAGATTTTTCAATTGTTGATGCCAAAATAAAAACCTACCCTAAAAGAATTACCGCCAA
This sequence comes from Tenacibaculum dicentrarchi, assembly GCF_964036635.1. Classification (NCBI taxonomy): domain Bacteria; kingdom Pseudomonadati; phylum Bacteroidota; class Flavobacteriia; order Flavobacteriales; family Flavobacteriaceae; genus Tenacibaculum; species Tenacibaculum dicentrarchi. The sequence goes on from NZ_OZ038524.1 coordinate 2,040,683, forward strand.
AAAATTAGCTGACAAAATTTCTACCGATTTTACTTCTGATAATGAAAAAGTAAGAGCCTTATTTAGCTGGCTTGCTTTTAATATTCGATACGATTTAATTGCATTTAATAACCTTAGTGCCAGAAAAACACAGTTTAGCTATAGAAACGAAGCTGAAAAAAAAGCGAAAATTAAAGCTATAAAAGATGCTATTGTAAAAAAAACATTAGCTAGAAGAAGTGGAATTTGTGAAGATTATGCACAAACATTTGCTAATATTTGTACGCTTTTAAATATTGAAAACGAAATAATAAAAGGTAATGTTCGAATTTCTTCAAACGATATTGGTAAGGTAAATAACCAACCGAATCATGCTTGGAATGCTGTAAAACTGAACAATAAATGGCTATATTTAGATGCTACTTGGGCAGCAGGAGCTGTTAAAAACGGACGTTGGCAACGTAATTTTAATGATTATTATTTTAATATTCCTAAAGAAAAATATTTTTTAACCCATTTTCCTGAAGATATTTTATGGCAATTACGTGTAAAACGAATGTCTTTAAAAAGCTACTTTCAGCAACCAATATACACCACTGATTTCCTTAAAAAACAATACAAATTAATAGCTCCAACTACTGGTATCATTACTAAAAAAACAAATACACCCATTACTTTTATCCTTGAAAATATTGCTAAAAACCAATCTATATATTGTGGATTTAAAGGTGTAAAATATGCTCAAAAACCAAAAATTTCTTTCGAAAAAAATCAGACAATTGTAAGTATTCTTCCTCCTAAAAACAGCAACGAAGTTTTTTTACTTATTGACAAACAGGTTGTAGCAATCTTTTTAATAAAATAAATTACTATTTAAATAAAGATTTTTTAGAAGCTATTTCCCGCTTTCCGCACTCGCTTTTTTTTGAAGAAAAATCAAAAAAAGAGCTCAAACAAAGCTTCAATCGGGGCTAGGAATTTAGTACATCAAACTTTATTTTTAACTAAAATTGAATAATCCTCTTCAAATTATCGATACTATTTTAATTCCTTTTAGTCATTAAAATCACTCGAATTGACAAAAATCATTAAAAAAGCTAAAACATGGCAAATCAGGATGCGATGCTGAACTAAATTCAGGATGATGTTTAGCTATTTAAAATAAAAAAAACATTTTTAAGCGCATTAATAAAGAAAAACAGTAATTTTAAACATCTACTAATTAACACTTTATAAAAAACAAAAAAGCTATGGAACAAACTATTATTTATCTTATTGTAGGCGTGCTACTCGGCGCTGTTATTGGTTGGTTTATCGGAAACTTAAAAACAAATTCGAAAATTAATTCCATTAAAGAAAAAACTCAAACAGCATTTAATTTAATCGATAAAGAATTTGATTCTTTTAAAGCGACCTCAAAACATCAGCAAGCACAACAAACTGCAACTATTTCCGAAAAAGAAAAACTAATTACAAACAAAGAAAATCAATTAAAAGCATCCGAAGAAAATAGGTTATTTTTAGAAAAAGAAAAAGCAACATTAGTAGCAAATAATAATTCAATATCAAAAATACTTTTAGAAAAACAAGAATTTATTATCAATTTAGAAGAACAAATTATTCTTAAAACATCAGAAAATAAAAACCTATCAAACGAATTATCTACTAAAAATGCCAATTTTAACGCTGCTAAACATACACTTACACAACATGCTGATACTATTGAAAAACAAACATCAGCATATGATAACCTAAAAGAAAAGTTTAATGCAATAAATGAACACTTAGCCACTGCAAACGCCAAAATTGTTTCATCAAACGAAAAACTAAGCCGAGAAAAAAACGAAATTAAAGAACTTAGAAATCAGTTTAATACTGAATTTCAAAATATTGCGAGTCAAATTTTAAAAGAAAATACCAAATCTTTTTCAGAAGTTAATGAATCTAAAATTAAAGAATTATTAAATCCTTTAAATAAAGATATTAAAGAATTTAAAACTAAAGTCGAAGATGTTTATAATAAAGAAAGTAAAGAGCGTTTTTCTTTAGGTGAAAAAGTTAAGGAATTAGCCGAAAAAAGTGAACAAATTAGTCAAGATGCCATCAATTTAACAAATGCGTTAAAAGGCGAAGCAAAAACCCAAGGAAACTGGGGCGAAATGATTTTAGAGAGTATTTTAGAAAAATCTGGCTTGCGTAAAAATGAAGAATATTTTATGGAGCATGAGCTAAAAGACGAGAACGGAAAAGCAATTCGTTCCGATGCTGAAGGTAAAAAAATGCGCCCCGATGCGGTTATAAAATATCCTGATAACAGAAATGTAATTATCGATTCGAAAGTTTCGTTAAATGCCTTTACCCGATATATTGCTAGTTCAGATGTCGATACGCAAAAACAAGAATTGACCGCACATATTTCGGCAATCAAAAATCATATTGTTGCATTGAGCACAAAAGGCTATGATGATTATAATAAATCCTTAGATTTTGTAATGATGTTCATCCCTAGTGAGCCAGCATATATTGCGGCAATGCAAGGCGATCACAACCTTTGGAATTACGCTTACGACAAGCGTATTTTATTAATGAATCCAACAAATTTAATAACTTCATTAAAGTTAATTGTCGATTTATGGAAGCGTGAGTATCAAAATCAAAACTCGATTGCTATTGCTGAAAGAGGTGCTAAATTATATGATAAATTTGTTCTTTTTATTGAAAATTTAGAAAAAGTAGGGAAATATATCGACAACGCACAAACATCTTACAATACCGCATTTAAACAATTAAGTACAGGAAATGATAATTTGGTTTTACAAGCAAGTAAATTACAAAAATTAGGCATCAAAAATAAAAAAGAACTCTCTAAAGAATTGAAAAATAAAGCTGCTAATCAGCTAGAAATAATCTAAAAAAAATCCGCTGTTATTTTGAAATAACAGCGGATTTTTATATGAATAAAAAATTAACTTCTAATTTTTCGTAAAATATCTTCCAAACCATTTAATTGCATTTCATAAACCAAGCCCATCATTTTACCTAGTTTCCCAGCAGGAAAGCCTTTGTTTTTATACCAAACAATATAATGTTCAGGTAAATCAACCAAATAATAACCTTTATATTTTCCAAAAGGCATCCGCATTTGGGCTGTATCAATTAAAAATTGCTTGTCTGCTAACATACTTATTATTCTTCGCCGTTTACATAGGCTTGTAAATAGGCATAACGCTCGGCTAATTTTCCGTTTTTTGTGGTCATTTTAGCGCGTTTTAAAACACCGTCTTTATCGTCATTGAAAAAAGCTGGAATTACGTTTTCTAAAAACATTTCTCCAAATCCTTCACTGGCATCTTTTGGTAATTCACAAGGTAAATTATCAACAGCCATTACAGTTATGGCATTTTCAGATGTAAAACAAACCTCTTTTTCGGTTTGAGCATCATAGCCATAAATAGGATCAGCAATTGTTGACGAACGAAGTGTTGTTGCTACCGGACCATCAACATCACAAGAAATATCAGCGACATATTTAATTTTAAAATCAGCATGTTTTGCATCTTGTCTAGTAAATAAATACGGCGCTCCATCACCATAAAAATGACCTGCTATAAAGAAATCAGTCACTTTTGCATAGGGCATAAAATTACTTTGATAACCGCTCGGGTCTTTATAAAAAGCAAACTTCTCACCTACTTTACCATCGATGCGCTTGTTATATTCCATCACATCCGACACGCAATATACAGGCTCGGTAAAATCAGCCGTTAAATATAAAGCATCACTAATTTGTTTAATTTTTAAATAATCTAAAATTTCTTTAGCTCCGTGTGCTACTTTACCTGTCCCAGTAAGTAAAATTTTAATATTTGGCAACGTAATTTTGTCTAATTCAGATTTTACAGCATCTAAATCAGTAAGAGTTTCTACTTTTGGTAAAGTGAATAATTTTTCACGTAAACCTAAAGCCCTAAAACCATTGTAAGCACCTACTAAACCTGCATAACGTCCAAAACCAATTAATCGAGCACCATTTTCTTTAATGATGGTTTCGTGATCGTACATTTCAATGTTTTTTGCTAACATTCCTTGTAATAACACACGGTTGTAAGGTTGCTTTTTAATGGTATGTGAAAAGAAAAAATATTTTTTATTCGGAATTAAAGCCTCTAAAGGAACTTCTTTTACCCCTAATAATACATCACAATCAGACATATCGCTTACAACTTCTAAGCCTGCATCTTTATAAGCTTGATCGCTAAAAACACGAATATCTGAACTTTCTACTACTATTTCTGCCGCTGGAAATTGCGCTTTAAATTCTTGTAACTTTTCAGGAGAAAATACCACTCTTCTATCTGGTGGATTTTTACGTTCTTTAATAATTCCGAATTTCATGTATGTGTTTTGTATAAAATTAAACAAATAATCTATAATTGTTGAAAATACAACAATTTAAGCGAAAATACTTGATTTAAATGTATTTTACAAGTAGTTTTTTATTACCTTTGCATTCTGTATTCAAATATATTAATAATATTTGATACTATTTTTTTAAATTTTATCATTTTGGGGACGACTGGTTTTGACAGCGAGACCAGCGATAATGTAAGCATGCCGAGCAGTGAATAGAAACTCGTAAATCTTTATTTCAACTTTTTAAACGGCGAAGATAACTACGCTTTAGCTGCATAATCCGAATCATAGTAAGATTAGCCTCGGCACACAAGGTGTGCAAGCTTTATGTCCACGAATAGCCTTGATTTACGGCGCTTCACTTTTGGATATCGTAAAAGTAAATATAGAAAACCTGAAGCTTCGACAGATTTTTGAAACTAAAGAAGATAAGCTTTTAACAGATTGTTCTTAATCAGTTACTTGTCGAAAATTAAGAAAGAAATATGTATGTAGAAAGCATTTGAACTGCTTGTTTGGACCCGGGTTCGATTCCCGGCGTCTCCACTTTTACACCCTGTAAACCCCGTGTTTACAGGGTTTTTATTTTTAGGTGATGATTTTACTGATGAAAAAACTATTTCCAAAACCAATTACAGTTAAATCCCATATTTTTTGCTATTTCATATTGAGGAAGATAGTAATTATTGATTTTTTTTGAAAACTCTTCTTTTGAGATACTCTTTAATTCATCATTAGAACACTTAAATAATAAGTAATAATTTTCTAAAACTTTATTAGCTTTTTCATTTAATAAAAAATCACAGAAATCATATTGTAAAAAACAAAAAGGTGTTAAATATTTTTCTTTTGGAAGATAATTATTTTTTGAAGAATTTATATTTTTACTTACAGGATGAAGATTCCAAATTAAATCATGTGTAAAAAAACTCCAAGGAAGAAAATGGTCTATACTAAGTTCTTTCATAGAAATTAATGGTTTATTTTCAAAAACATCTAATTTGTTTGGGTTTTCTACAATATATTTCTTCCAATATGTTGTTGGCGTAGAAAGTTTTCTTAAAGTTGGTTTATCTATTTTTTTAGATAAATTTGATGTTTGAGGATTTTCGCCCTCTAAATATTTTATTAATTCAAAATAAGTATATGACTTTATTAAATTATAATTAGTTCTAATCCAAGAAGCCCAATCTTTATTTATCTTAATTTCTTTGAGTTCAGTATTTATTGCATAAGGTGATTTATTATCTTGTAATTCTAAAATTTTAGAATTAATAATTCCATCTTTCAAACCTCTTGTTTGTTCAGCATACCAAGCCCTAATAAATCTAAAAGGAACATATCTTGTTAATTCCGAAGTTATTTTAGTTAAAAATTTACTATCTTTATTTTCAATCAAAAATTGATATAAATCTCTTTCACTTAGATTATCTTCTAAATTATATTCCCTTTGAATTTCTTTTATAAAAAAAGCACAGCGGTCTTTTTTTCCAAATGAAAGTTTAAAATAATTAACTGGATACCAAATTTTACTGATAACTTTAAATATAATCTCATTATAAGAAATGTTTTCTTTATCCTCTAAAAAAGATATTTCTATGATAGATAACCACCAGTAATATTTATAACTACTAGTTGTATTTCTGAAAATAGTATTAATAGGAATTAAATTCATTATTTTAAAATTAAAAAAGACACATAACTCTATTAGCAAGTTACAAAATGATTCTCTAAAGATAAAAAAAAAGGTGCAACCATGTAGATTGCACCTTTTTTTAAAATATTGTGTTATTTGCTATTAAATAGTTTCTCCTAATTCTTTTAATTTAGAAGTGTTTTCTGCAAGCATTAACTCATCAATAATTTTCTGAATATCACCATTGATAATATTTGATAAATCATATAAAGTTAAACCAATTCTATGGTCTGTCATACGTCCTTGCGGAAAATTGTAAGTTCTAATTTTAGCACTTCTATCACCAGAAGTAACCATTGAACCACGTTTTAAAGCATCTTCTGCTTGTTTTTTGGCAAGTTCCATGTCGTATAAACGAGAACGTAATACTTTAAAGGCTTTTTCTTTATTCTTATGTTGCGATTTTTGATCTTGACATTGTGCTACTAAACCAGTAGGAATGTGTGTTAAACGTACTGCTGAGTAGGTTGTATTTACCGATTGCCCTCCAGGTCCTGATGAACAGAAAAAGTCAATACGTACATCTTTAGGATTAATTTCTACATCAAATTCTTCAGCTTCAGGAAAAACCATACAAGTTGCTGCCGATGTATGTACACGACCTTGTGTTTCGGTTTGTGGTACACGTTGTACACGGTGTACACCTGCCTCAAATTTTAAAGTTCCGTAAACATCATCACCAGAAACTTCAAACTGAATTTCTTTAAAACCTCCGTTTGTTCCTTCAGAATAATCTACTGTTGATACTTTCCAGCCTCTACCTTCGCAATATTTAGTATACATTCTAAATAATTCACCTGCAAAAATACTTGCTTCATCACCTCCAGCACCTGCTCTAAGTTCTACAACGGCATTTTTACCATCTTCAGGGTCTTTCGGAATAAGCATAAACTTAATTTCATCCTCTAAAACAGGAATACGCTTTTTAGCGTCATCCATTTCCATTTTAGCCATTTCCATCATTTCAGCATCGCTTCCATCGGCTATAATTTCTTTCGCTTCTTCAATAGAGTCCGTTAAACTTTGGTATTCTTGTCCTTTTTTAACAACCTTACCTAAATCTTTATATTCTTTACTTAATTTAACGTAGCGTTTTTGGTCCATTATAACTTCTGGCTGGATAATTAAATCCGAAATTTCGTCATAACGTTGCTTTATAATTCTTATTTTATCTAACATCTTCTAGCTTTTCTGGTCTGCGAATTTACGGATTTTATCGGAATTATTTTTAAATTTAACCCAACTATATTTTTAGGGTAAAACTCATTTTTTATCATTAAAATAAAATCTACTATTTTATATGGTTTATTTATCTCTAAAAAACAATAAAACAAAGCATTTATAGGTGTATTAAAATACCCGTACTTACTGTATATTTACAGCTTATATAAAGTTGAAAATTATGCAAAACAGTAACATGCAAGAGTATATTAATGAAGTGCTAAAAAACATGCCTACCGATTGGTTAAATTTAACAACACATCGACTAGATATTTACAATGAAAAATTAGCAAAAGTTGAATTTACAAATCAGTTCGAAAGCTTATTTAATAACAATAACAGTCAATTATCGGCGCTAAGTGAACTGCCTACCGCTTACGATTATATTCGACTTGGACATCCTTTGTCGTGTGTTTTAGAATGGGTTATTTCAAAAATGAATGATTTAAATTCTGAAAACATCATCAGTTTTTCTTCTACTACAATGCCTATTTTAGCCATTCTTAGAAGTAATTTACAGCAAAATAAAAACACCCAAATAATTTATTCCGATAAATTGCCAGCTGCTTTTAATGCCGATGTTTTACAAAATGTTTATGGGTATAAATTTGAACTAAAAAAAATTACTGATAAAATTTCTAATTTTGATGGTAGTACTATTTTAATATCCGAAGAAAAAGAAATTTGTAATTTCAATATAAATAGCAATCCTAATATTGATTTTTTTATCAATATAAATACAAAATTAGGAAGTGTTTTAGCAGTAAATAAAAAGGAAAATCAAGAATATATTTCGGAAATTCAACACGTCAGACGTAGAGAAAGTATTGCGATGACTCCTGCCGATTCACTAGCTGTTTTACAATCATTTGTAGTTAAAAAAGCAAGTTCAATTTCTTCGGATATTACTAAAAGCAATTTATTAGAAGATAAGGCTTCGGTTTTAAAAAGTATCCAAGAAATTACCGATAGCACCATAACCCCGCTGGTTGCCTCTAGCGGACTGTCTATTCAATATGCTATTTTAATGGGATTAGTTGACCATGCACAGCAAAATAACAACGGAAAAACTATTAAAATTGTCGTTCCACCAAATTGTTACGGAGGTACCAACGACCAAGCAAGACGTGTTGCCGCTTGTCTTGAAAATGTAGAAATTGTTGATTTATTAGTCGATGGCGGTAACGATATGGTAAAGAGTATCGATGCTGTGTTGGCTAAAATAGCCCTAGAAGACGCTGTTCCTTTTATCATTGCTGAAATTCCTACCAACCCAAGAGTTGAAGTTCCTAATTTAGATGATTTAAAAACTGTTTTAACTAAAAAACGTACTACAAACTCAGGAACAATCGCTGTTGACCCTGTTTTTATTTTAGATCAAACTTTTTGTCCGAACGTTCACTTTTTAGGAGAAAATGCCATATTATCAAGCGTTCGTACTATTTCATTTGCTAGTGGCTCAAAATTCCCTAGTGGCGGAAAATGTACCGCAGGTTATTGTGTTGGAAACAAAAAATCGGAAACCTTAATGGATAAAATAGCCATTCATTTAAACGTTACCGATAACCAAGCAACGGCACTTCAATACAACATATTGGCAAAGCAATTACCATCTATGAACCAACGAATTATAGATGCGTATAAAAACACCCGTGAATTTGTAACTTTTATTACCGATAATTTACCAGGCGCAAAAATAAATTTTGTATCCGAAGAATTAGCTTCTCAAGGCTTTACGCCCTCTGTTTTCTCTTTAGATTTACCGACAAAAGGAAATTCTGATGCCGAAAAAGAGACTTATAAAAGAGCCTTAAATTTAAAATTAATCAACCTAATGATTACCGAAATACCTACCGAAAGTAAATTTTGTGTAAGTTACGGACAATTAAAAGGATGCTACTGGACAATTCCTGCAACCTCAACCCAAGGAACCACCAAAGAAGGCGACAAAGATTATATTGTACGCGCCTCACTTTCGGCAAATATGGATTTAGAATTGCATAAAAAAATATTTTTAGACTTTGTAAAAAGCATCTAATATTTGTTTTTAAAATACTTAGAGCCTGTTTAAAAATTAAATAAACTGTCAGTTCGAGTGATTTTTTTCCTTCAAAAAAATTGTATCGAGAACTTTTTTGTATAAAATTCATCAACATAAAAGAACTCAAATTCTCGATACAATTTTAATTCCTTTTAGTCATTAAAATCACTCGAATTGACAAGAATTATCAAAAAAAGCTAAAAACTACGGCAAATCAGGATGCGAAACTGAACTAAATTCAGTTTGACAGAACAGATTCGATTTCTTATTTTGATATTACAAAACTTTTTTAGATGAAATTTAGACAGGCTCTTAGAACAGCCTTCACATTTTTTTAATATGAAGGCTGTTTTTTTGTGTATTACTAAAAATTATTTGAAGCAATTTCCCGCTTTCCGCACTCGCTTTTTTTGAAAAAAATCAAAAAAGAGCTCAAACAAATGCCTCAATCGGGGCTAGGCATTTGTACTAAAAAGTAAATATAGTTAACCTAACTATATTTATCAGCAATACATCTTTCAGAAAAGAAATTAACAACAAAAAAAACAGCCTTTAATTTTACATCAAAGGCTGGTTTTTTATTCAATTTTAGTTTCTATTATGGCTGAATTACTTCTTCTGAAGCCATTAAACCAAAAAACTTATTTAAGTTTGGTAAAATAATTATTTTTGTTCTTCTGTTTCTTGCTCTGTTAGCTCTTGTTTTATTATCAACCAAAGGTAAAGATGAACCTCTTCCTGATGCAATTAATCTGCTAGCGTTAACCTTATATTTATTTTCTAAAATACGTACAATTGACGTAGCTCTTTTTACACTTAAATCCCAGTTATCTTTAATTACTTCGTTATGAATACCTCTTGAATCGGTGTGTCCTTCAATCATCACATCCATACTAGGTTCCGATTTAATGATATCTGCCAATTTTTTAAGCGTTTTATACGCATTTCTATTTACATTATAACTTGCTGTTTTAAACAACATTTTATCTGAAATAGAAATCATTACTACTGTTTTATCAATGTTTACATTAATATCGTCAGAGTTTTCTAATTCAGCAACATTTATTGATTTTTTCAGCTGATAAGAAACCGCTAAATTCATAGAATCTTTTAACGTTTTAGCATTTGCTAATAAATTAGCATCAACATTTGCTAAAGTTTTACGCATCTTAACTTTCATATCATTAGATATTACAGCACCTTCCACCATATCTAATTTAACATCGTTCTGTTTTCTTAACCCTGAATTAATGCCTCTTAATGAATTTATTTTAGAGTTATAAATAGCAACTCTATTTTCAATTTTCGCAAATTTTGCTGCTAACGCTTCTTTTTCTAGAGTTGTTTTTTGAAGTGTACCTTGTGTTGCTTTGTATTGCTGTTCTAACTGAACATATTTTTTCTTTGAAACACATGATGTTGCTAAAACTGAAACAGCTGCTAAAACTGAAACTTTTTTCATTACTTTTTTCATTACTTAATTCTATTTAATATGACTCCTAAACTAAACTTTTAAGGTTTTAGTATGCAGAATATTTATTTTTTTAAAAACACCTCAGCCATCATACAACGGGCACTTCCACCTCCACAGGTTTCAATAACCTCTAACGAACTGTGTATTATACTGGTATGTTTATTTATTTCCTGAAGTTGATTTGCAGTTAATGAATTATATGCCGATGAACTCATTATTAAAAATTGCTCATCATTTGCACCTTTTACCTGTAACATGTTTCCTGCAAACTGTACTACCTGCTCTTCTGTAATTGCAATTACCTGTTTTCCGCTTGTTTTTAAATGCTTAACAACCGATTTTTTTTCTTTCTTATCATCAATTGAAGCTAAACAAACAATAGCAAATGTTTCGGCAACACACATCATTACATTAGTATGATAAATTGCAGCAACTTCTCCATTTACGGTTTGATTTGCGGTAAAAATTACGGGTGTATATTCAAAATCTTCACAAAATTCAATAAACAACTCTTCATCAGCTCTTGGCGATAAAGCGCAATATGCTTTTCTATTCACACGATCTAAAATCATGCTTCCTGTACCTTCTAAAAAAACATCCTGTTCTTCGGCTTCAGAATAATCAACAATACTATTTATTTTAAAACCCTGTTCCTCTAAAATAGTCAATACATCTTCTCGCTTTTCTAAACGCCTATTTTCGGCAAACATTGGGTAGATAGCCACATCGCCATTTTCATGAAAAGAAATCCAGTTATTAGGAAATAAGGCATCAGGAGTATCTGTTTCTTTGGTATCTTCTACTACAATAACATCAACCCCTACCGCTTTTAATTTTACAACAAAAGCATCAAATTCTTGCTGTGCTTTTGCGTTAATTGTGGCAGGTAACATATTGGCTAATTCTTGCTGATAATAATTATTTACAGCCGTTTGCTCGTTCATTCTAAAACTAGCAGGACGCACCATTAATATGGTATTTGTAGTTTGTTGCATCTGTTTAAAAGTATTGAATTTAAAATATTTTATATAAGAAATTTATTTGTTTTTGATGATATCCGCTAGGTAGCTCGCATCATTTGCCACCCCTCCTAAGGTTGCCGATCCACGGGTAAACATCCAAGGTAAACCGATAAAATATAAACCTTCAATAGTACTTACGCCTCTGTAATTTTTTGGATACCCGTCTTTGTCTAACTCTAAACTTTCAATCCAACTAAAATTTGGGCGATATCCTGTTGCCCAAACAATATTTTTAATGCTAGAAACCGTTTGTTTTTCAAAAGTAATATCGGTGTTTAATGCACTATTTGTACGTCCTACAGCAATCACATTTTTTCGAGAAAGAATCTCTTTTACGTCCGTTCCAATAACAGGCTGTATTGATGAATTTATTTTTTTACCAATCCAGCTATATTTGCTGTAACTTAAAAAACCGATAAGTGTAAACCACCACCATAATGTTTTTCCTAAAAATTGCTGTGGTAACGACTTTACATTGGTATCTCCCGAAAAATAAACCGTTCGAGAACCATCTTTCGACAATTCGTTTAAAATTTGATAACCAGAATCGCCTCCACCCACAACAAGCGCATCACCATTTTGTAATTGGCTGTCATTTTTATAAAAATTACTATGCATCTGCAAAACACTTTCAGAAATTTTAGTGTGGCAAGGTGGCGTGTACGGAATATGAAAAGGACCGGTAGCTACAATAACATTTTTGGTTTGAATTTCACCCTCTTTATAGCCTACCAAAAAACCATTTTCATTTTTTTTAACCGATGTTACCAAGGTGTTTAACTGTACATTGATATCAAATTTTTTCACGTAGTTTTTAAAGTAATCACTCACCTCAACCTTTGTTGGATAATGTCCTTTTGGAGCATCAAATTTAAAACCAGGTAAATGATTATATTCTGTTGGTGTAAATAACTTTAAAGAATCCCATCTGTTTAACCAAGAAGCCCCAATTTCTTTCTCACCATCTAAAATGATGAATTTTTTGCCTATCTTTTTTAAATGATACGCCATTGATAATCCCGCTTGTGCTCCTCCAATTACTACATAATCTAACATCTGTTATCTTTTTATAATTTACCCTTCAAAGATAGGAAAAATAAGGGGCATCAATTTTTAACACTAAAAACATATTGATAGTCTTTAGCGCTTAATTTTAAGTTATTTTTATTTTAAATGATTAATTCCATGAAAATCAATAAAATAACATCATTTTAAAGTGAATTCAATAAATAATGTTATGTAAAATAGAGACGCAATAAATTACGTCTCTACCTATCTCTGTTTTAACAAAAAATTTCATTTAATAATTTTGCCAAACGCAAGCCTCCTTTTTGTAACTGTTCTCTTACCACAGGAAAATAATCATACGAATAACGGTAACTTAGTTTATCGCCTGTTTTTACAGAACCATATACTTTTTTCGTTAATGTATGCGTGTCTTGCATCCAGTCGATAACAGTTCCTTTTTGAAGTGCTTTAATTTGTTCTTTTGATAAACGCTTTGCATTATCGGCTAATTCTAAATAGCTCATATCCCACATATTTATTAAATCGCCATCCCAAACTCTATGCAGGTTAGACCCCTTTCCATGCCATTGTACCTGTATTGCATTTCCTCCTTTATTTTCTTTCTGCCCAATATGTAATGGTTGGTGTAAATCACCTATTAAATGCACTAGCATTTTTAAATAAAAACGCTTGTCTTTAATACTACTATTTTTATCTTTTAAAATTTTCACACAGGCTTTAATTCCTGTAATTAAATCACCTTTTGGATTTTTAGCAACCTCACTATATTTTGCATCTAACGGCATGTTTATATAATGCCAAGTGTAAAATTTCCCAAATTTTTTTCTATCCGATTTTATTTCATCAGCATATGTTGACACAAACGCCAAGCTTTCGCCTTGTAATAATTTATCAATCTGACGTTTTGCTTTTTTCGTTAAATTATTTTGTGCAATTTCTCCTGTTGCCCTATGCCCTGTTTGACCCCAAAAATCTTCATTATTTGCGATAGCCGATGTGCTTATTAAAAAAACACAAAACAATACTAATACCTTAAGTTTCATAAAAATTACTTTAAATTTCTACAAAAATATACATTTATTTACTCAGACATTTGGTTTTAACAAAAATTTAAACATATCTTTACGATATCATTTTGATATCACTTTAAATTAAAAAAAATGCAAAAAGAAAAAATTATCAATCCAGTAAACGGTTATTTAATGTTCGCAATCGTTTTACTGCTCGTTATTAGCGGAATTGTAGCATCAATAATCAATGAAAATATCGGTTTTATAGTCATTTCAATAGCGGGTTTTATACTATCGCTTGGCTTTATTTTGGTAAATCCGAATTCTTCTAAAGTATTATTATTTTTTGGTAAATATGTAGGAACGGTAAAACAAAACGGCTTGTTTTGGGCAAACCCTTTATACAAAAAAAAGACTATTTCATTACGAGCAAGTAATTTTGATAGCGAACGTTTAAAAGTAAATGATAAATTAGGAAACCCTATAATGATTTCTACCATTTTAGTGTGGCGGGTTACCGAAACCTATAAAGCAGCTTTTGATGTTGATAATTACGAGAATTTTGTCCGTGTACAAACCGATGCTGCCGTGCGTAAATTAGCAAGTATGTATCCGTATGATAATTTTGCAGATGAAGGACACAAAGAAGATATTACCCTACGTTCTAGTATTAATGAAGTTAGTCTAGCTTTAGAAAAAGAAATAGAGGAGCGTTTGTCTATTGCAGGTATTCAGGTTTTAGAAGCTCGTATTGGTTATTTAGCCTATGCCCAAGAAATTGCAAGTGCTATGTTGAAACGTCAGCAAGCAACCGCTATTGTTGCGGCACGTCATAAAATTGTGCAAGGAGCCGTAGAGATGGTTGAAATGGCTTTAGAAGAATTAAATAAAAAACAAATTGTCGATTTAGACGACGAACGAAAAGCCGCAATGGTTAGTAATTTATTAGTTATTTTATGTGGTGATAAAGAAGCCTCGCCTATTGTAAATACAGGAACTTTAAACCATTAAATAAGATGAAAGTATTTAAAGAAGCGCAAAAATTCACACAAGTTTGGGTTATTTTACTCTTTATTTTGTTGAATAGTTTTTTCCTATATGGAATTTATCAACAATTTATTTTAAAAATTCCTTTTGGAGACAATCCAATGCCGAATTCAGTTTTAATACTATCAACTGTTTGTTTTATACTATTAACACTCTTTTTTTTCAGTATGGAGTTAACAACAACAATAGATGAAACAGGTATTTATTATCAATTTTATCCGATACAATTAAAGGCTAAAAAAATAAGTTGGAGCGCTTTAAAATATGCTAGCGTTGTAACATTTAACCCAATATTAGACTATGGAGGCTGGGGAATTAAGCACAATTCATACACTGTAAAAGGTCGTATTGGCATACAACTTGTTTTAAAGAGTGGAAAAAAACTACTTATCGGCACTCAAAAAGAACAGAATGCCACACGAATTTTAGAAACCTATCAAAAAAAGATGAAATGATTGCAATTATTACGCTAATAATAGTCGTTATTTTTAATAGTATCATTTATTTTGCAAAAAAATAACAATGGCAAAAAAGAAAGCATTTGCACTTCGTATAAATGAAGACATGATTAAGGCAATTGAAAAATGGGCTGCTGATGAATTTCGTTCAACAAACGGACAGATTGAATGGATGCTTATGCAAACACTCAAGCAAGCCAAACGTGAACCTAAAAAGGAAGAACAGTAATTTTGTTTGTCTTTCTCTTATAAAAGCAAAAACCTCTTAATTTAATTATAAATTAAGAGGTTTTTAAAATAAACACTAACAATTTAAAACCGAAACACCTACTTTTAATATTCCCTTTTTTTATGCTATAATTTTGATACTTTAGCAGAAAATTAGATATTAATGACAGCACCAATTATTACAAACGATGCCATTGTTTTCGGAATTTTAATGATTTCTTTAGGCTTTGTATTTTATACCGAATCAAAAACTAGCGGTTTTTGGCATAAATTTTACAAAATAGTTCCAGGATTATTTATGGCGTATTTTATACCCGCACTTTTCACCACTTTTGGCGTAATTTCCCCTGAATGGGAAAGTTTAAATTCCGCAGGTGAAATTGTAAAAGGAAAATCGCAATTATATTATGTAGCAAGTCGATTTTTATTACCCGCTGCTTTAATTTTAATGACCATCAGTATCGATTTAAAAGCAATCTTTAACTTAGGATC
Organism: Tenacibaculum dicentrarchi; assembly: GCF_964036635.1. Classification (NCBI taxonomy): domain Bacteria; kingdom Pseudomonadati; phylum Bacteroidota; class Flavobacteriia; order Flavobacteriales; family Flavobacteriaceae; genus Tenacibaculum; species Tenacibaculum dicentrarchi. The sequence continues at coordinate 2,056,793 of NZ_OZ038524.1, forward strand.
AAAGGCATTAATTATGTTTTTTACAGGAACTGTAGGAATTATAATCGGTGGACCAATTGCTATTTTATTAATCTCTATCTTTTCGCCAGAAACTGTTGGAGGAGCTGGTTTTGATGCCGTTTGGCGTGGGCTTTCTACCCTTGCAGGAAGTTGGATTGGCGGAGGCGCAAATCAAACAGCTATGTTAGAAATTTACAAATACAACCCTCAAAAATATGGCGGAATGGTCTTTGTCGATATTGTTGTTTCTAATATCTGGATGGCTATTTTATTAATCGGAATTGGTAAAAAAGATAAAATTAATAAATGGTTAAAAGCCGATACCTCAGCAATTGAAGAGCTAAAAGAAACCATGTCAACCTTTACAAAAAGCGTACAAAGAAACCCAAGTTTAACCGATTTTATGCTTATGCTAGCAATTGCCTTTGGTACTGTTAGTTTCGCTCATTTTACATCTGGATATTTAAGTGATTTTTGTAGTAATTTAATCGCAGGAATTCAATCAAAAGGTTGGCAGAATATCTTTTCATTTTTAGGCTCAAGCTTCTTTTGGTTAATTAGTGTTTCAACCATTATTGCTATTGGATTATCGTTTACAAAAGCCAAAAATTACGAAGGCGCAGGCGCTAGTAAAATAGGGAGTATTTTTATCTATATATTAGTTGCATCTATCGGAATGAAAATGGATTTAGCTATGATTTTTGATAATCTTGGCTTAATTGCCATTGGCGTAGTTTGGATGGCTATTCATGCAGGATTACTAATTTTTGTCGCAAAATTAATTAAAGCACCTTATTTCTTTTTAGCCGTAGGAAGCCAAGCCAATGTTGGCGGTGCCGCTTCTGCTCCAATTATAGCACAGGCATTTCACCCATCGTTAGCCTCGGTTGGCGTGTTATTAGCCGTATTTGGATATGCTATTGGAACCGTTGGTGCAATTATCTGTACAATTTTAATGGAATTATCGGCTACTTTATAACAGAATTCAGCATATTTGCAACTTAAAAATTATATTTACTTATGAAAAAAATTATCGCAGTTTTAGCCTTTTCTATATTGGCTTTCGCATGTTCTTCTAAAAAAGAAGGAAATATGATTGTTAAAGGTCAAATTAAAGGATTAAAAAAAGGGACGTTATATCTTCAAAAAATGAACGATACCGTTTTGGTTTCTGTTGATTCTGTTGCTTTATTAGGAAGCGATAAATTTACTTTGTCAGACGATGTAAGCTCGCCGGTAATGTATTTTTTAACTTTTGATGGAAATACCGATAATAAACATATTATGTTTTTTGGTGAACAAGGAAACATTACTATTAACGATAACTTAGACGAATTTGGTTTTAAACCTGAAATAAAAGGCTCTAAAAATCAAGAAGTAATGGATAAATTTAATAAAATAGACACAAAATTTAAAGATTTACGTTTAGGTTTTATTAAAAAAGATTTTGATGCACGTGCCGCCAAAGACACTGAATTGGTAAAGCAATTAGAAAATGATTATAAAAAAATGATGAAGCGTCGTTTTTTATTTTCTACTAATTTTGCCATCGCAAACGCCAATAGCGAAGCTGCTCCTTACATTGCTCTATCTGAATTATTTGATGCCAATGTTGTATTGTTAGACACCATTAATAACAGCCTTTCTAAAACTGTTAAAAGCTCTGATTACGGAAAACGTTTACAAAAATTTATTACCGAAATTAAAAATAAAGAAACTGAGTAATTCGATATTTCTTACAATAACAAAAAACTCGATATTATAAAATATCGAGTTTTTTTTACTTTAATTTTTAGGTAATTTTACTATATTTTCATGGAGCTAATTCCCGCTTTTCGCACTCGCTCTTTTTTGAAAAAAATCAAAAAAGGAGCTCAAACAATTGCTACAATCGGGGCTAGGCTTTTCGTACTCATTTATTATTAAAAAACTAAAATACCTTATATTTTAAACGATATTATCGGTAATTTACTATGATTAGCGATATCTTCAGAAATACTTCCTTCAAAGAAATGAGAAAGCCCTTTGCGCCCATGTGTTGCCAGAGCTATAATATCGACATTGCTTTTATCTGCAAAATATAATACACCACTTTCTACGGTATAATCTGAAATAATTTTTACATTTTTTACACAGGAAACATCTTCACCTGCTTTTTCAAAAAAATCAAACATACTTTGCTCAATTTCTTTACTGCTTTTAAAACTAATAGTAGGCGTGCTTACATATAATAACTCTAGTTCGCAATCTAGTTTTTTAAAGAAATTTTTAGCCGTTAAATATGAACCTACATCATTAATTGAAAATTCACAAGCAAATACTGCTTTTTGTAATTTCGAAGTAATTGGAGTTTCTTTTACAACTAAAACAGGCGTAGTTGCGTATCTAATTACCTTTTCGGTATTTGAACCAATAAACATTTCCTCAATACCACTTGTACCTTTAGATCCTATAACAATTAAATCTACATTTTCACGCTTTGCTAAGGCATCTAATTCTGTAAAAATTTTAAAATGTTTAATAATTGGTGTTACTTTTATTTCCGATAGATAATCTTTGTCTAAAAATTCGGTAAACTTTTTTTTAGCCAATTCTAATAAAAAAACCGATTCTAATTGCGTAAAATTTGCCGATTGATTCATCATAACATGCGACAGTTCTAACATATGAACAACAACAATTTCCGCATTATTTTTTTTAGCTAAAGAAGCGGCAGTTTTTAAGGCATTTTCAGAATAAACTGAAAAATCAACGGGAACAATTATTTTTTTCATCTTAGTATTTATTTAGTTTAGTACTCACTAAAGTTACTAAATTTAATTGATAAAAAGAGCTATTACTATGGCTAATTCAATTTAATGACAGCCTTTAATTGGCACTGTTAAATTACTTACTGGTAATGGAGAAACATAAGGTATTCCTAAGCCCAAGCCTCGTAAAATAAATAATATCCCTATAAAAACTACTACATAAGGAATGATTTGTTGTATTCTTTTTCGAATTAAAGCATTGGCAAAATTACCAACATATACAATTATGGTCATTAACGGAATTGTTCCTAACCCAAAAATAAACATATATAAACTTCCTGACAAAGCATTTGTGGTAGCCACTGCACCAAAAACAGCCATATAAACCAACCCACAAGGTAAAAATCCATTTAAAAAGCCAATAGTAAAAAAAGTATCATTTCCTTTCTTTTTTAATTCTTTTCCTAATGATGACTTTATTTTCATTACCCATTTATTAATCGATTTTGAAAAATTATATTTTTGAAACGTTTTTGGTAAAAGAATTACCAAAATCATTAAAATACCTACCACTATTGAAAGTTGCTGCTGAAATCCGAAGAAATAAAAACCTTTTCCTAATAACCCGAATAACAATCCAATTAAGCCATAAGTGAATAATCTTCCAAAATGATAACTTAAAATTTGAAAGAATTGTTTAATTTTATTGCTTCTATCAACAGGCAACATAAAAGCTATGGGTCCACACATTCCTATGCAATGAAAACTTCCTAATAGTCCAAATATAAGCGCTGATAAAATCATTAATAAATTAACTCTTGCTCAAATAAATAAGGTGTATTTTTGTAATTCCAAGAAACGATAATGTTCCATCGACCACCCAATAAACGTTTCTCAGGCACGAGCAAATATGTATTAGAAATTGAAATAGGCATTTCAAAATCTAATTGTTTATTAGATGGTCTGTATAGGAACACTTTTCCTTTAATATCAGTAGGATTAAATGCTGTTGGAAAATAGATTTTTAATCCTTCTGATACTCTTTGTACTTTAATATTTTCTGATAATTCTTTAGCATTTTTAGTAGCGTCTATATCGCCCTGAAAAACCAATTCTTTTTGATAATATTCTTCTGATACCAAATCATGATTGTAATTATTTCCTGTACTCATTGATATAACAAAATACAGAATAAAACTCATAAATGCGATAATTGCAATTACGATACCCGCGCCCCAGTTTAGTTTCATCTTAAGTGTTTTAATATGATTAAAAATAAAGCAAGCCGCTTATAAAAAACAACTTACTTTATTTGTATTTTTAGTTAGCTATAATAGCTATCGATAACTTCTTGGTCCTAAAAAGTTAGTTTTTGTGGTTTCTATTAATTTATCGCCACTATAAACACCAATTCTGAGATGTACTTTTTCATCTTCCATTTCTGCTTGGTGCATTTCAATAAATAAGGTTCCTTCTGCTAATCCTTGCCTTGGAATTTCAAAAGCCTTTTGGGTTACTGTTTTTATCGTCCCTTTATGAGAAAGTAATTTATACGTTACATTATCAATTTGTTTGGTTGTTTTATTAATAACCTTAAAGGTATAAACATTACTAATTATGTCATTTTTTTTATGTTCGTATAATCGCCCTGGTAATCGTAAAATAGTAGCTTCTACGTCATTTCTTAAAAATAACATTCCTATTAAAACAGCTATTAAAATTCCTAAAACAGCTGTATATCCTTTCATTCTAGCGGTAAATTGAAAAGGTGTTTTCTTTTCAATATTTTCTTCACTTGCAAAACGAATCAACCCTTTTGGTAAACCTACTTTTTCCATCATATGGTCACACTCATCAATACATGCGGTACAGTTTACACATTCTAATTGTGTTCCGTTTCTAATATCGATTCCTGTAGGACATACATTTACACATTGAGCACAGTCAATACAATCTCCTTTTCCTGTAGTTGCTCTGTCTTCTTTTTTACTAAATTTTCCACGTCCTTTTTCACCTTCTCCTCGTACATGGTCATAGGCTACATTAATTGTTTTATTATCTAACAAAACTCCTTGTAATCTTCCGTAAGGACAAGCAATAACACATACTTGCTCTCTAAACCATGCAAAAATAAAGTAAAAAACAGCTGTAAAAATCAATAATGAAATTAACGTACTTGTATTATCTAACGGATTACCTGTTGCGTATTCAATTACAGTATCGCCTCCTATTAAATAGGCTAAAAACACATTAGCTATTAAAAATGAAATGATAAAAAAGATGCACCATTTTAAAAGTCGTTTTTTTATTTTTTCGGCATTCCAGGCTTGTTTTTCTAAGCGAATTTGTTTCCCTCTATCGCCATCAATCCAATATTCAATTTTTCTAAAAACCATTTCTAAAAAGATGGTTTGCGGACAAATCCATCCGCAGAAAATGCGCCCAAAAACAACGGTAAATAAAATAATAAACACCACGCCCACAATCATAGAAACTACTAATAAATGAAAATCTTGTGGCCAAAAAGGGAATCCAAAAATATTAAATTTTCGCTTTATTACATTGAATAATAAAAACTGATTTCCGTTAATTTTCACAAATGGTGCAGCTAATAATAGTAGTAATAAAAAATAACTAACATACGACCTGTATTTATAAAATCGTCCGCTTGGTTTTTTAGGATACACCCAAGCACGCTTACCTTCTTTATTGATGGTACCTATACTATCTCTAAATTGTTCGTTCTTGGGTGTTTCCATTATCAACTATTAAAAAAATCAATTATACTTATTTTGTCTTTTATTCAACAACTACAGGAGCAGGCTCCTCTTTATGTAATTCTCCTTGTGGTGCTTTTGGGTTTGCAGGTGTTGTTCCTTGGAAAGACATAATATAACTTGCTACTTTTTGAATATCTTTAGGTTTTAAAGTTTTACCCCAAGCAACCATTCCTTTTCCATCTCTACCTCCATTAGTAATAGTGGTAAATACATTTTTAATACCTCCACCTAAAATCCAATATTTATCGGTTAAGTTAGGTCCAATACCTCCACCACCATCAGCAATATGACATGCTGCACAGTTTAAATTAAAGACTGCTTTACCTCTTTTTAAATCACTTTCAGAAGTTAAAACAGTAACAGTTTCAGCATCAATAACAGCTTCTTTTGAAGTTGATTTATAAGCTTCTAATTCTTTTTTAGCAAGTGCAATAGACTCTTCATATTCCATTACTTGTGTATATCCATCTAAAACTTCAAAACGTACTAGATAAACTACAGCAAAAATAATTGAGATATAAAATAATCCTACCCACCATGGTGGTAAGGTATTGTCTAACTCCCTAATTCCATCATAATTATGGTCTAAAACAATTTCAGCTTCTTCTTCTATAGCTTTTGCTTTAGTCCATTTAGATATTAATTTTCTTGCCCAAGCAAAATGATCTACTTCATCAGGATTAATTCCTGCTTTAATCATTGCTATTTCTTCAACTTTTTTAACACCTATTATTGTTAAAGCTTCTTTTGCTAAAACAACCAATCCGAAGGCTATAATTCCAAGCCAAACTAATGGATTTTCTAAAATATTATAAGGATTTTCATATGAACTAATTGCTTTAGCTAATGCAAATGGTGTTAAAAAGATAAATAAAAATGATATTGCCGATTGAACTCTTGTATAATTCTTTGGCATTGCATCATTCACCTTATTTATTAAGGTATTAGATAACACTTCTTTTAGAAGAACTACCAAACCTAAACCTATTGTAATATACCAAACTATTGGATTTTCTAAAAAATTAAAAGGTTCTTTGTATGCCTTAAATGCCACTGCTAATATAAACGGCATTGAAAAAACAAAAAGAAAAGATACTATTGATTGTATATATTTTTTCATAATAATTTGTTTTAGTCGTTTAAAGGTAAATCGCTTACCTTACTTATGTATTCTTTTTTAGCGGTAAATACCCACCAAAATAACACCACAAAAAATGTAAAGAATATTGTTAATGAAATCAAAGGGTATATTTCAATACCAGCAATGCTATCCATATGATTTTTTACGAATTTTAACATCTTTTCTATTTTTTACTTAGTTGTTTTTGAACATCTTTTACTTTAATATCAGTACCTAAACGTTGTAAATAAGAGATTAAAGCGACAATTTCTCTATCTTTCATTTCGATAAATTCTTGTCCGTTTTCTTTCGCATATTTCTTGTCAGAAGCATAATTTTTAGCAAAATCAGGATCTTGATGTAAGTTTTCTTGAATTTTAGCACCTTGTGCATCCATACTAGCTTGCGCATTTGCTATTTCTTGCTCAGTATAAGGAACTCCTAAAGTTACCATAACTCTCATTTTATCTTCAGTACTACTTTTGTCTAACTTATTTCTAACAATCCATTTATATGATGGCATTATTGAACCTGGAGAAGTACTTTGAGGGTCATACATATGATTTAAGTGCCAGCTATCAGAATACTTACTTCCAAGCCTATGTAAATCTGGTCCTGTACGTTTAGAACCCCATAAAAATGGGTGATCATAGACAAACTCTCCTGCTTTAGAGTATTCACCATATCGCTCAACTTCTGATCTAAATGGTCGTACCATTTGAGAGTGACATCCTACACATCCTTCTCTAATATAAAGGTCACGCCCTTCTAATTCTAGCGGTGAATATGGTTTTACACTCGATATAGTTGGTATGTTTGATTTTACTAATATAGTTGGTACAATTTGAACTAAACCACCTATTAAAATAGCAACAGTTGCATAAATAGTTAATTTAATTGGTTTTCTTTCTAACCAAGTGTGCCATGCTTCTCCTTTAGTTCTGTGCTTAGATACTTTTGTTAATGGTGCTGCTTCGGCTAAATCGTCAGTAACTTCACTACCAGATTTTATGGTTCTTACCATATTGTAAATCATCACTAATGCTCCTGCAATAAACATACTTCCTCCAATAGCACGCATCCAATACATTGGAATTATTTCGGCTACTGTTTCCAAAAAGTTACCATACGCTAATGTTCCATCAGGATTGAATTGTTTCCACATTGATGCTTGTACAAATCCTGCAACATACATCGGTAGTGTGTACATGATAATTCCTAAAGTACCTATCCAAAAGTGAAAATTTGCTAAAGCTGTAGAATATAATTTTGTTTTAAATAACCTTGGTACCATCCAGTAAATCATCCCGAAGGTAAAGAAACCATTCCATGCTAATGCACCAACGTGTACGTGTGCAATAATCCAATCAGAAAAATGTGCAATTGCATTTACATTTTTTAAAGATAACATTGGTCCTTCAAAAGTAGCCATACCGTAACCAGTAATTGCAACTACCATAAACTTTAAAACAGGATCGGTACGTACTTTATCCCAAGCACCACGAAGTGTTAATAATCCGTTTATCATTCCACCCCAAGACGGCGCTAATAACATTATTGAAAATGCAACTCCTAAATTTTGAGCCCAAGTTGGTAAAGCTGTATATAATAAATGGTGAGGTCCTGCCCAGATATAAATAAATATTAACGACCAAAAGTGAACAATTGATAATCGATAAGAATATACCGGTCTGTTTGCTGCCTTAGGAACAAAATAATACATCAATCCTAAAAACGGTGTTGTTAAGAAAAATGCTACTGCATTATGTCCGTACCACCATTGTACTAATGCATCTTGCACACCTGCATATACTGAATATGATTTTAAAAACCCAACAGGTAAAGCTAAACTATTAAATATGTGTAATACTGCAACTGTTACAAAAGTTCCTAAATAAAACCAAATAGCTACATATAAATGACGCTGTCTTCTTTGTAATATTGTCCAAATCATGTTTACACCAAAGGCAACCCAAACAAGTGCAATTGCGATATCAATAGGCCATTCTAATTCGGCATATTCTTTAGAACTTGTATATCCTAAAGGAAGTGTAATTGCTGCTGCGACAATAATTGCCTGCCATCCCCAGAAATTAAAATTACTTAAAAAGTTACTCGCCATCCGTGCTTTTAGTAATCGTTGTAACGAGTAGTAAACTCCTGCATAAATAGCATTCCCTACAAAAGCAAAAATCACTGCATTGGTATGTAACGGACGTAAACGCCCAAAACTCAACCATGAAATTCCTTCTGTAATATTTGGGAATAAAAACATTAATGCCAATAATAAACCTACCGAGAAACCTACGATTCCCCAAAGTAGTGTGGCGTAAATGAATTTTTTTACGATTTTGTTATCGTAATAAAATTGTTGCATTTCCATAATTTAATTGAATTTAATATCTATTGTTAATTATTGTTTTTTTGTTTCTTCTTTAATCAATTCGTCATCAAAAAGCATACGAACTGACGGGGTGTACGAATCATCGTACTGTCCATTTTTTACTGAAACAATAAATGCAATAAAAAAAATTAATGCCACTAAGATGCTTAGTGTAAGTAGTAAATAAATAACGCTCATATCTTGCCTGATAATTGTAGTACAAATTTAGTTTTGAAGGTCTTATTAAAATATGATATTTATCATGTTTTAAGATTTATTTAGCATTTTATAAAAAAGTATTCTAACTAAAAAATAAAGTTAAAAAACCTAATATTATTAAAAGAAAAAACCTCTTTTTAAGAGGTTTTTTGATGTGTTATTTATGTTTATTTTTACCAATCTCTATTTCCTGCTAATATTTCAATATCAGCATTTTCATATCCATATATTTTTGAAATATTTTCAAAATCAGACATTATTGATTCTCTAGCTACAGTTTCAATTTCACTTTCATTTTTGTAAAATTCATCTTGAAGTTCATTAAGTTCTTCAACATATTTTTCTCCTAATTTATATAAATCTTCTAAGTTTACTATACTTTTAAATTCAATTTCTTTACAAAAATTCAATAAAATATCTTTACATTTATCTACTAAAAAATCAGGAAAAAAATTATCAGAATACATATCTTTTAAAAAGTTATATTCTTGTGCTTTTTTATTTTTTAACTCTTCTACTTTCATTATATATTTTTTAATTTATCGGCTAAAGTAATCAATATTAATATTGTTTATTCTTCAATAAAAATGCAGAAAGAATACCTGCTACAGCACCAAAAAGATGCCCTTCCCATGAAATATGACTTTTTAAAGATGGAACTAATCCCCAAATTAATCCACCATAAACAACAGCTACCGTAATAGAAACAAGTATGGGAATAAATTTTCGTTCTAAAATACCATTTGCTATTAAAAATGAAGCAAGACCATATATAAGTCCACTAGCTCCAATATGATTTGCATTTCTAGCAAATAACCAAACAAGCATTCCTCCAACTAAAATTGTAAATATTATTACAGATAATGTTTTCTTCGGATAAAAAAAATTAAGCACTGTTAATAAAACAATTAAAGGAAGTGTATTTGAAATTAAATGCCAAATTCCACCATGTAAAAAAGGGGATGTAAAAACACCTATTAATCCATTAAAAGTACGTGGTATAATTCCGAATTGAGTAATAGGAATAAAAAAACTTACAGCATGAACAACATATAAAAAGACTATTAATTGAATAGTATATTTGTGTTTTTTAGAAATCATACATTAATATTTTTTCCACAATGTGGACAATTACATTTTTTTTCTTTAATTTTTTCTTCGGATTTTTTTAGCTGTTTTTCAGATTGAATTTTATCAATAAAAGCCGAACTAATAATTCCTGTTGGAAGTGCTACAAAACCAATTCCGATTAAGGCAATAACACCGCCTAATAATTTACCCCAAGGCGTTACAGGATACACATCACCATATCCAACGGTGGTTAATGTTGCTACTGCCCACCAAAAAGCATCGCCAATACTTGCAAATTTTTCTGGCTGGTCATCATGTTCTATATGATACATAAGCGTAGAGGATAAAACCATTAAAACAAAAGTTACAAAAATAGTAATAGACAACTCTGCTTTTGTTTCCTTAAATATATATTTTATGGTTTTTAAGGAGCTTGAATATCTACCTAATTTAAAAATTCGTAACAACCTGAATAAACGAAGAATACGTATAATTGCTAAATCAAAAGGAAAAAATAATGGTAAATAAAAAGGAAGTATTGCTATTAAATCGATAATTCCTGCAGTAGAAAAAGCAAAGTTTAAACGTTCTGTTTTATCTTCTTTTGTAATATCAGAAACCCAAATTCTGATAAAATATTCAATAGTAAATACCGTTACCGAAAACAGTTCAAAAAGATGAAAAAAAGACCTATATTTTATATTTAATTCATGATAAGATTCTAGAATTAAAACAATAATATTCAACACAATAAGTGCATAAATAAACTTTACAAAATACTTGTTTTTATTAATAAAATTACGCACTTTTTTTTTCATTAAACCCAATTTTTCTTAATATGTTTAGCAATTGATTTTGGTAAACTATTTACTACTAATGCTTTTTTAGGATTATTTTTATGATAGATTATCCATACTTTTTTAGTTCTAATTTTTTTTATAGTACCTAAACAAGTGGTTGCATATTCTATTTCTTTATCCTCAGAAAAATAAGCAAATTTAATTCGATAACTATATTTACCTTTTACATTATTAGAAAAATAGAGTTCTTTCCCCAAATATCGTCCTTCAGTAATAATACCATTACTTAAAATTGTAATTTCTTTTACGGTGTTTCGAATATATAATCTAAAAATAAATAAGGTAATTAATGGAAATATCAAATAATAAAAAAATGGATTTCCATTAGGTATGTAATCAAAATTTTTAATAACACTATATGTAGGTTTTTCAATATTATAAATAATCTTTACCTCATCACCTATTTTTAAATTAGCTGTAGAATTATAAGATACCCATCTATGATATTCTTTATCAATAGTATATTCAAATTCATAGGCTTTTACCATTGCTTGAAATTGGTCGTCTTCTATATCTGTAAAATATACTTCTGTAATAGTTGCTTTTGTTTCGTTTGTATTAATATTCAAATAAAAACACTCTCTAAAATCAATATTTTTCATATTAGATTTAAGCGATAAAAAACTAAAATAAAGAAGAATAAGTATAAAAATTGTAGAAAACCCTCTATAAAGCAATCGGATTTTTAAATTTATAGGTAGTGATTTTGTTATTTTTTTATGCATCTATATGATTTATTTTATTGATAAATAAATCTAGCTTTTCTTTACTACAACTACTCAATTCAATATAACTTTTACCACTTTCAGGAAACGTATGTATTGCTAAATGACTTTCGCCTAATAACCAAAAACAGGTATATCCTTGCTCAGGAAAATAATGTTCATTAAAAAGAATAATTGTAAAACCAGCCTCTTTTAATAAGCATTCATACCTTGTTTTTAGCACTTTTGGAACAGTACAACTATCCCAAATTTTATGACTGTATATATTTGCTTCTATATGTTTGTAAGATGTATTCATAATTAATATAAATCCCAATTACCGTTTAAATAATATTTATAAAGAACGGGATTGTGTACTTTATTAACTTCAATACTATCTTTAGAATTAAAAAACTCTTTTCCAAAAGATGTTATCAATTGCATTGCTTCGTTATTTATCCAATTGGTTTTAACATTTTTGAATTCAATTTTTCGTAATTTATCTTTTAATTGATTCGAACTAATATTCTTATTTTTTGTTCCAAGTATCCAGCCCCATTCTCCCATTGATAATACTTGATTATGAAGTTTTACCGTATTAAAACCAGCCGAGGCAATTGTTTTACCAATACAATTATAGGCATTTGTTGCAAAATACGGACTTCCTGCTTGTGTAATAATTAATCCGTTAGGTCTTAATTTTCTGTTACAAAGTGAATAAAATTCATGTGAATACAATCTTCCTAATTCAATATTTCTAGGGTCTGGTAAATCAATAATAATGATATCGTAAAAATCACCTTTATTTTGTTCTAAATGAATATAAGCATCTTTGTTAAAAATACTCAATTTATCATTTTTCATACTTTTTTTGTTGATTTTCTGTAACACAGGATGATTCAGCCCTAAATCTGTCATTTTCGGGTCTAAATCGACCATATCAATTTTTTCAACACTTGGGTATTTTAATATTTCACGAACGGCACAACCATCACCACCACCCAAAATTAATATTCGTTGCGGATTTGGATGTAATTGCATAATCGGATGTACCAATGGTTCATGATACATTTTTTCATCAATAGAACAAAATTGCAAATTTCCGTTTAAATATAACCAATGTTCATTTTTCCATTCGGTTACTACAATTTTCTGATATTCTGTTTGTTCAGCATAAATAACTTTGTCTTTATATTTCTTTTGTTCTCCCCATTGAATAATCGGTTTTGTAAATGAAATACCTGTCATTAAAAGCCCAAAAACAACTACTAAAACTGCTTTTAAACGAATAATTTTACGCTTATTTATTTTTTCTTTAAAGCGATAAAAAACAATTAAGGCTACTAAAAAATTAATAATTCCTAATACAAAAGGTGTGTATGCTAAACCTAATATCGGCAAGCCGATAAAAGCAAAAAATACACCTCCGATAAGACTTCCATAGTAATCTTTTTCTAAAATAGAGGAGATATTACTTTTTAAATCTTCGTATTCTTTATTTATCCGAACAACTAACGGAATTTCTAACCCGATAAGTAATCCAATAAGCATACTCAAAGAATAAATGACAAATCCATAATAATCACTTACCGAAGCCAAGGTATAAACCAACACCGATGAAAATGCGACAATTAAAGAAAGTGATATTTCTAAAATTAAAAAATTTTGAATTAAGTTTTTTTTAATTAATTTACTCAATCGACTACCTAAACCCATGCAAAAAAGCATCAGGGAAACAATCATCGTCCACTGAAAAATTGAATTTCCAATAAAATAAGTTGCTAAGGTCGATAAAGTGTATTCTGCTACTATTCCTGCAAATCCTGTGGCAAAAATAGCAGCTTTTAATACAAAAGAATTTTGTTTTAAATACTCCATGTAATTAATATAGCAGCTCCGATGTAAGCAAAAGCTTCCATTAAACCTGCACCAATATTTGGTTTTTCTTGATTGATAATTTCATCTGTAAGTTTTCTTCCTGGTAATAAAATTTTATCTGCAAAAAGACGCATTACTGGTAATAATAAACAGCCTAATAATGTTTGTAAACTAATATCGATAAGCGTTGTTGTCCAGTCTAAAAATGGGTCTAAAATTGCATTCATTGTGATAATTCCAATAGCAAGTATAGCACCCGAAAAACTAACTCCAGCAGCAACATTGTCTTTTTCTATTTGATTATGAATATCATATCCCATCCAAGCAATAAATACTTTAGAACCAATTATAAGTACTATATTTCCTATAATCCAATAAATTAAGAAAGTTAAAATACCTGATATTAATGTTTCAGATTCACCAATTAAAGCACCATATAAAATAAGTCCGTTTGCAATATAAATTGATGCTTCAATAACACCTGCACCTTCATTTTCATCAGTAATAATTTCTTTTTTTAAATCGAACTTATTTAAAATTACTTTATTGCTAATCCAAACAGATAAAAGCAATAACGCTATAGCAATTATTCCGTAGATAAAAATATGCTGAATATCAGTTATAAAACCATAACTTTCGCCAATAATAGCACCACCAATAACAATAATTAAGGCTGTAAAATATCCGACATAAGAAATAATAAATGCAAAATTATCTTTTTCAACTAATTCATCTTGAATATTGATGCTTGGATGTAGCATTTTATACGCTATTTTTCCAAGGATAAAAATGATAAATCCACTTATAATATATCCTAAGGAATGATATATTTCTATAATATTTATATATTCATTAATGTATTGATTCATGTTTACGAGCATTTTATACAATTATTTACCATATCCTCCACTTCTAGAGCGAGAAGAACTTGAACTACTATATCTGTTGCTATTTCTTGTTGTTCGGCTAGAACTTCCATAACTTTTACTAGAACTATATCCTTTCGACCTTAAAGAAGTAGCACTTCTTTTTACATTGGTTCTTACTTTATCTTTAAATGACTGAGGTTTAGAATTCCAAGTACTACTAGTATTTCCTGTTGATGATGTTCCGTAGGTATTATTTCTTCCGTAATAACTAGTTCTTCCTCGGTTATTAGTTCTATAATAATCATAATCACTTCTTCCGTAACGATTAGCCCCACCTAAAAGGCTACTCATAAAATGATACTGTCCATAAAATGCCCAAAAAGACGAACCGTTACTTTGTCTTTCCCAACTTCCGTATTTTTGATTACCTACATAATTATTATAACCTGCAGGAGTCGATTTTTTATCTAAAACACCATTTTTCTTTGATAAAACAGTCATTCCTAAATCTTTTTGATGCTCTTCAAAAGTGATTGCAGAAACTTTTTTCCAATCGGTACGTTTTATATCAAAATCATCTTCAGTCGGTTTAGTTGTTTTATTATTTTTTTCAAGGATAATTTTATATTTATGAAAATAAGCATCGCTATCTTCTTTATAATCCATATCTGTTAAAATAACGCTGTAATTTTCTACATCAATATAAGTAGTAATAATTTCATCTAAAGGAGATTTAAGATATTTTTTTCGTTCTGCTCCACAAGAAACTATAAGTAGTAGTATGCTTGAAATAATTAATGTTTGGAATATTTTCATTGTAATTAATTTGATACCAAATTTAGTATTTTAATATTAATAAGTATCTGCAACAGGTAATATATTAGAAACAGCAAGTTCACTAATAATAATCCCTTTAGTTACCTCAAATTCATCTTCTCCGTACTGTTCTATACAAAGTGTTTTTTGTTCATCTTCATCTAAATAATCATAAGAAATTAATTCTTCCCACTCTGAAGCGTCTAGTTCTTTACAAAAACCTGGTGATTTTTCATCTAAAAAATAACGAGTTCCTTCAAAATCAATTTTTTTAGGTGGTTTTTGATTTTCATCAATATAATCACAGACCGTTTCACCTAATTTTCTTAGTTTTATTTTTTCTGATAAAGTAACTACTAAACCTCCATCATCTTCAAGATGTAAAAACTTTTCCGTAGTTCCATTTTTGATAACAAATTCACGAGTAAAATAATTATCGCCCCAATCGTATTCGAATAAAGCGGTTACCGTCCAAGTTTCGATGGCATATTCAAAAATATATCCTTTTCCTAAATCTCTAATTGTAATATTCGTTGGATCAAAATGTCTTTCTGTTTCTTTTTTCTTAAAAAAATCAAGTATTCCCATATATTTTTTTCTATAAAATTAATATAATGTTTCTTAAAAGTAAAATTATGTTGCTAAAATTATTTTTACGTAACCTTTTTTAACAATTAAGCGCTTCTTTAAAAATAAAGAAACGCTTAATTTATCAAATAAAATTATTAAAATTAGTTTTAAGTAATTTTACAATCCCATTTGTTTTTTTAATTCTTCAAGATTATTTGCTGCACTTGTTTTTTTAGTACCTAATGCTTTGTCTAGCTCATCATCAATACTTTTTGATTCGTTAGCAATATCTCCATAAGCTTCAGCTAAAGCTTCTTCTTCAGATACTTTTTCTTTCATTTTTTCTAGCATATTTACAGTACTAGAACTATCGATAGCAGCCATTTGTTTGTTTAAATTCTTAGTAGCTTTCGATACTTTTACACGAGCTTTAAGTGTTTTTAATTCGTTTTCCCATTTACTAATGTTATTTTTTAAACTATTAACATTTGCTTCTAGTTGAGATACTGATTTTGAAAAATTAGTAACCTCAATAGTACAACGATTAACATGCTCTGTATTTTCTTCTTTTTTAACCAATGCTTCTGTTGCTAAACGGTCTGCATCTTCAGAAGCAAGTTCACCTTTTCCTGCCTTTTGTAAAATTAACATGGCTTTATTTTGATAATCTTTAGCTTTCCTTTCAAATTGAGTTTTATCATTCTGAGAACGAATTAACATAGCTTTTACTTGTGCAAGACCTTCTAATGCTTGTGTTAAGTCATTTTTCATATCTTTAATTCCTTGCTCAGTCATTTTGATAGGGTTCTCCATTTTATCAATT
This sequence comes from Tenacibaculum dicentrarchi, assembly GCF_964036635.1. Lineage (NCBI taxonomy): Bacteria > Pseudomonadati > Bacteroidota > Flavobacteriia > Flavobacteriales > Flavobacteriaceae > Tenacibaculum > Tenacibaculum dicentrarchi. Next base: position 2,073,636 of record NZ_OZ038524.1, read on the forward strand.
GCTGAATTTGCCTCTGCTTTTCCTACGTTAAATAATCTTTTAAATATATTCATTTTATATATGTTTTTTTAGTTTGATTTTTTAATTATGCTTTAGAAAACTGAATAATGTTTTCTGAATATTCACTTAATAATAAACTTAATGAGTTTATAGAACCTTCTAATTCGTTTAAATCAAGATTTTCAATTTGTAAGGTATCTCTAAAAATTACTTTAGTACCCGTTTCATCTAAAACAAAAGCACCGTGAACGATGTCTCTATTTTTTTGTAATAATTGTTGAAAAATATTTTCATCAAAATTTCTGATTTCAAAAATATATTGTTCAATAATTAAAATTGGATTTGCAATTCCTATAATCAGATTATTAATTCCTTCATTTTCATTCTGAATCATTAAAATACCTTTTTCATGGTCTTCATGAGTAATATTATAGTTTAACTCTAACAAGTAATTTTTAATAATGTTAAATTGTTTTTTCATCTATTTTATTCTTTTACAAATTTCTTAAACATATAATTGTACTATTTTTTAGTTTTTCAGAATTATTGCTAATCATTTTAGAACTAACTAATTTTACTAGCTAATTTTAGTACTTTTGACTTGTCAAATATAATACTATTTAAGTTATTTGCAAATAAAATTAGCAAACTATGTCGTTTTTTGGAAAAAACATAAAAAAAATACGAAGTGTAAAAGGACTTAGTCAACAAGCTTTTGCAGATATATTCTCTCTAAAAAGAGGTACACTAGGTGCTTACGAAGAAGAACGTAGTGAACCGAAAATTGATACCATCATAAAGATTGCTAATTATTTTAGCATATCAATAGATGATATTCTTACTAAAAACATTACTGTAAATCAATTATTAAGCTTTAATGAAGGGATTACGACAGATATAAATCAAGTTATAAAAGCTAGTTTTACTGATATTCCGTTTGTAAATTCACTGAATAGTAAAATGTTTATAGATAATTTTAAAACAACAAAAAGCTATCAAAACTTACCTGTTATTAAATTACCTATACCTTCAAACTCTCAATTATTAGCATTTACAGTAACTAATTTATTTATGGTATCTAATGAAGAAGGATTATTTCCTGAAGATATTGTAATTGGAGAAAAAACCATTTCTGAAGATTTAATTAAAGGAGATGTAGTAATTACATTAGCTAATGATATGTTATTTATTAGACGTTACAACACTGACGGTACTAATTATTATTTATCAGCCGACCATGTAAACATACCTCCAATAATAATACCTCATGAAACTAATATTGATTTTTGGAAAATATCTTATGTATTTTTAAAAAGGTATCCAGAATTTACTTCTAAATTAGAAAATCAATTAAATGAATTAAATACCGAACTAAAACGATTATCAAAATAGTTTAATTTACTCTTTATTTTTGTTCTCCTTTAATAAACATTCATAAGCTCTAATTTTATCATATAATTTTTGACAATCTTTTTGCTGTTCAAAATTAGAAAACAAACCCATTATTGCATTTATTTTAGGTTCTTTTTTAAAATCATCTATATTTACTAAAATATAATCGAGTATCTTTTCATTTTTAATCTCTTCTAAACTTAAAGGTTCATCAGTTAAAAGCATATTACCTTTACCTGTAATTAACCAATTAAAATTTAAATCAGGAAAATTATCGGAAATTGATCCGAGCCATTTTGAATTAATTTCTGTTCCTTTCTTTAAAGCATTACGTAAAGTACCATCACTAGCACCAATAATTCGCTCTAACTTACTAACAGCCACCCCTTTAAATCTTATAAATATTTTAATCCTACTCGCTACCATATTTATTCGTAAAATAATACGTAAATTATTTTCATAAACGGAAAATAATACGATATTTGCATCGTAATCTAAACAAAGGTACAACTAATAAGTATTAATTTTTTTCATTTAACACATTGTAAACTATTTGACAACTAAAAAATGGAATTTAATTGATATAAAACACTTATAGCGAAGTAAATAATTGTTTTCACAAAAAAGTTATTTATTTGTTAAAAAAGAACGTTCAATAAAAAATAATTAAAGGAATTAGTTTACGTATTATGAATATTGTGAAGGGTGTCATAAGAAATAAACTATATAAATCCTTTTTTTTAAACTAAGGCTTGTTTTATCAAGCCTTGGTTTCACACTTCTTTGTTTTATAAGTATAAAAGCTCCTAAATTGTCATCGAAAACAATTTTGTTTCGGGCTTATTATTATGTAAACGCTTATCAAACGCCATACAAATATTTCGTACATAAGGTCTTGCTTTTTCAGGAACTGTTAGAGTATTTCCATCGATAAAAACCAATCCATCAGCCTGCATTTCTTGTAATTTTTCTAAAAGGATTTCAATACCTTTAACCTTTAAATTTTCAGCATCCCACGAAGTGGTAAAATGACACATAATATTTAAAATATGCTTTCGGATAATTAAATCTTCTTCAGATAAAATATGTCCTCTAAAAACAGGAATTTCTCCTTCGTTCACTATTTTTTGATATTCTTTTACCGTTTTTACATTCTGTGCAAATCCGTACCAAGAATCAGAAATTGACGACATTCCTAAACCAATCATTAATTGTGTTTTATTGGCAGTATAACCCATAAAATTACGATGCAATGTTTTTTCCTGAGTTGCTTTATATAAACTATCCGTTTTTAACGCAAAATGATCCATTCCTATTTCAACGTACCCCATTTCGGCAAATAGCTCCTTCCCTATTTCGTATAATTCACGTTTTTCTTCATTCTTTGGTAAATCTTTCTCATTAAAACCTCTCTGCCCAACACCTTTTACCCACGGAACATGTGCGTAACTGTAAAATGAAATTCTATCAGGCTGTAATTCTTTGGTTTTATTAATGGTATGAATTACATTTTCTTTGGTTTGAAATGGCAATCCGAAAATTAAATCGTGACTGATAGATGTATATCCTATTTCTCTTGCCCAAATAGTTGCTTTTTCAACATTTTCAAAAGGCTGTACTCTGTGTATTGCTTCTTGTACCTTTATATTATAATCTTGCACGCCGTAACTTACTCTTGTAAAACCAACATCAAACAAGGTTTGTAATTGTGCTTTTGTGGTATTATTCGGATGTCCTTCAAAACTAAATTCATGCTTCGGATGTTTTTTAGCGTTGATAAATAAACCATCAATTAACTTCTTTAAGTTTTCTTTTGAAAAAAAAGTAGGTGTTCCGCCACCTAAATGAATCTCCTTGATAATTGGCGTTTCATCTACTAAATTGGTATATAAATTCCATTCTTTTAAAACGGTATCCATATAATCTTCTTCTACTTCATGTCTTTTTGTAATATGTTTATGACAGGCACAAAAAGTACAAATACTCTCACAAAAAGGCAGGTGAATATACACACTAATTCCTTCGGATGAATTACTTTCTATAAACGATTTTTTAAAAGTTTCAATCCATTTATCTTTAGAAAAAGTTTCATTTTCCCAATAAGGAACCGTTGGATAACTCGTATATCGAGGTCCTGGAATATTGTATTTTTGTATCAGTGAATTCATGTGTCTTTTTTTTAAAATATCAGCTTAATTAGCCTAAAAAATTAGCGCATCAATAATAAGTTGATACGCTTTAGGTAAACAACCTTTTTTAATAATTATCATTTTCAGAAAACCCTTTAGTAACCAAAGAAACCCCTGCTGATGTTCCTAAGCGAGTTGCGCCTAGTTTAATATATTTTGCTGCTGTTTCGATATCTTTAATACCCCCAGCTGCTTTTATTTGCACGCTATTTTCAACCGTAAATTTCATCAATTCAATCTGTTTAAAAGTAGCGCCACCTGTAGCAAAACCTGTCGATGTTTTTATAAAGTTAGCACCTGCATTTACCGCGAGTAAACAAACTGTTTTCATTTTTTCTTCGGATAAATAACAATTCTCAAAAATTACTTTTAAAACATTATTTCCGATGGCTTTTTTTATCAGCCTTATTTCGTTTTCAACATAATCATACTCGCTAGCTAACAATTTACCAACATTAATAACCATATCAATTTCTGATGCGCCATTTTCAATACAATTAACTGCCTCAAAAATTTTAACCTCGGTAGTCATTGCCCCTAAAGGAAACCCAATAACAGCGGCTATTTTCACATCAGAATCCACTAAAGTTTCTTTTGCTAGTTTCACATAACAGCCATTTACACAAACGGCATAAAAACCATATTGCTTGGCTTGTTCACACAGTTGTATAATATCGTTATCTGTAGCGGTTGCTTTTAGTAAAGTATGGTCTATATAGGTATTTAATTGCATCAATTTTATATATTTTATACGTTTTCAACTCTTTTTAAAGTATCTAATTTGGATAATGACAAACGTACAACACTTTCATCTAAAGCAGTTAAATTATGTACTACTTGTGGTTTTAATGAAATAACATCTCCAGCATTTAATTGTTTTATTTCATTATTTACACCAAAATCAATACTACCTTTTATCACCTGAACAATTATTGCAAAAGGTGCTTGATGGTCTTCCATAACTTGTCCTTTTTTAAAGACAACACGTATTTCTTTGGAAAAATCAGTATCCAATAATAATGATACTGCTGGTTTATGTTCATTAAACTTAATATCTTCTAAAAATGAGGCTACTTTCATAATAATTATCTTTTAAATTATTTTATTTTTTTTCCTAATAAATTTGTTGCAATCGTTGTAAACAAAACAATACTAATAGAACTTAAAGGCATTAATATTGCTGCAATTACAGGTTTTAATTGTCCTGTTGTTGCAAAATATAATCCGATTAAATTATAACATAATGATAGTATAAAACTATACTTAATTATTTTGATTGCCTTTTTTGATGCCTTTATATAATTGCCAATTTCATTAAATTTTGAAGCATCTAAAATAGCATCACAAGCAGGTGAAAACACATTAATATTTTCTGATAATGAAATTCCAACATTACTTTGTGCCAATGCTCCTGCATCATTTAAACCATCACCAATCATAATTACGCTTTGCCCTTTATTTTGTAAATTCTCAACATAATTTAATTTATCTTCTGGCTTTTGATTGAATAAAAATGAGGTGTTTTTAGGTAATAAATCTTCTAAAAATTTCTTTTCGCCTTCATTATCACCAGAAACAACCGCCAAATTATAATTCGTATTTAATTCAGAAAACAACTCTTTTACACCATTTCTGTACGCATTTTTAAACACATATTTTCCTTTATAAATTCCATCAAAACTAATATGTACAGAAGTATCTAAGTTAATTTTTTCATCAGTATTATTCACAAAAGATGATGAACCTATTTTTATAATTCTGTTTTTATAAGTAGCTTCAATTCCTTTTCCTGTGTACTCTTTAAAACTATCAATAGGCAACATTTCTGCCGATAAAAAACCATATAACATTCTACTTAACGGATGATTTGAAGCTCGTAAAACACTTTTTAATATTGATTTTTCTTCGGATGACAATTCGCTTCCTTTATAATCAATTTGATTTTCTTTACTTGTTGTAAGTGTTCCTGTTTTATCAAAAATAACACTATCAATTACCGCCAATTGTTCTACAACTGTGGCATTTTTTAAGTAGAATTTCTTCTTTCCAAAAATCCGAAGCATATTTCCTAAAGTAAACGGAGCTGCTAAAGCAATAGCACACGGACAGGCAATAATTAAGACAGCAGTAAAAACATTTAAGGCTTTGCTAGCATCATAATACAGCCAAAATGCAGTTGAAATAAAAGCAATTATTAAAACGGTTACCGTAAAATTCTGACTTATTCTATCTGTTAATGTTTTAAATGATGAATTTTTATCTTTCTTAAATACATCATTACTCCACAATTGCGTTAAATAACTTTGCGAAACCGAAGTTAAAACTTCCATTTCTAAAACTCCCGATAATTGCTTTCCTCCTGCAAATAATTTATCTCCTGATTTTTTAGCTACAGGAACTGCTTCACCTGTAACAAAACTGTAATCGATTTTTGCATTTCCGTTAATTAAAATTCCATCAACAGGAATTAATTCCTGATTTCTAATTAATAGCCTATCACCTTTTTCAACATCATAAATTTGTACATTTTCTTCTTTTCCTTCGGATGAAACTCTGGTTACCGCAATAGGAAAATACGATTTATAATCACGTTCAAAAGACAAGAAATTATATGTTTTCTGCTGAAAAAACTTCCCTAATAACAAGAAGAAAACTAAGCCTGTTAAACTATCAAAAAAACCAGTTCCGATATCAAAAATAATTTCAGCAGAACTTCGGATAAATAAAACAGCAATTCCTAAAGCAATAGGAACATCAATATTTAAAATTTTAGAGCGCAACCCTTTATATGCCGATATAAAATAATCTTGCCCCGCATAAAAAACCACAGGCAATGAGAAAATAAACATCAACCAACGAAATATTCCTTTGTATTGTTCTAACCAAAAACCAGATACTTCAAAATATTCTGGAAAAGATAAAAACATCACATTTCCAAAAGAAAAACCTGCAATTCCTAATTTATAAATTAAACTTCGGTCAACTTTCTTTTTTCCAACTTCGTAATCTTCTAAACTGATATAAGGTTCATATCCGATAGAACTCAACAATAAAACAATTTCTTTTAAAGAAATAATTTCAGAATTATACGTAATTCGAACTGTTTTTTTAGGGAAATCAACTTGTGATGAACTAATATTTTGTTGTAATTTATGTAAATTTTCTAGTACCCAAATACAAGAACTACAATGTATATGAGGTATATATAAATTAACAACATGTAAGTTACCATCATTAAACTCTAATAGTTTATCGGTAATTTCTTTATTATCAAGAAAGTCATATTTTCCTTGAATTTCTTCTGGAATTGCTCCAGGATTGTTTTGAAAATCATAGTAACAGGTTAAATCATTTTCTGAAAAAATTTCAAAAACCGTTTTACAACCATTACAACAAAAAGATTTCTCTTTTATAGTGATGGTTTTGGTATCACATTCGTTACCACAATGAAAACATTTTGCGTTTTCCATATTTACTCGTTTGCCTAGTGCAAAGGTCTTATAAGAATTGTAATTAAAATATGATATATATCAGCTTTTGATTATATTTGAACTAGCTTAATGAAGAACTATTATGAGTAAATGTGAACAATGTATTATTCGTGAATTTAACTCTCTAAAATCACTCACAAAAGATGAATTAATTAGAATTTCAGGATGTAAAACTTCTAAAAAGGTAAAAAAAGGTGATGTTTTATTTGAAGAAGGTGAACATATAAATGGTGTTTTTTGTATTAAAAACGGTATTTGTAAAGTTTCAAAAATGAGTGATAATGGTAGAGATCAAATTGTAAATTTGGTAAGAAAAGGCGATTTATTAGGCGAACGGAGTTTAATTAATGATGAAGCTTCTAACTTAAAAGCCATAGCCGTAAATGATATGGAGATTTGTTTTATCCCTAAAGAAGAAATTGTTAGAGATTTAGAAGAGAACCAAAAATTTACTATGGATGTTCTTAAAACAATGGCATCTTCTCTTAAAACTGCAGATGATTTTATTGTTGATATGGCACAAAAAACGGTTAAACAACGTTTAGCTTCTACTTTATTAAACCTTGATAATAAATTTAAAAATAATGAAAATGGGGCTTTAGGGATTCATTTATCAAGAGAAGATATTGCTAATATTATCGGAACAGCTACAGAATCGGCAATTCGGTTACTTTCTGAATTTAAAAAGAAAAAATTAATTGATTTAAAAGGAAAAGAAGTTTTTATTCTTGATAAACAAACGTTAAAAGATATTTCTATTGGGTTTTAAATTGCAACTAAAAACTTATTTATATAAAAAAACTCAGGATTTTATCCTGAGTTTTTTTATAACCTATTTTTAAAAATTAATTAACATTTTTTTTCATTTTCAAAGCACCAACAGTTACTTTTATAACAAAATAACAGAAATAACCAATTCCTACTGAAAATACGGTATCTCCAATCATACGCATCCATTTTAAGGTTTGCACTGTTGGGCTGTATAATAATTCCGCATCTCTTGCAAATGAATATCCTTTGGTAATTGAAGTATATGCCTGTATAATTCCTACGGGAAGCATGCTTAATACAATCATCAAAATTAAACCGATATTTAAAAGCCAAAATGAATTTCTAATTAGTTTTTCATTCCATAATTCATCTGAATAAAAACGTAAACATATCAAAATAAATCCCATTCCTAACATTCCATAAACTCCAAATAATGCAGCATGTGCATGTACAGCAGTGGTATTTAATCCTTGAATATAGTACAATGCAATTGGTGGATTAATTAAAAACCCTAAAACTCCTGCCCCTAACATATTCCAAAATGCTACTGATATAAAGAAATATATAGGCCATTTATAACGCTGTATCCAGTTATTTCCTTTTAATAAATTCCAGTTTTCACGAATTTCAAAGCCCATTAAAGTTAATGGAACTACTTCTAAAGCACTAAAAGTTGCCCCTAAAGCAATTGCCTGTACTGGTGTTCCTGAATAATATAAATGATGAAGTGTTCCTATAATTCCTCCTGATAAAAATATAGTTGCTGATGCTACCGATACTTTCCCTGCTGTTTTCATTGATATTACTTTCATTCTTGAAAAAATATAGGCAATTATTACAGTTGCAAATACTTCAAAAAATCCTTCTACCCATAAATGTACCAACCACCAACGCCAGTAATTAATTACAGGTAATGTACTATTTTCGCCATACATCAATCCTGAGAAAAAGAACATCCCAATAGCAATTACTGCTATTAATAAGATAATTAATAAATGTTTTGAATCATCTTTTTTACGAATTCCATATAGTACGTGTCTTCCAACCATAAACATCCATAAAACTAAACCAATACCTAAAAATATTTGCCAAAAACGCCCTAAATCCATGTATTCATACCCTTGGTGCCCAAAGAAAAAATTCGTTGTTAAGTCTAAAAACTGATGAATTCCTAACCATTCTCCTAGCATAGAACCTAATACAATTATCAATAAAGCTACGAATAAAAAATTAATACCAAATACTTGATATTTCATTTCTTTTCCACTAATTATAGGTGCTAAAAATAATCCTGTTGCTAACCAAGTGGCAGCAATCCAAAAAACTGCTAATTGCGTATGCCAAGTTCTAGTTACTGAATACGGTAAAAATTCTGATAAATTAAAGCCAAAAAAAGCCTGTCCTTCTACCGTATAATGTACCGTTACAATACCTAAAATTACTTGTAATGCAATTAATAATGAAATAACAATAAAATATTTTAATACTGCTTTTTGCGATTTAAACATTTTCATGTTTAATAACGGATCTGATTTTGGGTTGGTAACTGCCTCTACTTTTTCATGATTTACAATATAATAATAAGTTAAAAGCCCTATAAATAATAGTAATAATATAATTGAAAAACCTGACCATAATTGAGAATCGGCTGTAATCGTGTTATCAATTAATGGTTCGTGAGGCCAATTTGACGTATATGTATAATCTTTATTGGGTCTATTGGTACTCGCTGCCCATGATGTCCAGAATAAAAAAGCATTTAACTTACTTAATTTATCAACATTAGTTAAAGCTCCTTTTGGAATTGCATATTGCTCATATCCTTCAGAAAAAATACTAGCATAATATTTTGAATTTTCTTTAATCGCTAGTAATCTTTCATCTGATATTTGAATTTTTCCTGTACTTGTATCATAGGTATTGGTTTTAATATTTTTAATTAATCGTGCTTTTAATGCTGCTTTTTGCTCTACATTTAAAACATCATATCCTGTATTAAAATCTTTTTTCGCCCAATAATTTAACAGAAATACGGCTTCTTTATGAATCCAATCGGCCGACCAATCTGGAGCAACATAACTACCATGCCCCCAAATAGAACCTACTTCCATTCCTCCTATTGATTCCCAAACATTTTGCCCTATTTGAATATCTTCTTTTGTGTAAACAACTTCGCCTGTATTTTTTACCGTTACCATGTTTGGTATCGGTGGCTGGGTTTGATAAACTTCCGTTCCTACCCAAATTAACGCCACAAAGGATAGTACTACTACAGCTATAAACCATGTCCAAATTTTTCTCATTATTACTTTTTATTTAATTTTAATTATTATTTTTAATCTCCCCTACATAAAAGTATAAAAAGATATTTTTATCTTTTATTAATATAAATTTTAGATTTTGGTTACCTCTTTAACCAAAAAGTATTCTTTTTATCTTCTGAATATAAAATATCATATAAAGTGGTTTCTTCTAGCATTACTTTTAAACTTTCTCTTATTTCGATAAACTTTATATGTAAAGGACACGGTGAGTTATGGTCACATTGTTTTAATCCTAAAGCACATCCCGTATAAATAGTATCACCATCTAATACTGATACGATATTACTTAGTTTTATTTTTTTTAAATTTACTTCTTCAATAAAAAAACCTCCATGTGGTCCTTTTAAAGAACTTGCTATATTATTTTTCGTTAAAATTTGTAATATTTTACCTGTAAATGGTTCAGGAGAGTCAATAGCACTTGCAATTTCTTTAAGCCCTACTTTTTTCTTCAAACTAGATTGCTCTGCGATATAAATAGCTGCTCTTAAACCATATTCACAAGATTTTGAAAACATATATAATTTTTACAAGTTTTAAAATTCAAAAGTAAGAAATAATTCCTAATAAAAAAGATAATAATATCTTTTATTAAAATTTGATAAAATAAAAAAACGTCTAATTATAGACGTTTTTTATTTTTTAAGCTTCCCCTGTTGTTCCTCCAAAATTCATTGGAATAGGTGGCTGTTCGTAATCTTTTATTTCACCATTTGTTTGTTCAAATTTTTGAACATTTTCAACCAAAGCTTTTGCAAGTCTTTTAGCATGTTGTGGTGTTAAAATAATTCTTGATTTTACCTTTGGTTTTGGAATACCTGGCATAATATTGATAAAATCAACGATAAATTCTGATAATGAATGATTGATTACCGCTAAATTACTATAGGTTCCTTCAGCAATATCTTGATCTAATTCAATATTTAATTGTGGGTCTTTATTGTTTTCCATAATATTAATAAAAAAAAAGGCCTCTAAAAATTTAGAGGCCTTTAGGTATTAAAAAATTATAAATTTTCTTCCATTTCTTCTCTAGGTCCTACAATTTGCTTATCGTAAGATCTCATTCCTGTACCTGCTGGAATACGTTTACCAACAATTACATTTTCTTTTAATCCTTCTAAGGTATCAATTTTACCGTTTACTGCGGCTTCATTTAATACTTTAGTAGTTTCCTGGAACGACGCTGCCGATATAAATGATTTCGTTTGTAACGAAGCTCTAGTAATCCCTTGTAAAATTTGTTCAGCTGTTGCTGGTTTCGCTTCACGAGCGGCTACTAAATTTTTATCTGCTCTACGTAAAATAGAATTTTCATCTCTTAATTGACGTGCCGAAACAATCTGTCCTGCTTGTAAATTTTCAGAATCTCCTGCATCTTCAACAACTTTCATTCCGTAGATAGCATCGTTATCTTTGATAAAGTCATTTTTGTGAATTAATTGATTTTCTAGTAATAAGGTATCTCCAGAATCAATAATTCTAACTTTACGCATCATTTGACGTACTACTACTTCGAAATGCTTGTCATTAATTTTTACACCTTGTAAACGATATACTTCTTGAATTTCATTTACTAAATATTCTTGTACCGCTGAAGGTCCTTGAATATTTAAAATATCTACTGGAGTAGTTGCTCCATCAGATAAAGGCATACCTGCTTTAATAAAATCGTTCTCTTGAACTAAAATTTGGTTCGATAATTTCACTAAATATTTAGTAATATCTCCTGTTTTAGATTCAATAATAATTTCACGATTACCTCGCTTAATTTTACCGAAAGATACTACACCATCAATCTGAGCAATTACTGCTGGATTAGATGGGTTACGTGCTTCAAATAATTCTGTTACACGTGGTAAACCTCCTGTAATATCGCCTGCTTTACCAGACTTACGTGGAATTTTAACTAAAGTATGACCTGTTGGAACTTTATCACCATCACTAACCATTAAGTGAGCACCTACAGGTAAACTGTACGAACGTAACGCATTACCATCAGCATCTTCAATAATTAATGAAGCAATGATTTTTTTATTTTTAGAGTCAATCATTACTTTCTCTTGGAAACCAGTTTGCTCATCAACTTCAACAGAGTAATTAATACCTTGTTCTAAGTTGTTAAACTTCACTCTTCCTCCAAATTCAGAAACAATAACCCCGTTAAATGGATCCCATTGACATACTGCATCTCCTTTTTTGATAGTTTTCATATCTTTATTAAAGATAATTGAACCGTAAGGAATAATATTAGTACTTAATACGATTTCTGTCTTTTTGTCGATAATTTTGATTTCAGCAGTACGTGAAATAACTATTTCTATTTCATTTCCTTCTTTATCTTTACCAACAACAGTACGTAAATCTTCTATTTTAACGTTACCTTCATATTTTGCAATCAACTTATTCTCTTCAGAAATGTTTCCTGCTACCCCTCCAACGTGGAAAGTACGTAATGTTAACTGTGTACCAGGCTCTCCAATAGATTGTGCTGCAATTACACCAACTGCTTCACCTCTTTGAACTTTTTTACCTGTTGATAATGATTGTCCGTAACATTTTTCACAAATTCCTCTTTCAGATTCACAAGTTAATGCCGAACGAACTTCAACTTTATCAATACCGCTTGCTTGAATTTCATCTGCTAATTTTGATGTAATTAACTCACCTGCAGCAATAATCATATCATCAGAATTAGGTGCATATACATCATTTAAAGATGTACGACCTGTAATTCTATCGCTTAAAGATTCAACGATTTCATCATTTTTCTTTAAAGGAGCAACTTCTAATCCTCTTAAAGTACCACAATCAACTTCGTTTACAATAACATCTTGCGATACATCTACTAAACGACGAGTTAAATAACCTGCATCGGCTGTTTTTAATGCCGTATCCGCTAAACCTTTACGAGCACCGTGAGTTGAGATAAAGTATTCAAGAATTGATAACCCTTCCTTAAAGTTAGAAAGAATCGGATTCTCAATAATTTCTCCACCACCTGCAGTAGATTTTTTAGGTTTTGCCATTAATCCACGCATACCTGTTAACTGACGAATCTGTTCTTTAGAACCCCTTGCTCCAGAATCAAGCATCATGAATACCGAGTTAAACCCTTGTTGGTCTTCACGTAAACGTTTCATAGATAATTCTGTTAATCTGTTATTTGCAGACCCCCAAATATCAATTACCTGATTGTAACGTTCTTTATTTGTTAACATTCCCATGTTATAGTTAGATACAATTGCATCAACCTCTTTATTGGCTGCAGCAATCATTCCTTCCTTTTCTTCAGGAATAATAATATCTCCTAATGAGAAAGATAAACCACCTTCAAAGGCGTATTTATATCCCATATTTTTAATTTCATCTAAGAAATCTCCTACAGCAGGAATATTAGTTACTTTTAAAATGTCACCAATAATACCTCTTAATGATTTTTTAGTTAAAACCTCATTAATATATCCAGCTTCTTTTGGTACTTTTTCATTAAATAAAACTCTACCAACCGTAGTTGCTACAATTCTAGTTACGTGCTCACCATCTACAACATCTGCTGTACGAACTTTTATACCTGCGTTTAAGTCTACTCTTTCTTCATTTAAGGCGATAATTACCTCTTCTGGAGAATAAAAAGTTAATCCTTCACCTTTAATAATCACTTCAGGTGTAGATTTTCTTTCTTTAGTCATATAATAAAGACCCAATACCATATCCTGAGATGGTACCGTTACTGGTGCTCCATTTGCAGGATTTAAAATATTGTGAGAACCTAACATTAAAATCTGAGCTTCTAAAATAGCTTCAGGTCCTAATGGTAAGTGAACAGCCATTTGATCTCCATCAAAATCCGCATTAAATGCCGAACATGCTAATGGATGTAAACGAATCGCTTTTCCTTCAATTAATTTTGGTTGAAAAGATTGAATACCTAAACGGTGTAATGTAGGGGCACGGTTTAATAAAACAGGATGTCCTTTAATTACATTTTCTAAGATATCCCAAACAACTGGTTCTTTCCTATCTATAATTTTCTTTGCAGATTTTACAGTTTTAACAATACCTCTTTCGATTAATTTTCGAATAACAAAAGGCTTGTATAATTCTGCTGCCATATCTTTTGGCAATCCACATTCGAATAATCTTAATTCTGGTCCAACAACAATTACCGAACGTGCAGAATAATCAACACGCTTACCTAATAAGTTTTGACGGAAACGACCTTGTTTCCCTTTTAAACTATCAGATAAAGATTTTAAAGGTCTGTTAGATTCTGTTTTTACTGCTGATGATTTACGTGTGTTATCAAATAAAGAATCTACTGATTCTTGTAACATACGTTTTTCATTACGTAAAATAACCTCAGGTGCTTTAATTTCCATTAATCGTTTTAAACGATTATTACGGATAATTACACGACGGTATAAATCATTTAAATCTGAAGTAGCAAAACGACCACCATCTAATGGCACTAAAGGACGTAATTCTGGCGGTATAACTGGTACAGCCTTCATTATCATCCACTCAGGATTGTTTTCTCTATTTTTTTGAGAATCTCTAAAAGCTTCAACAACATTTAAACGCTTTAATGCTTCGTTTTTACGTTGCTTAGAAGTTTCAGTATTTGCTTTATGACGTAATTCAAATGATAAAGAGTCTAAATCAATTCTTTCTAATAAATCGATTAAACATTCAGCTCCCATTTTAGCGATAAACTTAGTTGGGTCGCTATCATCTAAATACATGTTTTCTTGTGGAAGTGCATCTAAAATATCTAAATACTCTTCTTCTGTTAAGAAGTCCATTTTATTTAATGACTCTCCTTCAGCAGTTTTAGCATCACCTGGTTGAATTACTACATAACGTTCGTAGTAAATAATCATATCTAACTTTTTAGACGGTAAACCTAAAAGGTACCCCATTTTGTTAGGTAATGATCTAAAATACCAAATGTGTGCTACTGGTACTACTAAATTAATGTGACCTACTCTGTCTCTACGTACTTTTTTCTCAGTAACTTCAACTCCACATCGATCACAAATGATTCCTTTATAACGGATTCTTTTGTATTTACCACACGCACACTCATAATCCTTTATAGGACCAAATATACGCTCACAAAATAAACCATCTCTTTCTGGTTTATGTGTACGGTAATTAATAGTTTCTGGTTTTAAAACCTCACCTCTTGACGCCTCTAAAATAGACTCAGGTGATGCTAAACCAATTGAAATTTTGTTAAACTTTTTAACAGTGTATTTTTCGTTCTTTCTTGCCATAATAAGTAATGGATTCGAATTAAAAATTGCCTCTAAATGAGACGTATATTTAAAATGATTTATCATTCGGTAAATTTAATTACCGAATGATATTTCACTGTTTGTTATTCCTCTAATTTAACATCTAATCCTAAACCTTTCAGTTCGTGCATTAATACATTAAATGATTCTGGTAAACCTGGTTCTGGCATAGTTTCACCTTTTACGATTGCTTCGTAAGTTTTGGCTCTACCTAATACATCATCAGATTTAACGGTTAAGATTTCTCTTAAGATACTTGATGCACCATATGCTTCAAGTGCCCAAACTTCCATCTCTCCAAAACGCTGACCTCCAAATTGAGCTTTACCTCCAAGTGGTTGCTGCGTAATTAATGAATAAGGACCAATAGAACGCGCATGCATTTTATCTTCAATCATGTGACCTAACTTAATCATATAAATGATACCTACCGTTGCTGGTTGATCGAAACGTTTTCCTGTACCTCCATCATATAAATATGTATGTCCGTAACGTGGAATTCCTGCTTTATCAGTTAACTCGTTTATTTGGTCGATGTTTGCTCCATCAAAAATTGGTGTTGCATACTTCTGATCTAATTTTTGACCTGCCCATCCAAGAACAGTTTCATAAATCTGACCAATATTCATACGAGATGGTACCCCTAATGGATTTAATACAATATCAACAGGTGTTCCGTCTGCTAAGAAAGGCATATCTTCAGCTCTAACAATACGAGCAACAATACCTTTATTTCCGTGACGTCCTGCCATCTTATCTCCTACTTTTAATTTACGTTTTTTAGCAACATAAATTTTTGCAAGTTTTAAGATTCCTGCTGGTAATTCATCACCTACAGAAATTGTAAATTTCTCACGACGTAAAGAACCTTGTAAATCGTTAACTTTAATTTTATAATTGTGAACTAATTCAACAACTAATCTATTTAAGTCTTTATCGGTAGTCCAAGTTCCGTGTAAGTGCGTAAAATCACCTACAGAATTTAACATTTTTTGAGTGAATTTTTTACCTTTTGGTAATACTTCCTCTCCTAAATCATTAAATACCCCTTGAGAAGTTTTTCCTGTAATTAGATTAAATAATTTTTCAATTAATAAATCTTTTAAATCTTCAAACTTGTGTACATAAGATGCTTCTAAAACAGCAATAGCTTCTTTATCTCTTGCTCGTTTTGTTTTATCTTTTACAGCACGTTGGAATAATTTTTTATTAATTACTACCCCTCTTAATGATGGAGAAGCTTTTAGTGATGCATCTTTTACATCACCTGCTTTATCACCAAAGATAGCTCTTAATAATTTTTCTTCAGGAGTTGGGTCAGATTCACCTTTTGGAGTAATTTTACCAATTAAGATATCTCCTGGATTAACCTCTGCTCCAATACGAATCATTCCATTTTCATCTAAGTCTTTAGTAGCCTCTTCTGAAACGTTAGGAATATCGTTTGTTAACTCTTCAGCTCCTAATTTCGTATCACGAACATCTAAAGAATATTCGTCAATATGAATAGAAGTAAAGATATCTTCACGAACAACTTTTTCAGAAATTACAATCGCATCCTCAAAGTTATACCCTTTCCAAGGCATAAAGGCTACTTTCATATTTCTACCTAAAGCTAATTCTCCTTTTTGTGTTGCATATCCTTCACAAAGTACTTGACCTTCTTCAACTCTATCTCCAACTTTAACAATTGGTTTTAGGTTAATGTTCGTACCTTGATTTGTTTTTCTAAACTTAATTAAGTTATAAGAAATATCATCTGAATCAAAGCTTACTAAACGCTCTTCATCTGATCTATCATACTTAATTCTTATTTTATTCGCATCAACATACTCAATAACACCAGGTCCTTCAGCATTAATTAAAATACGAGAATCTTTTGCAACTCTACGCTCTAATCCTGTACCTACAATTGGAGACTCTGGACGTAATAATGGAACTGCTTGACGCATCATGTTCGATCCCATTAAGGCTCTATTGGCATCATCATGCTCTAAGAAAGGAATTAATGATGCTGATATAGATGCTATCTGGTTAGGGGCAACATCCATATAATCAATTTCAGTAGGTGTTACTACAGGGAAATCTCCCCCTTCACGTGAAATTAATTTATCTCCAACAAAATCTCCAGCTGCACTTACCTCTAAATTAGATTGTGCAAACTTCATTCCTTCTTCTTCTTCAGCACTTAAATAAATATGCTCTTGGTGTACATCTACGTTTCCTTCGATAACCTTTTTATAAGGAGTTTCGATAAAACCTAAACTGTTAACCTTTGCAAATACTGCTAAAGATGAAATTAATCCAATATTCGGTCCCTCAGGAGTTTCAATTGGACATAAACGTCCGTAGTGTGTATAGTGAACATCACGAACCTCGAATCCTGCTCTTTCTCTAGATAATCCTCCAGGTCCTAGTGCTGATAAACGACGTTTGTGTGTAATCTCAGCTAATGGATTGGTTTGATCCATAAATTGAGATAACTGGTTAGTTCCAAAAAACGAATTAATAACTGAAGATAAGGTCTTCGCATTAATTAAATCAATAGGAGTAAACACCTCATTATCACGCACATTCATTCTTTCACGAATAGTACGAGCCATACGAGCTAAACCTACACCAAACTGACCTGCTAATTGTTCACCAACAGTTCTTACACGACGGTTAGATAAGTGATCAATATCATCTACTTCTGCTTTTGAGTTAATTAACTCAATTAAGTATTTGATAATGGTAATAATATCATTTTTAGTTAATACCTTCTGATCAATCGGCTCATTTAACTGTAACTTGGTGTTCATTCTAAAACGACCAACTTCACCTAAACTATAACGTTGCTCAGAGAAGAATAATTTTTCAATAATTCCTCTTGCTGTCTCCTCATCTGGCGGCTCAGCATTACGTAATTGTCTGTAGACGTGTTCTACTGCTTCTTTTTCAGAATTCGTAGGATCTTTCTGCAGTGTATTATGAATGATGGCATAATCGGCCATGTCATTATCTACCTTATGTAATAAGATAGTTTTAGCACCTGCATCAATTATTTCATCAATATGTTCTTTCTCTATGATTGTATCACGGTCGAAAACAATTTCGTTACGTTCAATAGACACCACTTCACCGGTATCTTCATCTACGAAATCTTCATGCCAAGTTTTTAGAACCCTAGCTGCTAGTTTACGCCCTAATACTTTTTTTAATCCTGCTTTAGAAACCTTAATTTCTTCTGCTAAATCAAAAATCTCTAATATATCTTTATCTCTTTCAAAACCAATGGCTCTGAATAACGTAGTTACTGGTAGTTTTTTCTTTCTATCAATATAAGCGTACATTACCTGATTGATATCAGTTGCAAATTCTATCCAAGATCCTTTAAAAGGAATTACTCTTGCAGAATACAACTTAGTTCCATTTGCATGGAAAGATTGTCCAAAAAACACCCCTGGTGAACGGTGTAATTGAGATACAACAACTCTTTCAGCTCCATTAATAATGAAGGTTCCAGAATTTGTCATATAAGGAATTGTTCCTAAATACACATCTTGAACAATAGTTTCAAAATCTTCATGCTCAGGATCTGTACAATAAAGTTTTAACCTTGCTTTTAAAGGCACACTATGTGTTAAACCTCTTTCAATACATTCTTGAATGCTATATCTTGGTGGATCTACAAAGTAGTCTAAAAATTCTAATACAAATTGATTACGGGTATCTGTAATCGGAAAGTTATCCATGAAGGTTTTATACAAACCTTCTTCACCTCGCTCATCAGCTTTGGTTTGCAATTGGAAAAAATCTTGGAAAGATTTCACCTGAATATCCAAAAAGTCTGGATAATCGGTACCTAATTGCGATGATGCGAAGTTAATTCTTTCAGTAGTGTTTATCGTTGCCAAAAGAGATGCTATTTTTAAATTAAAAATATTATTTTTTGAAACTATCTCGTTTCAATAATGCAATTTTAATTGCTTTGCTAACTTAACGTTAGCTCTTTACAGTCGTACTATTACAATGTTACTTATGTAATAAAATAAAGAACGAATATATACACAAAATGGTTTAGGACCAGAAACAGATGTTTCTAGTACCTAAACCTTAATTGTTTTACCTAGTTAAAACCAGGAATATAGATTACTTAATCTCTGCTTCAGCTCCTGCTTCTTCTAAAGATTTTAAAAGACCTTCAGCCTCATCTTTAGATACTCCTTCTTTTACTGGTGCTGGTGCGCTATCAACGATTGCTTTAGCTTCTTTTAACCCTAATCCAGTTAATTCTTTAACTAATTTTACTACAGCTAATTTAGAACCACCTGCTGCTTTTAAAATAACATCAAATTCAGTTTGCTCATCTGCTGCATCTCCTCCTGCTGCTGGTCCTGCTACTGCTACAGCTGCTGCTGCTGGCTCAATACCATACTCATCTTTTAAAATATCAGCTAATTCATTAACCTCTTTTACTGTTAAGTTAACTAATTGCTCTGCGAAATCTTTTAATTCTGCCATTTTAATTGTGTTTTGAAATTTATTATTTAGTTTATTTGTGCGCGTGCTTATTTGTCTGATAATGTCTTTAAGATACCAGATAATTTGTTACCTCCTGATTGTAATGCTGAAACAACATTTTTAGCAGGCGATTGTAATAATGAGATAATATCTCCAATAAGTTCTTCTCTAGATTTAATGTTAACTAATGCGTCTAATTGGTCATCTCCAACATAAACAGACTCTTCAACAAAAGCACCTTTTAATAGAGGCTTTTCTGATTTTTTTCTGAACTCTTTGATAACTTTAGCAGGAGCGTTAGACACCTCTGAAATCATCATTGAAGTATTCCCTTTTAAAACAGCTGGTAAATCTCCGAAATCTTTATCAGAAGCTTCCATTGCTTTTGATAGCAATGTGTTTTTAATAACAGATAATTCTACGTTTGCTTTAAAACAAGCTCTTCTTAAGTTTGAAGTAGTAACAGCATCTAATCCAGAAATATCTGCTAAATAGATGGTACCTGTATCTGCTAATCTTGCTGTTAAATCTTGTATTACTTGTAATTTGTCTTCTCTTGTCATAATTAAAAGTTTAAGTGCCTATGATATAGATTTTTCATCTACAGCAATACTAGGACTCATAGTTGAAGACATAAATATACTCTTTATATAATCTCCTTTAGCCGCTGTTGGCTTTAATTTAACTAACGTTTGTAATAACTCATTTGCATTTTCCTGAATCTTCTGAGCATCAAAAGACACTTTTCCGATAGCAGCATGTACAATACCTGTTTTATCAACTTTAAAGTCAATTTTACCAGCTTTAACTTCTTGTACTGCTTTTGCAACATTCATAGTTACTGTACCTGTCTTTGGGTTAGGCATTAAACCTCTTGGTCCTAAAACACGACCTAAAGGACCTAACTTCCCCATAACACTAGGCATAGTTATAATCACATCAACATCAGTCCAACCTCCTTTAATTTTTTGAAGGTATTCATCCAACCCAACATAATCAGCACCAGCTGCAACAGCTTCTGCTTCTTTATCAGGCGTAACTAATGCTAATACTTTTACATCTTTTCCTGTTCCATGAGGTAATGTTACAACTCCACGTACCATTTGATTTGCTTTACGAGGATCAACTCCTAAACGTACTGCTAAATCTACAGATGCGTCAAATTTTACAGTTGTAATTTCTTTAACTAAGGTTGCTGCATCGTTTAAGCTGTAAACTTTAGAGCTATCTACCTTAGAACGAGCTTCTTTTTGCTTTCTAGTAATTGCCATTTCTAAATATCTTTTAAAGTTTAAGCAGGTGCATTACCTGTCACTGTTAATCCCATAGAACGAGCGGTTCCGGCTATCATTTTCATTGCAGATTCAACTTTAAAGGCATTCATATCTACCATTTTGTCTTCTGCAATTACTTGAATTTGATCCCAAGAAACACTTGCTACTTTTTTCCTATTTGGTTCCCCAGAACCTTTCTTAATTTTGGCCGCTTCTAACAATTGTACTGCAGCTGGTGGTGTTTTTACAACAAACTCAAAAGATTTGTCTTTATAAACAGTAATCACAACAGGTAAAACTTTACCTTGTTTGTCCTGTGTACGAGCATTAAATTGCTTACAGAACTCCATGATATTAACACCGGCAGCACCTAAAGCGGGTCCAACTGGTGGCGACGGATTCGCAGCACCTCCCCTAACTTGTAGTTTAACTAACTTACTTATTTCTTTTGCCATTGTTTAAGATTTAAAAACGATATATTTAAAATGGAAGCTTTAAACACATCTAAATATAGGTGTAACGATTATATTTTTTCTACTTGCATATAGTTTAATTCTAATGGAGTTTTTCTTCCGAAAATTTTAACCATTACTTCTAACTTACGCTTTTCCTCATTAACTTTTTCAACAATTCCATCAAAACCATTAAAAGGACCATCAATTACTTTTACTGTTTCACCAGTATTAAAAGGAATTGCAATATTTTCATCTTTTACAGAAAGTTCATCAACTTTTCCTAACATCCTATTTACTTCTGATTTACGCATAGGCACTGGTTCACCACCTTTTGTTTCACCTAAAAAACCAATAACGCCTGTTACTGATTTTATCACATGAGGTACTTCTCCAGCTAAATTAGCTTCTACCATTACATATCCAGGAAAATAGACTCTTTCTCTGTTAACTTTCTTTCCGTTTCTTACTTGAATAACTTTTTCTGTAGGAACAATAACTTTACTTACAAAATCAGACAAACCAAAACGAGCGATTTCTGTCTCAATATAAGTTTTAACCTTATTTTCTTGACCACCAACAGCTCTTACCACATACCACTTCATTACTGAGTCAGCCATCATTTAAAACATTTTAAAGAAATTATCTAATCCTGTTTGAAAAACCTTATCTACTCCTGCTACGACTAAGGCAAAAACAATTGTAAACGCCGCAACAATTACAGTAGACTTTTGAGCCTCTTCACGAGAAGCCCAAGTCATATTTGTATTTAATTCTTCAAAAGAACCTTTGATGTATTGTATAAAGTTATTCATTTTGTTATTCTTTTAGCGAGCTATAATTCATCATTATAACTCGCTTTAATTATGCACGGACGGAGAGATTCGAACTCCCGACAGCTGGTTTTGGAGACCAGTGCTCTACCGCTGAACTACGTCCGTATTTTATTTTAAAAGGAGCCTCTCATTTAAGAGACTCCTTTTCTATAGTGTAAACTAATAAATTAGTCTAAAATCTCAGTAACCTGACCTGCACCTACTGTTCTACCACCTTCACGGATAGCAAACTGTAAACCTAAGTTTAATGCAATTGGCTGGATTAATTCAACTGTAATAGTTAAGTTATCACCAGGCATAACCATCTCTACACCTTCTGGCAAGAAAATATTTCCTGTCACATCAGTAGTACGTACATAAAACTGAGGGCGATAGTTATTATGGAATGGAGTGTGACGTCCACCTTCTTCTTTTTTCAATACATACACCTCAGCCTTAAACTTAGCGTGTGGAGTTATAGAACCTGGCTTACAGATTACCATACCTCTTTTAATATCTTCTTTAGCAATACCTCTCAACAAGATACCTGCATTATCTCCTGCCTCACCTCTATCTAAGATTTGACGAAACATTTCAATACCAGTAACTGTAGAAGCTAACTTTTCAGTACCCATACCGATAATATCTACAGCGTCACCAGAATTGATTATCCCTGTTTCAATACGACCAGTTGCAACAGTACCACGACCAGTAATAGAAAAAACATCTTCAATAGGCATTAAGAAATCTTTTTCAGTCTCTCTTAAAGGCTCTTCAACCCAAGAATCAACTGCTTCCATCAACTCTAATACAGTGTTAACCCATTTTTCCTCACCATTTAAAGCTCCTAAAGCAGAACCAGCAACAACAGGACCATTATCTCCATCATACTCATAGAAAGATAATAATTCTCTTACCTCCATCTCTACTAACTCTAACAACTCCTCATCATCAACCATATCAACCTTGTTCAAGAAAACAACGATACGTGGAATACCTACCTGACGACCTAATAAGATATGCTCACGAGTTTGTGGCATAGGACCATCAGTTGCAGCTACTACTAAAATAGCTCCATCCATCTGAGCAGCACCTGTAACCATGTTCTTAACATAATCGGCGTGACCTGGACAATCTACGTGTGCATAGTGACGGTTCTGAGTCGCATATTCAACGTGAGAAGAGTTAATTGTAATACCTCTTTCTTTTTCTTCTGGAGCATTATCGATTTGATCAAAATCTCTAGCTTCAGAGAATCCTGCATCAGCTAATACTTTTGTGATAGCAGCAGTTAATGTAGTTTTACCGTGATCTACGTGACCAATAGTACCAACATTTAAGTGGGGCTTCGAACGATCGTAAGTTTCTTTTGCCATGATTATTAATTTTAATTCTTAGTTAAATATATTTAGTATTACTTTAAATCCTTTTTTAAAAAACTCCAAAAAAGAGCCAATGATCGGATTTGAACCGATGACCTCATCCCTACCAAGGATGCGCTCTACCAACTGAGCTACACCGGCGTAGATTTTAGAGCGAAAGACCAGGTTCGAACTGGCGACATTCAGCTTGGAAGGCTGACGCTCTACCAACTGAGCTACTTTCGCATATTTTTAAAACTTTTCATCAATAATCAAAAGTTGAAGCTTGATACATTGACTAATAAGTTTTAAAAAAGTGGGGAGAGCAGGATTCGAACCTGCGAAGTCGTAAGACAACGGAGTTACAGTCCGTCCCAGTTGGCCGCTTTGGTATCTCCCCTATTTTTTTGGTACTTAATAAATAATGAACTTTTTGTTTTATTGAGCCAATGGAGGGACTCGAACCCACGACCTGCTGATTACAAATCAGCTGCTCTAGCCAGCTGAGCTACATCGGCTTTTTAATTGTCAATAAAAACAATCCGCTATTTCTAACGGATTGCAAATGTATAAAGTAATTTCTATATTTTAAAACTTTTTTCAATTTATTTTTAAAAAACTTTTATTTTTTTATTAAACTAAAATCGTTCTTTGCTTCTCTTTTGACTTTTTCAAACTTCTTTTTAATGAATCAATCGCAATGTTGACGCCTTCTTCAAAGGTTTTTGTTTGTTTTTTCACCATAAATTCATCACCTGGTATATTTATTTTGATTTCTGTTATTTTATTTTCCTTCTCACTAGTTTTCTGTACTTTTAAATATACTTCTACATCAACTATTTTATCATGGAACTTTTCTAGACCTTCAATTTTCTTTTCAATATAATCGATTAAACTTTTATCTGCTGTAAAATTTACTGACTGTGTGAATACTTTCATAATTTTTCCAATCTTTATTTTAACTCTCTAGGATGAGCTTTATTATACACTTTTTTTATTTGCTCCAAGCTATTATGCGTATATACTTGAGTTGAGGCTAAACTTGAATGCCCTAGCAATTCTTTAACCGAATTTAACGACGCACCATTATTTAATAAGTGAGTAGCAAAAGCATGCCTTAATATATGGGGGCTTTTTTTAGCTTTTGTAGATACCCTACTAAAGTACACATTTATTATTCGGTACACAAGTTTTTCGTAAATTTTAGTTCCTTTTTCTGTGATCAACAGCGCCTGTTCACCTGCCACCTCGTAAGTTCTTTTTAAAATTAAATACTCGTTTAATGTTTTTAACACTGTTGAAAGTAACATTACATAGCGTTCTTTGTTTCTTTTACCTAGTACTTTTATTACTTGTTTGCTAAAATCAATATCTTTCTCTTTAATATTAATCATTTCAATTCGTCTCATCCCTGTAGAATATAGCAATTCTACAATCAATTTATTTCTTACCGATTCGAAATTATCAGGTTCACTTAAAAGCGCAATTACTTCCTGTATTTCATCAATATCAAAAGGTGTTTGTATTTTTTTTTGAACTTTCAATGCTTTGTGTTTTGCCATTGGATTATTTTCAATAGCAGCTATTTTTTGCAAAAAAGTATAAAATGTTCTTAAAGAACTCATTTTTCGGTTTACACTTCTGTTTGATATTTCAGCATTAATAAGTGAAACGATCCAGGTTCTTATCTGATTGTAATGAATGGTTGCCAAATCTTCTTGGTCAAATTCGGTGATGCAAAAATCTTTAAAACCAAGTAAATCTATCCGATAGGCATTAATCGTATTTTTTGAATAGTTTTTTTCGTGTTCTAGGTAGTCTAAGAAAGCCGTCAATAACATAAAGCCTATTTTAATATTTTGATGCTGCTATTCTAACAGCTTTTGAAAAATAAATATACAAAAAAACCTGCATTGAAATTAATCAATACAGGTTTCTGTAAATTAATAAACTATTTCTAGCTTACTTCTTCTTTAGTTCTTAGTCCTTGAACGTAAGACGCTTTCTTCATTTGAGCACGTTTAACAACAGACGGTTTATTGAACTGTTTTTTATCACGTAGTTGTCTTAAGATTTTTACATCTCTAAACTTTCGTTTGTAACGTTTTAACGCTCTATCGATATTCTCTCCCTCTTTAATTGGAATAATTAACATATATTAGCACCTCCCTTCATTGTAGTCTCTAAATTTTTATTTTTAGGACTGCAAATGTACTGAGTCTTATTTTAATCTACAATTATTTTTATACTTATTTTAAAGTTGGTCACTGCATTAGCGATTGAAACGGCATCCTTTTTTATTTTTCATAAAAAAGATATAGTGGAAAGCGCGACCTGCAAGGGAATGCCCAAAATACCTTTTTATTAATTCAGAAATTAAGTTGCTGGCTTATACTCTTTTTTGTCGATAATCATTTTAGCAATAATCTCTTTTAGAATTTCTGAAGTTCCTCCACCAATAGGACCTAAACGGCTATCTCGTAACAAACGTGCCAACGGATACTCTTCCATATACCCATAACCACCCAATAATTGCAAGGCATCATAAATAACTTCATCCGCCATTTTGGTAGATAGCATTTTACTCATACTCGCCTCTTTTACTACGTAAACGCCATCGTTGAGTCTTTTTGTAATCGAATAATTATATTCTCGACACATATCAACTTTTGATGCCATTTCTGCCACCTTATGACGCAAGGCCTGAAACTTGTCTAGGGTTTTACCAAAAGCTTCTCTTTCGCTCATGTATTGCAAGACATAATCAACCGCATATTCGGCTCTTGCATGTGCATTAATTGCCATAATTAAACGCTCTAAAGCGAAATGTTGCATAATATAAGGAAACCCTTTTCCTTGTTCTCCCATTAAATTTTGAGCAGGAATTACCACATTGTCAAAGGCAATTTCGGCGGTATCGGAAGCTCTCCATCCTAGTTTGTCTAATTTAGTTGCTGAAACCCCTGGGGTATTTCTATCAACAATAAAGATACTCATTCCTTTGTGTTTTTCCTGCAGATTTGTTTTAGCAGCAACCACTAAATAATCTGAATATATTCCGTTGGTAATAAATGTTTTTGAACCGTTAATTACATAGGTATCATCTTTTTTAACAGCCGTGGTGCGCATTCCTGCAACATCGCTTCCCCCAAAAGGTTCTGAAATACATAGACAGCCAATTTTATCACCGTTAATACTTGGTGTTAAATAATCTTTTTTTATACGAGCATCTCCTTCTTTATTTAAATGTGTCATTGCCAAGTAAGCATGTGCCCACATAGCAGCAGCAAAACCTCCTGAGTTTACTTTTTGTAATTCTTCTAAAAAAATTACGGTATAAAAAAGATCTAATCCTAAACCTCCATATTCTTCTGGCTGATTTAATCCGAAATAACCCATTTCACCAAATTTCTTCCAAATAAAACGTTCTACCGTTCCATCTTTTTCCCATTTATTTATATGAGGAACTACTTCTTTCTGTAAAAAGCTTTTAAAACTTTCACGAAAAGATTCGTGTTCTTCTGTAAAGTACATAGTATTCATCATTATATATTCGTTTGTTGTTTGTTTATTCTGCTTTCAAATATAAAACTATTCTATCATATTTATCGATTGGAAATTCAGCGATATTTTTTATTTCTGATATATCTTGAAGTTCTGCAACTTCTTCTCTGTATTCAATAATCTTTTTACAAAGTTGATAATTAACATAAGGAATTTTTAATATTTGTTTAAATGAAGCAGTATTTATATTAATTTTAACGATTCGTTTTTCTGTTTTTGATACAGGTTTTTCTGAAAAATTTACAGCAGAAAAATCAGAATAATTTGAAGTGTGTCTTTTTTTTACTACTTCTTTTTTGCCTTTTAGTACCCAGTCTGGGAATTTAAAATACGGCGAAATTTCACTTAGTAAACTATCGGAAATATTGGTTATTTTCTGAAATTCTATCGCTGAATTTACAAATTTACCTTGTTTTCTGTAGGCGTGTAATTTATCAATTTCTAACAGACTCATGCCTAATTTACTTCCTTTAAAATCGGTTATATAATTAGGATTAAAAGGGTATTTTTTTGGTTTTTTAACTGCTAAAGCGATTGTTTTTAAACTGTCTATTTTTTGTTGAAAAGCATGAATTTCGATTGAAGTTGTAGTTATTTTTTTATCCGAGGAAAAAGCCATATAAACATAGATAACCTGAAGGATAAAAAGGATAATACACAAAAAGAAAATCCCATTTCTTTGGCGTTTGTTATACCAGAAATGGGATTTAAATAATTTCATTTTTATATTTTTTTATCTTTAATAAAAAGATTTAAAACTCTTATAAATTTTTAGCTTTAATAGCATTTAAGTAAATTGTTAACTCTTCTTTTACCTTTGGATATAAGAAAAATAACCCAACAAGATTAGGTACTGCCATAGCAAAAATCATTGCATCAGAAAAATCTGTTACCGCTCCTAAACTTGCTGCTGAACCAATAATTACAAATAAACAGAATAATATTTTATACGCATAATCTGCTGCTTTTGAACGACCAAATAAAAACATCCAACCTTGTAATCCGTAGTAAGACCACGATAACATGGTTGAAAAAGCGAACAATACTACTGCCATTGTTAATACATAAGGAAACCAAGGAATTACCGAAGCAAATGCTTTTGAGGTTGCCAAAACACCGTCTGGAGATTTTGTTCCGTAAGTCATAATACTTCCGTCGCCATTGGTAATAATAATTACTAAAGCGGTCATGGTACAAACCACAACGGTATCAATAAATGGCTCTAATAAAGCGACTAAACCTTCTGATGCGGGGTATTTTGTTCTTACTGCCGAATGAGCAATTGCAGCCGACCCAACTCCTGCTTCATTTGAAAATGCAGCTCTTTGAAAACCAATAATTAATACTCCTAATATACCTCCTGAAATTCCTTTTGCATTAAAAGCACCATCCCAAATTTGACTGAAAGCATTTCCTATTAACGAAAACTTAGCAACTAAAATAATTATAGCAGCTAAAACATAAATACCTACCATAAAAGGCACAATCTTTTCTGTAATATTTCCAATTCTTTTGATTCCTCCAATAATTACAACACCTACTAATATAGACATTACAACACCAAATGTTAAAGCAGTTGATAAATCTGTTGAACCAATCATACTACCAAATTGCTGTGCTGCTTGGTTTGCTTGAAACATGTTTCCTCCTCCAAAAGAACCACCAACAACCATAATAGCGAAAATAACGGCTAATATTTTACCTAAAGTACTTTTACCTACATCGGCTAATCCTTTTCTTAAGTAATACATCGGTCCACCGTAAATGGTACCATCTTCGCCTACATCTCTATACTTTACCCCTAAAGTACACTCTACGAATTTTGACGACATTCCTATTAAACCTGCAATAATCATCCAAAAAGTTGCTCCTGGTCCTCCTAATGATAAAGCCACCGCTACACCTGCTATATTTCCTAAACCAACAGTTCCTGAAAGTGCTGCTGTTAATGCTTGAAAATGAGAAACCTCACCGTCTGTTCCTTCTACCCGAATGGTTTCAATCGCGTCACCACCTGGGGTTGGGTCTCCTTCCATAACATCTGTTGTTACATGGTCAATTTCGTCATACTTTCCACTAACAATGTTTATAGAAGTTGGAAATAATCGGATATTTACAAATTTGAATAATATTGTAAATATTAACCCCGACATTAATAACATTATTATTACTAGAGGCATTTTTACTCCTCCTCCTAATTCTATTGAGTAAAAAACAAAACCACCCCAAGCATCAGCAACAGGTTTAAACCCTTCATTTATCTTTTCAGCTAAACCTTTTTCTTGTGCGAACGTGAACATCGGTATTATTAATAATAACAATGTAAGAAGTCTTTTATTCATATAAATATGTTTATTTTTAGTTTGTAATTCGCAATATCATAAAAAAATGTACTTACAACAAGTTTTAAGCCTTAAAATATCGCTTTTAGGATAACTTCTTTTTAAATTTTTGTAAATTTTCTTTAAATGATTTTGGATAAAACTGCAATATTTCATTAGTCTTTTCCAAATCAAAACCTGTTTTAACTGGTCTGCTTGCTGTTTGCTTCAATTCGCTTGTTTTTATAGGCTTAATTAGACTTTTATCTAGCTGAAAAACTACTGCTATTTGCTGGGCTATTTCATAAATGCTCAACAGTGTATTTGATGAAATATTAAAAATTCCTACTGCTTTTTTATCAATAGATAATTTACATGCAAATGCTAAATCCTCCACGTAAGTTGGCGTGCGGTATTGATCATTAACAATGGTAATTTCTTTTTTATCTTCTAGTGATTTTTTTACCCAAAGCACAATATTACTTCGCGACATATCAAAGACTTTTCCATAGACCAAAACAGTTCGAAGAATGGTATAATCTATGTTTGATTGGGTTAAAATTTGCTCTGCTTTTAATTTTGATATTCCGTAATAATTAACAGGATTTGGCGTATCAGTTTCTTTATAAAAACCTTTTTTACCGTCAAATATGAAATCGGTAGATATGTGAATTAAATGTGTATTATTAGCTGATGAAAAGTTTCTTAAAGTATCAACTACATCAATATTTAAAAGATCACAGGCTTCTTTACTGTTCTCACAAGCATCAACATTTGTCATTGCTGCGGTATTTATAATAACATCTGGTTGATATTTTTTTAATTGCTTATTCAGACGGTTTTTATTTGTAATATCAATAGGAACATAGTTAAAATCGGTTCTACCACTTCTATTTTTTCCTTTTGAAAAACCAATTACTTGATATTTTTGGGTTTCTTTTAATAATAAATTAACTAAGCTTTGCCCTAACAATCCATTACTTCCTGTAATAACTACTTTTTTCATTAAAATAATTGTCTTAATTTTATAATTTGCTCAGGACGTCCTAATACAATTAAATTTGCGCCTGCCGAAAGTTTTAATGACGCTTCCGGATTTATAATGTATTCTTTATCCGCAGTGCGATACCCAATAACAGTACATCCTGTTTTTTTTCGTAAATCTAAATCTAAAATAGTTCTATTTAGGTATTCTTTAGGTAAGTTATCTATTTTTATTTCTTCTAAATTTGCTGTAGTATCGCCTTCTATGGTTAACCGATCTACAAATTCAATAACATCAGGAGTTACCACTAATGACGCCATGTGTGCACCACCTAATTTATCGGGCATAATAACATTATCGGCTCCTGCAATTTTAAGTTTACTACATGATGATTCTTCCGAAGCTCTACTAATAATTTTACATTTTTTATTTAACTGACTAGCGGTTAATACTACGAATAAATTATCGGCATCCGAAGGTAAAACAGTTATTAAATTATGAGCATTTAAAATTCCTGCTCTTAGCAAGGCTTCATCCGTAGTTGCATCGCCTTCAATATTTAATATTTCATGTTCATCTAGTTCTTTAATCACATTTTCAAATTTTTCAACTACTACCAATTTTTGATTGTAACTATTTAATTTTGAAATTGCTTGTTTTCCATTTCTACCGTAGCCACAAACAATGGTATGTCCTTGTAACTTTTCAATTTTTTTTTGCACTTTTTTTGTTTTTAATTGATAAAAAAATTGCCCACTTATTAAATATTCTGAAAATAATGAAACGGCATATCCGAAGGTAAATAAACTTGATACTATTAAACCTATAGTAAATATTTTTTCGCCAGTTCCAAACGGGTAAACTTCACCAAAACCAATAGTGGTAATGGTAATTATAGTCATGTATAAGGCATCAATAAAAGAATACTTAAATAGCCACATATACCCGCCTATCCCTATTAGTAAAATAAGCAACGAGAATAAAACCGCCTTATATAATTTTGATTTAAAGAGGCTCTTTATCATAAATCAAAAACAGAAGTTCGTTTAGTATAAATCATATCTTTTAGGCGTAATAAAAACGCCAAGGTTAAATACAAGCCAAACGACAAACCAATGGTTACGAATGAAATATAAATAAAAAATAAACGCACATTAGTAGCACGCATTCCTAATTTATCTGCAAACCGAGAAGATACCGCAAAACCATGATGCTCAAAAAAATGACGCACCGAATGAATAAATTTCATCTTAATTATTTTAATTGCAAGATACCTAATTACAATGATTTTATTGCATCTGCTTTAAAACAAATTTGGTTTCTGTAACTTTGCTTCTTTGGTTAAATTTGGTAAAAAAAGTACTTTTGAAAGAACAAGAATATATTGAAGTTTACGGAGCTAGAGCACATAACTTAAAAAACATTGATGTTAAAATCCCTCGTGAAAAGCTCGTAGTTATTACTGGGCTAAGTGGTAGTGGGAAATCATCACTTGCTTTTGATACTATTTATGCCGAAGGACAGCGCCGATATATTGAAACCTTTTCGGCATATGCTCGTCAGTTTTTAGGAGGATTAGAAAGACCTGATGTTGATAAAATTGATGGTTTATCGCCCGTTATTGCTATCGAACAAAAAACCACAAATAAAAGTCCACGTTCAACAGTAGGTACAATTACAGAAATTTACGATTTTTTACGTTTACTTTTTTCTCGTGCCTCGGATGCTTACTCATATAATACTAATGAGAAAATGGTCAGCTATTCTGATGAACAAATCAGAAAATTGATTTTAAAAGATTTTAACGAAAAACGTATTGCTATTCTTGCGCCTTTAATCAAAAGTAGAAAAGGACATTATCGAGAGCTTTTCGAACAAATAGCCAAACAAGGTTTTGTAAAAGTTCGAGTTGATGGTGAAATAAAAGATATTGAAAAAGGTATGAAGCTTGACCGCTACAAAACTCACAATATTGAAGTGGTTATCGATCGTTTAGTTATCAATGAAAAATCAGAAAAACGCTTAGAAGAAACCATAAAAACAGCCTTATATACAGGTGATAATATTTTAATGGTTATTGATGTTGATGCTGTTAATACTGATGATAAGCCACGTTATTTTAGTCGTGAATTAATGTGTCCTAGTACAGGAATTGCATATCCAAATCCCGAGCCAAATTCTTTTTCATTTAATTCACCAAGAGGTGCTTGTACTTGTTGTAACGGATTAGGACTTACAGATGAAATTAATATAAAAAAAATAATTCCTGATGATAATATCTCCATCAAAAATGGAGGAATTATACCTTTAGGAAATCAAAAAAGTAGTTGGATTTTTAAACAATTACAAACAATTGCCGACAGACACAATTTTAAACTTACCGACCCAATAAATAAAATTCCTGTAAATGCCTTGGAAATCATTTTACACGGAGGAAATGAAAAGTTTGAAATAAGTTCGAAAGAGCTTGGTGTAACTAGAAATTATGAAATTGATTTTGAAGGAATTATCGCCTTTATAAAAAATCAGTATAAAAATGCTGAAAGCACTACTATAAAACGCTGGGCAAAAGATTTTATGGATGAAGTTAATTGTTCTGTTTGCCAAGGAAAAAGATTAAAAAAAGAAGCGCTTCATTTTAAATTCAACAATAAAAATATTAGTGAGTTAGCTCAAATGGATATAAGTGAGTTAGCTAATTGGTTTAAAGATATTGAAAATAATTTATCCGAAAAACAATTAATAATTGCTAGTGAAATTTTAAAAGAAATACGCACAAGAATTCAATTTTTATTAGATGTTGGTTTAGATTATTTAACATTAAACAGAACATCAAAATCATTATCAGGTGGAGAAGCACAACGAATTCGATTAGCCACTCAAATTGGTTCGCAATTAGTTGGTGTTTTATATATTTTAGATGAACCAAGTATCGGTTTACATCAGCGTGATAACGAAAAATTGATTCAATCACTTATAAAACTTCGTGATATTGGAAATTCTGTTTTAGTGGTTGAACACGATAAAGATATGATTGAACAAGCCGATTTTGTTTTAGACATAGGTGCTGGAGCAGGAATACATGGTGGTAAAATTGTAAGCCAAGGAACTTTTGAAGATTTAAAATTACACAATACATTAACTGCTGATTATTTAACAGGAAGAAAAAAAATTACCATACCAACAGAACGCAGAAAAGGAAACGGGAATTTTATTAAACTTTCTGGAGCATCAGGAAATAACTTAAAAAATATTACTGTTAAATTTCCTTTAGGACAAATGATTTGTGTTACAGGAGTTTCAGGAAGTGGAAAATCCACGTTAATAAATGAAACTTTATACCCTATTTTAAATGCACATATTTACAATGGCGTAAAAAAACCTATGCCTTATAAAAAAATTGAAGGCTTAAAACATATTGATAAAGTTATAGATATTGACCAATCTCCAATTGGTAGGACTCCTCGCTCGAATCCAGCAACTTATACTGGAGTATTTGGAGAAATTAGAAGTTTATTTTCTAAAACTCCTGAAGCCGTTATTAGAGGTTATAAACCTGGTCGTTTTAGTTTTAATGTAAAAGGTGGACGCTGTGAAACCTGCAAAGGTGGTGGTGTTAAAGTTATTGAAATGAACTTTTTACCTGATGTTAACGTAACTTGTGAAACTTGTCAAGGAAAACGTTTTAATAGAGAAACCTTAGAAATTAGATATAAAGGGAAATCTATTTCAGATATATTAAATATGACCATTAATGATGCTACTGATTTCTTTGAAGCGATTCCTAAAATACACAGAAAATTAAAAACAATTAAAGATGTTGGATTAGGATATATAACACTAGGACAACAATCTACGACTCTTTCTGGAGGAGAAGCACAACGTATTAAATTAGCATCAGAACTATCTAAAAGAGACACAGGAAATACTTTTTATATTTTAGATGAACCTACTACAGGTTTACATTTTGAAGATATTCGTGTTTTAATGAACGTACTAAATAAACTTGCTGATAAAGGAAATACCGTGCTAATTATCGAACATAATATGGATGTTATTAAACTTGCTGACCACATTATTGATATTGGTATGGAAGGTGGTAAAAATGGTGGCGAAGTGTTAGCTATTGGTTCTCCTGAAAAAGTAGCCAAACATAAAAATAGTTATACTGCTAAATTTTTGAAGAAGGGATTGTAGTTATAAAAAAGAGGTAAACGTCATACTGAATTTATTTCAGCATCGTATCAAAAGGAGAACTTCGGTAAATCAGGATGAGAAACTGAACTAAATTCTTTTTAATGAATTCGGTTTCTTATTTTTCTGTTCTATTTTTTTTCAGATGAAATTTAAATAGGCTATATCTATCAAAGAGAATATATGGAAGGTGGAAAAAATAGTGGCGAAGTTTTAGTAACAGGAACTCCCGAAAAAGCAACCAACCACACAACACCTTGAAAAACAATAAATTAAGCAATAAAACTACCTTTAAAATAACTAAAAGCCCCTATCTATGTTAATAAAATGTTAACAAAAATAGGGTTAACCCTATTTCAATTAGGGTTAACCCTAAAGCTCAATTAGGGGTATTGGGTATTGACAGGAGCTTTTTTAAAATTTACTTTTAAAAAAACTTATCAGAAAAAAAACAATCTTATTTTAAAACAAAACTATATTCCTTTACCCACAATATCTGTAAAAAGTAGAAGACTTCCATTAAATTAAAAAATTGTTAGGCAAAAAAAATATGAAACAAATATTTCCAAAAGAGATTATAGAAAACAGTGTTGAAGTACACCAATTCAAACATTCTAAAAAAAGCAAAATTGTTTACAATGTAATATTGGTAGCAATACTACTAGCTTTAATATCATTACCTTTTATTAAAATTACAATTTACAATACTTCTCAAGGATTGATAAGGTCAGATAAAGAGAGAATGACAATACAAAGCAGTAGTAGTGGAAATGTTTTTTTTCATCAACTTAAAAATAATCTAAAAGTACAAAAAGGAGATACATTGTTAATAGTTAGTAATGTAGCGATGAATCATAAAATTGAAAATACTGCCAGTCAATTAAATGAAACCAAGATTTTTATTGAAGATTTAAAATTATTAGCTAGCCCTAAAAAAAGAAAAATTAAATTACAGTCTTTAAAATATCAACAAGAATATAGCTTTTATCAACAAAAGTTAAGTGAATTTAATACTCGTTTTTTAAAAATTAAACAAGATTATCAGCGTAATCAAAAATTATTTAAAAAAGGTGTTATCGCTAAAGTTACCCTTAATGATAGTAAACTAGCGTATGATTTAGCTTTAAATGCAACTACGCAACATAAAAAACAACAATTTAGTACTTGGCAAAATCAGTTAGTAAACTCTCAGAATCAATTAAAAGAATTAGAAAATAATCAAATTCAATTAAAAGAAAGTAGTAATTTATCAATAATAAAAGCCCCCATTACAGGTACTTTATTAAATGTGAAAGGAATTGAAAAAGGAAGTTTTATTTCTAACGGATTACAATTAGCCGAAATTTCACCGCAATCAGATTTAATGGTAGAATGCTATATAAACCCTACGGATATTGGTTTGCTTAAAAAAGGAAACAAGGTAAAGTTTCAGGTAACTGCTTTTAATTATAACCAATGGGGTTTGGCTACTGGTAGTATCACTGCAATTGGTAACGATGTAGAAATGGTTAATAATACACCAATGTTTAAAGTTTTATGTTCGTTAAATCAAGATTTTTTACAACTTAAAAATGGTTTTAAAGGAAACTTAAAAAAAGGAATGTTTGCTAATGCTCGTTTTGAACTTACAGAACGTACACTTTTTGACCTACTCTACGATAAAATGGACGATTGGTTAAACCCTATTACATAATTGTCCCTTATTTTTTTAGCTGTAAAATCAAAAATCATTTCACCTATAAACTAGATGAAATAATGAAGTTTCAAAAAATCCTTCTATGAAAAATTTAAAAAATTTAGAACGCTTACAACAATTACATAATTTAATTACCAATCAAAATACAGGTACACCAAAAGAACTCGCTAACTTACTTCAAATAAGCCAGCGTTCTGTATATTTATTGGTAGAACAACTGAAAGATTACAATGCGAATATTTGTTATAGTAGAAGTAGAAAAACCTATCATTATTGTAATGATTTTGATTTAAAAGTATCTATTTCTGTAAGTGTATTAACAAATAATGAGGTTACTAAAATTTTTGGAGGTAGTTATTTTTTACAAACTAATTTATTCGTTGCAAGTTAATTGCAGTGAACACGGTTATGTTTGTGGTATCAAAACAAATAAATAGGTGCACATATATAATTTGTTTTGATACCGATTGTAATTAATTAAAAAAATACAATCAAAAAAAGAAATAGTAATTTTAAAAAATGTAATTTTATGAAAAATTTAGAAGGTTTTGGCGTTCAGGAGATGAATATTGAAGAAGTCAGAGAAATTGAAGGAGGTGGTCCAATAGGGGATTTCGTTCATTGGTTAGTGAATAGGGATTGGTCTTGTGATTCAGGATGTCAAGATAGGCCAAATAGTCCAGGTGACCCAACTAGTTGGATGAAATATTAATAATAAAAACATAAAAAATGAAAAAACTAAAAGAATATAACGTAAAAAATATTGATGTTAACGAATCTATACAAATCAATGGAGGGGGGCTTCCAGGGTTTAATTGGGGCCCTCTTATGTTTCTTATATATGTAGTAGACGAAATTTATGAGGGTGCTACAAGAGAATGTTCATCTTCTTGTAGACATTAATAAACACAAAAGTTGGTTTTATTATACATAAAGCCAACTTTTATTATATAGAAAAACTAATGTATTTTAATTACAATTCATTTAATCGTTTAAATATTTTTAATCAATTATTTTTTTTTATAATAATATCTTTCTTTTTAGGTGAGGTATTACAATTTTTCTTAGAATATTTTTATGGAAAAGGTATTTTTAAATTAGATTTCACTAATTATTCATCTTTTTTAGAAATAATTTTTGAGGTAATAATATTAGCTCCTCTAATTGAAACTTTTTTTATACAATTTACTATAATTGAACTGTTGCTAAAATTCTTCTCAAGAAAAAAACAGATACATTTATATTCTATTATAATTTCCGCATCCTTTTTCGGAATATTACACCAATATAATATTGCGTATATAATAGCTACTTTTGTACTTGGTTTATGGTTTGGGTCTATTTATATATTTTATAAAAAAAGCAAAAAAATTAATTCTTTTTTAGCTCTATTCCTTGTGCATCTTGTTTATAATTCAATTAATTTAATTAAAGATTATTATTTATAATGAAAGATAAATCACAATTAATCATAGGTATT
Organism: Tenacibaculum dicentrarchi; assembly: GCF_964036635.1. Lineage (NCBI taxonomy): Bacteria > Pseudomonadati > Bacteroidota > Flavobacteriia > Flavobacteriales > Flavobacteriaceae > Tenacibaculum > Tenacibaculum dicentrarchi. The sequence continues at coordinate 2,111,748 of NZ_OZ038524.1, forward strand.
TTTGGTATCATAGAAATAATTTATTTTTGTTTATATAATCAGACAAAAACTTTATTTGGTTATGAGATAAATTCATTTTTATTCATTCTGTTTTGGACTACCGTAACATTTTTTTCTTTTTATTTTTTTTATAAAAAAAATAAAAAAAGAAATTAATATTTCCCTGCAAATAAATTGCAGTAAACAAACCTTTCTTTGTCATTCAAAAGAAAAAGAATGGCAAAAATCACTATAAAACAACACGATATTACCGATTGCGGTGCAGCATGTTTAGCATCTATTTCGGCACATTATAACTTACAACTTCCTATTGCACGTATTCGCCAATATGCAGGTACTGATAAAAAAGGAACTAATGTATTAGGTTTAATAGAAGCATCAGAAAAATTAGGTTTTGAAGCAAAAGGTGTGCGTGGTAAATTAGATAGTTTGTTTAAAATACCAAAACCAGCCATAGCCCATATAATCGTTAAAGAACAATTACAACATTATGTGGTTATTTACGAAGTTACTAAAGAGTATATAAAAATTATGGACCCAGGAGATGGGAAAATCCATAAAAAAACACATTCAGCTTTTTTAAAGGAATGGACAGGCGTTTTGGTATTGCTTTTACCAAAAGAAGATTTTGTTATAGGTAATGAAAAAGTATCTGTTTTAAAGCGGTTTTGGTTTTTATTAAAACCTCATAAATTTGTGTTATTACAAGCTTTCGTAGGTGCTGTTATTTATACTTTATTGGGTTTTTCAATGTCTATTTATATACAGAAAATTACCGACCACGTATTAATCGGTGGTAACACCAAGCTTTTAAATTTGTTGAGTATAATAATGCTTGCATTGCTTGTACTTCGTATAATAATTGGTGTTTTTAAAGATGTATTTTTGATTAAAAGTGGGCAACAAATAGATGCTCGTTTAATTTTAGGATATTATAAACATTTACTAAAATTACCACAGCAATTTTTTGATACCATGCGAGTAGGAGAAATTATTTCTCGTATTAACGATGCCGTAAAAATAAGAACATTTATTAATGATGTTTCTTTAAGTTTAACGGTTAATGTTCTTATTTTGTTCTTCTCTTTTGGTATTATGTTTATGTATTATTGGAAATTGGCTTTAATTATGTTGTTGGTTATTCCATTATATTTAGTCATTTATTTAATTATAAATAAGCTAAATAAAAAAACAGAACGTAAAATAATGGAAAATTCTGCCGATTTAGAAAGTCAGTTAGTAGAATCTTTAAATTCTGTAGGAACTATTAAACGTTTTGGTTTAGAAAGTTTTGCAAATGTAAAAACAGAAACACGGTTTATCAGTTTGTTAAATGTTGGATATAAATCGGCTTTAAATTCTGTTTTCGCTGGAACATCTACTACTTTTATAGCACAATTATTTACGATTATTTTACTTTGGAGTGGTTCTTATTTTGTAATTGAAAGAGAAATCACGGCAGGAGAATTAATGTCTTTTTATGCTATTATTGGCTATTTTATGAATCCTGTGGCAAGTTTAATTGGTGCTAATAAACAAATACAAAGTGCTTTAATTGCAGCAGACCGTTTGTTTGAAATAATGGATTTAGAGCGTGAGGAGAACTCTGAAAAAGTAGTACTTACAAAAGAAAAAATTGATGATATTGAATTTAAAAATGTCGCTTTTAGGTATGGTACAAGAGTACAGGTTTTTACTGATTTCAATTTAAAACTTAAAAAAGGAACTATTACTGCTATTATTGGCGAAAGTGGTTCTGGAAAATCAACTTTAATTTCATTATTACAAAATATATACCCGATACAAAAAGGGGGAATTACTATCGGAAATTTAGATTTAAAGTATATTCAACATGAAAGTTTGCGTGAATTAGTAAGTGTTGTTCCTCAAAAAATAGATTTATTTACAGGAAATGTTATTGATAATATTGCTGTTGGAAGTTTTGCTCCTAATATGGAATTAATCATTGATATTTGTAAATCAATAGGGATTTTAGAGTTTATAGAAAGTTTACCAAACGGATTTAATACCTATTTAGGTGAAAATGGTGCAACATTATCAGGAGGGCAAAAACAACGAATCGCTATTGCACGAGCTTTATATAAGCAACCCGAAGTTTTAGTTTTAGATGAAGCAACATCTTCCTTAGATTCGACTTCCGAAAATTATATTCAAAAAGCGATAGAAAAACTACGTAAAGAAAATAAAACAATTATAATTATCGCTCATAGATTGAGTACAGTAATTAATGCGGATGAAATAGTCGTTTTAGAAAAGGGAAAAGTATTAGAACAAGGAAATCATACGGTTTTATATGCTAAAAAAGGACATTATTATAATTTATGGCAACAACAAATTCCGAAGATAATTTTATAAGAAACTTCCTTTGCGTATTTCTCCGTAAAAAAATAGTTTTAAGTTAAAAGATAAATTCTTTTAAAAAAAATCATTTTTTTATTGCTATTCTCATTAAAAAAAGTACATTAGTAAGCTTGCTGAAAAAGTAATTTTAGCAGTGTTACTTAGTACATAAATTATAAAAAACGAGAATATGAGCCCGAATGATGATAGAAAAATTAAAGAAAAATTACAACCAAAAACCTGGAACGAAATAAAAACAAACGACTCTTGGGCTATTTTTAAAATTATGGCTGAGTTTGTAGAAGGATATGAAAAATTAAGTAAAATTGGTCCTTGTGTGTCTATTTTTGGTTCTGCAAGAACAAAACCTGAAGATAAATACTACAAACTAGCTGAAGAAGTTGCTTTTAAATTAACACAAAATGGTTTTGGGGTAATTACTGGTGGAGGTCCAGGAATTATGGAAGCTGGTAATAAAGGTGCACATCGTGGGAAAGGAGTTTCGGTAGGTTTAAATATTGAATTACCTTTCGAACAGCACGATAACCCTTGGATTGACCAAGGAAAAAGTTTAGATTTCGATTACTTTTTTGTTCGTAAAGTAATGTTCGTAAAATACTCACAAGGTTTTGTAGTAATGCCTGGAGGTTTTGGTACTATGGATGAATTATTTGAAGCAATTACCTTAATTCAAACTAAAAAAATTGGACGTTTTCCGATTGTTTTAGTAGGTAAAAAATTCTGGGGTGGTTTATTAGATTGGATCAAAAACACCTTAATTGAAGAAGGAAATATTAGTGAAAAAGACCTAAATTTATTTAGAGTTGTCGATACCGCCGATGAAGCGATTGATCACTTAAATAAATTTTATGCAAAACATCAATTAAAACCAAATTTCTAAAAATACCAAAAGCTCGTTGTACTAAAATTCAACGAGCTTTTTCTTCTTATTATTTAGCCTGTTTAAATTTCATCTAAAAAAAATAGAACAGAAAAATAAATAATCTAATCCGTCAAACTGACTACATCCTGATTTGCAGTAGCTATTTGCTTTATGCAATGCTAAAATAAATTCAGTAGGACGTTTATTTACCTTGAAATAATAAAATAAGTCTATCTGATAAAAATCAAATTTGTAACAACAATGAGTATTCATCGAATTTATAACTTTATAAGAAGATTTTACTTACATATAATTTAACAAAATAGCTTTTTAATAGCATTAATTTAAAGAATATTCAATAAATACGTAAATTTTTAAATTTAGACTAAAAAAACTATCTTTGTAACCAGACCAAAAAACAGATAATTATGACGCAAAAAACCGAAATAGCCAGTACAAAACAACTTTCTTTTGAAGATTTTAAAAATGATGTTTTAAACGATTATCGAATTGCACGATTGAGTAGAGAATGTAGTTTGTTAGGGCGTAGAGAAGTTTTGACAGGTAAAGCAAAATTCGGAATTTTTGGTGATGGTAAAGAAGTACCTCAATTGGCAATGGCTAAGGCGTTTAAAAATGGTGATTTCAGATCAGGGTATTATCGTGATCAAACCTTTATGATGGCAATTAACGAATTAACTCCGCAACAATTTTTTGCAGGTTTATACGGGCATAATAGCATCGAAGTTGAGCCGATGTCGGCAGGTAGGCAAATGGGGGGGCATTTTGCTACACATTCGTTAGATGAAAATGGAAAATGGAAAAACTTAACCGCTCAAAAAAATTCGTCATCAGATATTTCACCAACTGCAGGGCAAATGCCTCGTTTATTAGGTTTGGCACAGGCTTCTAAAATTTATAGAAATGTAAAAGGTTTAGAACATTTTACTGATTTTTCTGATAAAGGAAACGAAGTTGCTTGGGGAACTATCGGAAATGCAAGTACTTCAGAAGGCTTGTTTTTTGAAACCATTAATGCTGCCGGTGTTTTACAAGTGCCGATGGTAATGAATGTTTGGGATGATGAATATGGTATTTCGGTACATGCAAAATATCAAACAACCAAAGAAAGTATTTCTGAAATTTTAAAAGGATTTCAAAAAGAAAACGATACCAATGGGTATGAAATTTTTGTGGTAAACGGTTGGGATTATCTACAATTAATTGACATCTATAATAAAGCAGGGAAAATTGCTAGAGAACAGCATATTCCTGTATTAATTCATGTAAAAGAATTAACACAGCCTCAAGGACATTCAACTTCAGGGTCGCATGAGCGTTATAAATCGACAGAAAGATTGCAATGGGAACAAGAGTTTGACTGTATTTCTCAAATGCGAAAATGGATTTTAGAATTTGAATTAAAAGATGAAAATGGAGCTATTTTAAAATTTGTTAATTCTGAAGAAGAATTAATGGATATTGAAAAACAAGCTAAAAAACAAGTAAGCAAAGCAAAACGTGATGCCTGGAACGCTTATACAAACGAAATAAAAGCCGAAGTTGCCATGGCTGTTTCTTTATTAGAAACTGTTGCTGAAAAAAGTAACAATGGCTCTTTTATTACCAAATATAAAAATGATTTAGCAAGTGTTCTTGAGCCAATTAGAAAAGATATTTTAATTGCAACGCGTAAAAGTTTACGTTATTTAAAAGACGAAGATTTTGCAGAAAAGAAAATACTTCAGAAATTTATTAAAGATGCTATTGATAATGCGGCTGTTAAGTTTTCGTCACATTTACTAAGCGAAACCACTTTTTCTCCTGAAAAAATAGCAGCGGAAGCGCCTAAATATGCCGCTGAAGAGAATTTAGTAGATGCACGTCTTATTATGCGTGATAATTTTGATGCCATTTTTAAGAAATATCCTGAAACAGTTATTTTTGGTGAAGATGCTGGTTATATTGGTGATGTAAATCAAGGTTTAGAAGGTTTACAAGAAAAATATGGCGAGCTAAGAGTTTCAGACACAGGAATTCGTGAAGCTACTATTTTAGGGCAAGGTATTGGAATGGCAATGCGTGGTTTACGCCCAATTGCTGAAATTCAATATTTAGATTACCTATTATATGCTTTACAAATTATGAGTGACGATTTAGCAACACTTCGTTACCGTACTTTTGGAAAACAAAAAGCACCATTAATTATTAGAACCCGTGGGCATCGTTTAGAAGGAATTTGGCATTCAGGTTCGCCAATGGGTGGAATTATAAATAATGTTCGTGGAATTCACGTTTTAGTACCCAGAAACATGACCAAAGCAGCTGGTTTTTACAATACTTTATTACAAGGCGATGACCCAGCTTTAGTTGTAGAATGTTTAAATGGATACCGATTAAAAGAAGAATTACCAATTAATTTAGGTGATTTTAAAACGCCAATCGGTATAGTGGAAACCATTAAAGAAGGAACTGATATGACCGTAATTTCTTACGGTTCTACTTTGCGAATTGTAGAAGAAGCAGCAAAAGAATTAGCCCAAGTTGGTATTGATATCGAAATTATTGATGCCCAAAGTTTACTTCCTTTTGATATCAATCATGACACGGTAAAATCGGTAGCAAAAACAAATCGTTTATTAGTGGTTGATGAAGATTTACCTGGTGGAGCATCGGCGTATTTATTACAAGAAATTCTTGAAAATCAAAATGGATACAAACATTTAGATAGCAAGCCACAAACCTTAACAGCAAAGGCACACAGACCTGCTTACGGTACCGATGGTGATTATTTTTCAAAACCATCTGCTGAAGATATTTTTGAAAAAATATATGCTATTATGAATGAAGCAAACCCTAGTGAATATAAAAGTCTTTATTAATTTTTTATTTTAAGAAACAAAAAGATGTAACATCAATGTTACATCTTTTTTGTTTATAGATACTACGAATTAATTATTCCGAAACCTCTATATTATTATCTATCTTTTGATTTTTAGCTTTGTAATCTTCTATTTTTTCTTGTAATACAGCTATAAGATTTGATGATGAAAAATCAGCATTATTAGTAATTTTCTCTAATGCTTTTATTTTATCAGTCATTGATCCTGAAGCTATTGCTAGTCCTGCAAATTTAGCAACAGCAACATCTACTGAAGCTTCAGATAAATTTCCTGATTTAATCCAAGCCTCTTCAATATACTGTCCTTCAGCTCTTTTACCTTTAACATGTATCCAATCATCTTGTGTTTTTAAAACAGCAATAATATCCATTGCACTATATTTTTTATTCGTTTTAGTTAATAAATCAGGTCTTTTATAAACATTTGCTTCTTTAAGTAATGTTGAAACCTTACCATTAACAGCTAAAAAAGTTGCTCTAGTCCAACCTTCTTTTCCATCAATTAACCTTACTTTATAGTATAATTTTTTAGAAACAGAATCAGTCACTTCCTCCCCTGTAAATTCAATTTTTTCCCCTAAACTCATCGAGGTAATCCATTTTCCTTTTGATTTAGGAGTAACTCTTACAGAAAGCTTTTCTAGCAAACAAACAGCAGGTGTTAAAACTTCTTTTTTTTGCGATTCTACAATTGTTTCTATATTTTGAGAATTCGTTTTTTCTTTATCATTTTTACAACTTAACAAAACAAAAGCTGCCGAAATTACAGTAATAAATATTTTTTTCATAATAATAATTTACAACAAATATATACTCTTTATTACTCATTTTAAAGCTTAAACTATTTTAATTATTTTTTATATTTCTTGTTATTTATACACAAAAATACATTATTTATGTAATAAATTCTTACCTATATCACATTGTAAACAACGTTTATCAGTACAATAATTATTTTTAAGTTCTAATAAAGCTTGACTTTTAAGAGCATTTTCTGATTTTATTTTCAAATCTGAAAATTTTGAAATAATCGTATTTTTTTCTGATTTTAATTGTTTTATCAAGTCAAAAAAATCTGCTTCATTTACCTCTCCTCTATTTTTTTCATAAATATATTTTAAAGGAATAATGGTATTTATCAGTAATAAATCAATAAATGATTTTGTTATTTTTTTTGATGATTTTTTAGATTCAGTTTCAAAAGTGTAATGTATTTTCCAAAAATCATTTACTTCAACCGAAAACAACTTATAAAAACCTGATATTTTTTTGGTTTCTATAAGTTGAGAAAATAAATTTTGATGTTTATGAAATAAAGCAACCAATTGAGCGATTCGAATCGTTGGAAAATTTGTAGGTCGCATTCTAAAAAATTGAAATAAATTATTAGAAATAGGTGTTAAATTATGTTTATGACTAATAAAATTATACTCATTCTTTAATTGAATAAAATACTCATTTTCTATTTCATCTTCAAAAAAACCAGCCTGACCAAATAATAATGCTGATAATTCTAATTCATTAAATCTAGTTTTTCGTAATACAGAAAAATCAAATGATTGTGATAATCTTAAAAAAGAATCTCCATTTATTTTTAATCCGAAGTTTTTAGCTAGTAATTGAAATAATACAGCTTCATAATTATTATTTGAATTAGATAATAATTCTTTAATAAAAACTGATTTACGTTCTAAACGCTGTAAATATAATTTTTCTAGCCAATTATTAATCAAAATAGTATCAACAGAATTAATTTGATTTTCACATAAAATCCAACTCGATTTTTTTGAAAATAACTTTTGATAATTTTCTAAAAGAGCTATATCAATAAAATCTTTTAATTGAAGCGTTGGCAAAGGCTGATTATTCTTCATAAAAATAACAGTATCATGTTGCCAAACTACGTGTAAAATTATGGCTTCATAGTTTTTATCTTCTTCATGTTTATGTAAATACCAATCGGATGAATTTATATGAATTTCAACATTTCCAATCCATAATTGATTGTTTATTTTTAAGTGAGCAGTTAAAAAATCAGGTCCTGTATTTTGGTTGTGTAATCCTGATTTAATTATTTTGATAGTTTCATTAGCTATCGATTTTAAATTAGTTGTGTTAAACAATTTGTATTTCCACAAAAAATGTAAAAATTCTTCTTTCATAACTGTAAATTAACTTTTTTTTTCAGTGTATTAATATATAAAAAATATAGCTAAATCACTTCTTATCAATGCTTTTACTTTTTAGTACTTATTAATTTTATAAGATAAATTTTTCTCAATATTTTATAAATTAGATAGATTAAATAAATTAAGTCATCAATTTTATTAATAATCAAACCTTAATTTGTATTAAAAGCAGTTGTATTTTTGTTAGGAAACTAAAATATATAATATGAATACTGTAGAAAATTTAAAATGGCGTTATGCTGTTAAAAAATTCGATGAAAATAAATCACTTTCTGAAACACAAATAACTACTTTAAAAGAAGCCTTTAATTTAACCGCTTCTTCTTACGGGTTACAACCTGTTAAAATGGTGGTTCTTCAAAATAAAGAAATTCAGCAACAATTAGTTGCACATTCTTGGAATCAGCCACAAGTTGCACAAGCATCTCATGTATTAGTTTTATGTATTCCTAAAGAATATGATATCAAAAATATTGATACTTATTTTTCATTAGTAAAAGAAACAAGAAATACTCCTGATGAAATTTTAGCGCCGTTTAAAAAAATGCTTACAGATTCTGTAACTAGTAAAACTCAAGAAGAATTAGCTATTTGGAATAAAAATCAAGCTTATATTGCTTTAGGAAATTTAATGACTGTTGCTGCAAATGAAAAAATAGATTCTTGCCCAATGGAAGGTTTTATTCCTCAAAAGTATGATGAAATTTTAGGTTTAGACAAACATAATTTAACATCGGTATTAGTATTACCAGTTGGTTTTAGAGCTGAAGATGATTATATGAAAGACCTAAAAAAGGTTCGTAAAAATATAGAAGATATAATTATTGAAATGTAATTTAATACTTACAAGTTATGAATTACGATAAACTAAATTAGTACTTTCGTAATTCATAACTTGTAATTAAATTATATGCAACCACTACATATTGTACTCCTGATTCTTGGTTATTTTGGAATTTTAATTCTGATTTCTTTCCTTACAGGTAAATCGGCAAATAACAACACTTTTTTTAAAGCAGATAATTCTTCACCTTGGTATTTAGTCGCCTTTGGTATGATTGGCGCATCACTTTCTGGCGTTACTTTTATTTCAGTTCCTGGCTGGGTTGAAGGGCAACAAATGAGTTATATGCAAATGGTTTTTGGCTACGTGGTAGGTTACGCGGTTATTGGTTTGGTATTACTTCCGCTTTATTATCGCTTAAACTTAACATCAATATATACTTATTTAGAAGACCGTTTTGGAAGTTATTCCTATAAAACTGGTGCTTCTTTTTTCTTATTATCAAGAACTATTGGAGCGGCTTTTCGCTTATTTTTAGTAGCCAATGTTTTACAATTAATTTTGTTTGATGCTTACGGAATTCCGTTTTGGATAACCGTAACTATTACCATTTTATTAATTTGGTTATACACTTTTAAAGGCGGTATAAAAACTATTGTTTGGACAGATACGCTACAAACTTTATTCATGTTAATTGCCGTTGGTGTTTGTATTATTATGATAAAAGACAGCTTACAAATTGACAGTTTATTTACCTATATTTCTGAAAGTAAATCGGCTAAAATGTTCTTTTTTGATGATATAAAAGCAGGGAATTATTTTTGGAATCGGTTTTTATCTGGAGCATTTATAGCAATTGTTATGACAGGTTTAGACCAAGATATGATGCAAAAAAACTTAACCTGTCGTAATTTAAAAGATGCTCAAAAAAATATGTTTTGGTTTACAATTGTTTTAGTAATCGTTAATTTTTTCTTTTTAGCTTTGGGTGTTTTACTTACAGATTATGCAACTATTAACGGATTAGACGCACATAAAGACCAATTATTTCCGATGATTGCCATGAGTGGTGATTTAGGCTTAGTAACTTCTTTATTCTTTTTATTAGGATTAATTGCCGCCGCCTATTCAAGTGCCGATAGTGCTTTAACATCCTTAACAACATCTTTTAGTATTGATATTTTAGAAATTGATAAAAAAGAGGATAATCAGCAAAAAGAGAAAATCCGTAAAAAAATACATATCTTATTTTCATTTATATTAATTGCAACAATTTTAATTTTTAAATATTTTATTGCAGATGCTAGTGTAATTGCTAAAATATTTCAATTTGCGGGTTATACTTACGGACCTTTATTAGGATTATATGCCTTCGGATTATTTACAAAACTGAATATAAAAGATAAATTAGTTCCTATAATTTGTATTGTATCTCCTATTTTCACATTTTTAATAAGCTATTTTAGTAAGACATTATTCAATTTCGATTTTGGATTTTTCGTATTAGTTTTAAACGGATTACTTACTTTCTTCGGATTATTAATGATAAAAACATCAAAAAAGAATCAAAATGCCTAAAAAAGGAAAAGCAAAAAACACCGTAAATAAAGCGAAACACACTCGCTTAATGAAACAAAAAGAAAACAAAGTTAAACTTCAAAAGCTTCAAAATAAAGAACGTTTAAAAGCATTGGTAAAAAAAATGAATGAGCAGAAGAGTGTAGAGGAAGAATAAAAAAACATCTATTTATAATCTGTTTAAACCTGCTTTAACAAAAAAATCCCAAGCCATACAGCTCGGGATTTATTATCTTTTAAACAATAGTATTATTTATCAATAGATCCTAAAACACGCTTCATAAAAGTATTCAACGCTTCTTTTTTAGGAGTACCGTCTTTTATCATTTTATCAACCTCGATAGCTCCGTACATATTGGAAATTAACTCACCGATAACGTCTAATTCTTCATCTTTTAAAGATGAAACCTCTGTTAAAGCCTCTAATGTTTCAATAGTTTCTAGTACGTAATCTTGATCGTTTTGCTCAATAAAAGAAGTCAAATGTTTTATTACTGGTAATTTCATAACGCTATTTTAATTTAAAACTATACAATCTCTTTAACTTCTTTAACCTCATTAATTAACTCTTTTAAAGAATCAAATTTATTGGTTTGTACTTGGTTTACAAATTTACCATCTACAAAAGTTGCAAAAGTAGGTAAGTTACTTACATCGGCTAATTTTCTGCTTTCTGGAAATTTTTCCGCATCAACAACTACAAAAGTAATTTCTTCATTTTCCGAAGCTAATTTTTTAAATTTTGGCTTCATTATACGACAATTACCACACCAAGTTGCTGAAAATTGTACCGCTACTTTTTTGTTGTTTGCTACTAAATTTTCTAAATTATCTTGACTTAATTCTTGTACCATAATTATAAGTTTTTAAGAGAAAGGAGTTCGTGCATATAATCCCCCAATCAGTACACGAACTAAGCCCTTTCATTATATTGTATTAGTGAGATGCTAAATATGCAGCAGTTCCTTTTGCATTTGGTTTCATAGCTTCTTTACCTTCTTCCCAGTTTGCAGGACAAACTTCTCCGTTTGTTTGAACGTGTGCATACGCATCAATTAAGCGTAAAAATTCGTTTACATTACGCCCAACTGGCATGTGGTTTATTCCTTCATGAAATACCGTTCCTTCTTCATCGATTAAATAAGTAGCTCTGTAAGTTACGTTATCACCAACTACTTGTACCGTTTGAGTTGCTTCGTCAAAAACCTCATCAGTAATATCTAAAATACCTAAGATTGATGATAAATTACGGTTGCTATCTGCTAATAAAGGATACGTTACACCTTCAATACCTCCATTATCTTTAGATTGATTTAACCATGCAAAGTGAACCTCAGGAGTATCACAAGAAGCACCAATTACAACGGTATTTCTTTTTTCAAATTCTCCTAAAGCAGCTTGAAAAGCATGTAATTCGGTAGGACACACAAATGTAAAATCTTTTGGATACCAAAATAACAATACTTTTTTCTTGTTCTTTACAGCCTCTTCTAATACATTTACTTTAAATGTATCACCCATTTCGTTCATTGCATCTACACTTAAACCTGGAAACTTTTTACCTACAATTGTTGACATTTTTTTATTTTTTTATTGATTATTATTCGTTTTCACAAGTACAAATATACCAAGCAAAACAACTATAAAGTAAAAAACTTAATGCTAATTCTTTATGTTATCATAAGTTTTTTTTATACTTTATTAACTCTTAATTACTTTATCTTATTTACTAGCAAATAATTTTACATCTTTTTCAGATATTTCTTGTTCACCTAAAATAATTAAACGCTCTACTACATTTCTAAGCTCTCTAATATTTCCTGTCCAGTCATATTCTTGTAATAATTTAACTGCTTGTTTTGAAAATGCTTTTTTAGGAGTTCCTTGTTCTTCAGAAATTTTTGAAGTAAAAAAATCTATTAATAAAGGAATATCTGTTCTTCTATCATTTAACGAAGGAACTTTAATTAAAATAACCGCTAAACGATGGTATAAATCCTCACGAAAACGACCTTCTGAAATCTCTTTCTTTAAATCTTTATTGGTTGCCGCTACAATTCGCACATTTACTTTAATGTCTTTGTCAGAACCAACGCGTTGTATTTTATTTTCTTGCAAAGCTCTTAATACTTTAGCTTGTGCCGATAAACTCATATCGCCAATTTCATCTAAAAAAATAGTTCCACCGTTTGCGGCTTCAAACTTTCCTGCTCTATCTTTATTTGCTCCAGTAAAAGAACCTTTTACATGACCAAATAATTCACTTTCTATTAATTCTGATGGAATAGCTGCACAATTTACTTCAATCATTGACGCTTTTACTCTGTCTGATTTTTCGTGTAACCAATGTGCAACCAGCTCTTTTCCTGTTCCATTAGGTCCGGTAATTAAAACACGTGCATCCGTAGCTGCTACTTTTTCAATGATTTCTTTAATCTGAGTAATCGCATCACTTTCACCAATCATTTGATAACCTTTACTTACTTTCTTTTTTAAGCGTTTGTTTTCTACAATCAACTCTTTTTTATCCAAAGCATTACGAACAGTATTTAATAATCGATTTAAATCTGGTGGTTTTGAAATATAATCAAATGCCCCTAAACGCATTGTATTTACTGCGGTGTCTAAATCGCCATGACCAGAAATCATGACCATTGGCGTTTCAGGCTTTAATTTTTTAGCTTTTTCTAATACCTCAACACCATCCATTTTTGGCATTTTAATATCACATAAAACCAAATCGTAGTCGTTATTTTTAATCATTTCAAAACCAATTAAACCATCTTGGGCTTCCGATACTTGATAAGCATCGTTTTCTTCTGAAATAATTTTTGTTAAAACTCTGCGGATTGCCGCTTCATCTTCTATTATTAATATTTTGCTCATATTTTTCATTTTCTGCACTACTATTACTATGCAATAATCACGCCATCTAATTTATTGTACTATCTTTACTTTATAATATGAATATCTCGTTGTGGAAACGGAATTGAAATATGGTGTTCTCTAAACAGTTCATCAATTTTAAAACGCAAATCACTTTTAGGTATTTGCGCCTGAAAACTATCATTTAAAGTAAATATTAATTTAAAATCTAACGAACTATCTCCAAAGTTTTCAAAAATTACTAAAGGAGCAGGATGCTGATATATCTTCGGATGTTCGGTTGCTGCTTTTAATAATAATTCTTTTACCAATTGAACATCGCTACCATAAGCAACCCCTACTTTTACACTTTCACGCGTTGTAGTACCGTTTTGTGTCCAGTTATACAGGCTACTTGTTAAATATTTATGATTCGGAATTACCAGTACTTTATTATCAATAGTTACCGCACGAGTGGTTCTTAATTTTATCTCTTCTACCCTACCTACTTTATCATCTAACTCAATAATATCACCTACATGCACACTTTGATCTACGATAATAAAAATACCTGATATTATATCTTGAAAAAAAGTTTGTAATGCCAAACCAACTCCAATTAATAAGGCTGCTGAAGCTGCAAATATAGCCGTTACATTTACGCCTAATGAATTTAAGGTAGTTAAGAAAATAATAATATATAACAACCAACTAGCAAAAGAAAAAACAGTGCTAAACTTGTTTTCGTCTTCATTTTGAAGTCTTTTTTTAACAAATTTTTCAAAATATTTTAATAAAAAAGATGCCAAAATTAGTACAACTATTAGCATTAAAACTGCTTTAATACTAATACCTATTTCTTTGTTAAATTGAACAGTGTAGTTCAATATTTTATTCAATTCTTTCATGGAACTAAAATTATAATAAATTGTTCATTTTAGCCACAAAAAAAGCAGTTATTTTAATAATAACTGCTTTTCATATTTAATTAATTTAGTGCATCGATTTTAACTACCGTAACGCATCCATTTCCATAAATCTTTATAGGTTGGTTTTTTACCATACATTAAAATACCTACTCGGTAAATTTTTGCAGCAACCCATACAATTGCTATAAAACTAAAGACTAACAATAACATTGATAAAGCAATTTCCCACCAAGCAACACCAAAAGGCACACGCATTAGCATTACAATTGGCGATGTTAACGGAATGTAAGAAAAAATTACAGAAACAGGACCATGTGGGTCATTAACCACCGTAAAAGCACCCACATAAACAGCCAGCATTAAAGGAAGCATAATTGGCGTCATAAATTGTTGGGTATCTGTTTCGTTATCTACTGCTGCTCCAACAGCTGCAAATAAAGAACTGTACAGCATATATCCTCCTAAAAAGTAAAATATAAATAAGAAAAATAAGGTAAACCAAGGTAATTTTCTGATTTCTAAAAATAACTCGGCTTTATTTCCCATTAATGCTTGCATTTTTGCCACTTGATTGGCATCAATATCTTGCGAAAAAACCTGTGAAGTATCAATTCCTATAAATAAAGAAACGACAACAGCTCCAAGTAATAATAAAACTCCCCAGATAAAAAACTGTAATAATCCTGCCGCTCCATTTCCTACAATTTTACCCAACATTAATTGAAAAGGCTTTACTGATGATACAATTACCTCTACAATTCTACTGGTTTTTTCTTCAATAACACTACGCATTACCGATGTTCCATACAAAATCATAAACATCATTAATAAATAACCAGCAATGGTTCCTACACCAATTTTCATGTTATTAATCATTTTTGATGATTTTTCACCCGAAAAATTATACATTTTTATATCCGAAGAAATTTTAGCGGCTTTTATTTTTTCTAAATTAATACCTAATTCCTTCATCTTTAAATTTCGCAAATGTGTATTTACGTTTCGTTCTATGTTTTCTATGGTATTTAAACCTGGCGTATCTTTTGAATAAAATTCTACTGAATTTGCCAACAATTCTAAACTATCTTGTTTAGGAATTACTAAAACACCAAAATGCTCACCTGCTTCTACTTTCTTTTTAGTTTCTTCGATGCCAAAAGTGGTAAAATCTTTGTATTTTATGGTTTCGGTATCTTTAAAATTATCTTTTGAAAAAATACCTGAATTATCGACATATACAATGTCTTTAATTTTCTGATCGTTTTGTTTCATCAAAAAAACAATCAACGCCATCATGGCAATCATTATTACTGGGCTTAAAAAAGTCATCATAATAAATGACTTATTTTTAACCTTCGCTTTAAATTCTCTTGCTATTATTAATTGTAACTTACTCATTTTCTTTTAACTATTTTTACGTATTGACTCAATAAAGATATCGTTGGCAGTTGGTATTAATTCTACAAAATGTTGCACCTGTCCTTGGGTGGTTAAAAATGACAACAAATCGTTTGCTGAATTTCCTTGGGTTAATTGTATTTTTAATTTTAAACCGTCATTTAACAATTTAAAATCGGCAGGTAAAACCTTAAAGTTTTCTTTTAATTTTGCTTCTACTTCGGATGGGTTTGCCGTGTTTACACCTACTTGAAAGGTATTTGTTCTAAATTGACGCTTAATATCGTGTAATTTACCGTCTAATATTTTGTTTGATTTATGAATCAAGGCAATTTCATCACACATTTCTTCTACCGATTCCATTCTGTGAGTCGAAAAAATAATGGTTGCACCTTCGTCACGCAATTGCAAAATTTCTTTGGCGATTAGTTGCGCATTTATCGGGTCGAAACCAGAAAAAGGTTCATCAAAAATCAATAATTTAGGCTGATGCAATACTGTAACAATAAATTGTACTTTTTGCGCCATTCCTTTTGATAGCTCTTCTAGTTTTTTATCCCACCAGCTACTTATTTCAAATTTATCGAACCAATATTTAAGGCGTTTTTTTGCTTCGGATTTAGTCATCCCTTTTAACTGTGCCAAATATAAAGCCTGCTCGCCTACTTTCATCGATTTGTACAAACCACGTTCTTCAGGTAAATATCCGATGTGCTCTATATGATGTGGCGCTAATTTTTCGCCATCTAAAATAACTTCACCACTATCGGGCATGGTAATTTGATTGATAATTCGAATCAACGATGTTTTTCCTGCTCCATTAGGACCCAATAAACCGAAAACACTTCCTTTTTCAATACTAAGCGATACATTATTTAACGCCGTATAATCGCCATAACGCTTTACTACATTTTTAATTTCTAATAAATTACCCATTCTTTTTATCGTGATTTTTTTTTAGTTATTTTTTTAAGCTTGTAACACAAACTTACATATTTTTATACGGATTAGTCATAAGTTTACGCCAAACGTTACACTTTACGTAAATGTTAAATTTACTATGCACGCATAATTTTTACAAAAAAATACTATGCACGCATAATAAATTTCTGTATCTTTGGACGAACATGGATAAAAATAAATCAATCGATCATCAATTAAGAGCCACTTGGCAAGCTGTTGCAAAAATGTACAATGAGCAAGCTGCAAAGCATGACAGTACCATGGCAACTGCTTTTGTATTATTAAATATCGATTTTGAAACAGGAACTCCTTCCACCGCATTAGGTCCTTTAATGGGCATGGAACCAACAAGTCTTTCTCGCTTATTAAAAACAATGGAAGACAAAGGTATTATCTGCCGAGAGAAAAACCCTAATGACGGAAGAGGCGTTATTATTAAATTGACAACTTACGGTAAAGAAATGCGCGAAATATCAAAAGGACACGTATATCAGTTTAATAATCAAGTAAAAAAACATATTACAGAAGAAGAATTAAATCTTTTCTTTAAAGTAACATCAACCATAAACAAACTTATTACAGAAAAGAAGGTGTATATTGATGCCGACAATAAAACTGTATAAAAAAACCTAAAAACAAATGACAAGAAGAATTAAAAAAGTAGCAATTATCGGTTCGGGGATTATGGGAAGCGGTATTGCATGTCATTTTGCTAACATTGGCGTTGAAGTCTTATTATTAGACATCGTTCCTAGAGAACTTAACGACAAAGAGAAAGCAAAAGGACTAACGTTAGAAGACAAAGCTGTTCGTAATCGTTTGGTTAATGACGCTTTAACGGCTTCTTTAAAATCGAAACCATCGCCAATTTATGCTAAAAAATTTGCTAGTAGAATTACTACAGGTAATTTAGAAGACGATATTGCCAAAGTTGCCGATGTTGATTGGATTATGGAAGTTGTTGTTGAACGATTAGATATTAAAAAAATTGTTTTTGAAAAATTAGAAAAATACCGTACTCCTGGTACGATTATCTCTTCAAACACTTCAGGGATTCCTATCAAATTTATGAACGAAGGACGAAGCGAAGATTTTCAAAAGCATTTTGCGGTAACTCACTTTTTTAATCCTCCACGTTATTTAAAATTATTTGAAGTTGTTCCTGGTCCTGACTGTAAACAAGAAGTTACTGATTTCTTAATGGATTATGGTTCTAAATTTTTAGGAAAAACTTCGGTTTTAGCTAAAGATACTCCTGCTTTTATTGGTAACAGAATTGGAATCTTCGGGATTCAATCTTTATTTCATCAAGTAAAAGAATTAGGTTTAACCGTTGAAGAGGTTGATAAATTAACAGGTCCTGTAATTGGTCGCCCAAAATCGGCAACTTTTAGAACTGTTGATGTTGTTGGTTTAGACACTTTAGTACACGTTGCAAACGGTATTTACGAAAACTGCCCGAACGACGAAGCACACCATTTATTCAAATTACCAGGTTTCATCAATACTATGATGGAAAATAAATGGTTAGGAAGTAAAACAAAACAAGGTTTTTATAAAAAAGTTGTAAACGCTGAAGGGAAGAAAGAAATTTTGACTTTAGATTTAGAAACGATGGAATATCGTTCTAAAAAACGTGCGAAATTTGCAACTTTAGAATTAACAAAAACTATTGATAAACCAATTGACAGATTTAAAGTGTTGGTTGGCGGAAAAGATAAAGCGGGAGAGTTTTACCGTAAAAACTTCGCAGCAATGTTTGCCTATGTTCAAAATAGGATTCCAGAAATTTCTGACGAATTGTATAAAATTGACGATGCCATGAAAGCTGGTTTCGGTTGGGAAAATGGGCCTTTCGAAATTTGGGATGCCGTTGGTATCGAAAAAGGTATCGAATTAATGAAAGCCGAAGGAAACCAACCTGCTACTTGGATTACCGAAATGGTTGCAAATGGGCAAAAATCTTTTTATTCTGTTAAAGAAGGAGCTACCTATTTTTATGATGTTTCTGCAAAAGCACAACTAAAAAAACCAGGGCAAGATTCATTTATCATTTTAGATAATATCAGAAAAACAAAAGAGGTCTTTAAAAATTCTGGCGTTGTTATTGAAGATTTAGGTGATGGTATTTTAAATTGTGAATTTCAATCTAAAATGAACACTATTGGTGGCGATGTTTTAGCAGGATTAAACAAAGCAATTGATTTAGCTGAAAAAGATTTCCAAGGATTAGTTGTTGGTAATCAAGGAGCAAATTTCTCGGTTGGAGCAAATATCGGAATGATATTTATGATGGCTGTTGAACAAGAATATGACGAATTAAATATGGCTATTAAGTATTTTCAAGATACGATGATGCGTATGCGTTATTCTTCAATTCCTACCATTGCTGCGCCTCACGGAATGTCGTTAGGTGGTGGATGTGAATTATCATTACATGCCGATAAAGTGGTTGCCGCTGCTGAAACTTACATGGGATTAGTAGAATTTGGTGTTGGAGTTATCCCTGGTGGTGGTGGTTCAAAAGAAATGGCGTTGCGTGCTTCCGATACGTTCCGTACAGGAGATGTTCAGTTAAACGTATTACAAGAATATTTCTTAACTATTGGTATGGCAAAAGTAAGTACCTCAGCACATGAAGCTTTCGATTTAGGCTTATTACAAAAAGGAAAAGATGTTGTTGTAGTAAACAGAGAGCGTCAAATTGCACAAGCTAAAAAACACGCCGTATTAATGGCAGAAGCTGGTTATACACAACCTGTAAAACGTGAAGATATTTTAGTTTTAGGAAAACAAGCCTTAGGTGCTTTTATGGTCGCTACCGATTCTATGCAAGCTAGTAGATTCATATCAGAACACGACCAAAAAATCGCCAATAAACTAGCGTATGTAATGGCTGGTGGAGATTTATCAGAACCAACAAAAGTTTCTGAACAGTATTTATTAAACCTAGAGCGTGAAGCATTTTTAAGTTTAACAACAGAGCGTAAATCATTAGAACGTATTCAACAAATGTTGAAAACAGGAAAACCATTACGTAACTAAACTTCACCCTAAAACATCAGAAGAAAAATGAAAACAGCATATATAGTACAAGGATATAGAACCGCTATCGGAAAATCAAAAAGAGGAGCATTTCGCTTTAAAAGAGCCGATGAACTAGCGGCAGAAACCATTGAATATTTAATGGAAAAGTTACCCGATTTTGACAAAACTCGTATTGACGATGTTATTGTTGGTAACGCAATGCCTGAGGGTTCGCAAGGATTAAATATGGCACGTTTAATTTCTTTAATGGGATTAAAAATTGATGACGTTCCAGGAGTAACGGTAAATCGTTTTTGTTCATCAGGATTAGAAACTATCGGTATGGCAGTGGCTAAAATTCAGTCAGGAATGGCAGAATGTATTATCGCTGGTGGTGCCGAAAGCATGAGTTCTGTACCAATGACAGGTTTTAAACCAGAATTAAATTATGATGTAGTTGCTGATGGGCATGCTGATTATTATTGGGGAATGGGAAATACTGCCGAAGCGGTTGCTGAAAAATATAATATTTCTCGTAAAGACCAAGATGAATTTGCTTTAAATTCACACTTAAAAGCATTAAGAGCACAAGCTGAAAATCGTTTTCAAGACCAAATAGTTCCTATTGAAGTGGAAGAAACCTATGTTAATTCGAACGGAAAAAAAGCCACTAGAAAATATACCGTAACAAAAGATGAAGGACCTCGTAAAGGTTCAAATATTGCTGGTTTAGAGCGTTTACGCCCTGTATTTGCTACAAACGGAAGTGTTACCGCTGGAAATTCATCACAAACAAGTGATGGAGCAGCATTTGTAATGGTGATGAGTGAAGATATGGTGAAAGAATTAAACATCAAACCAATTGCTCGTATGGTAAGTTATGCTGCTGCTGGTGTACCGCCAAAAATTATGGGAATTGGTCCTGTTGCAGCTATTCCAAAAGCATTAAAACAAGCAGGATTAAAACAAGAAGACATCAGTTTAATTGAATTAAACGAAGCATTTGCTTCGCAATCATTAGCGGTAATTCGTGAATTAGGATTAGACGCAGACATCATTAACGTAAATGGTGGTGCTATTGCCTTAGGACATCCTTTAGGTTGTACAGGTGCTAAATTATCGGTACAATTATTCGATGAAATGCGTAAACGCAATATGCAAGGAAAATATGGAATGGTAACCATGTGTGTAGGAACTGGGCAAGGTGCTGCTGGTATTTTCGAATTCTTAAACTAAACTAACAATTAAAACAAAACAAAAATGGCAGATTTATTAAGAGGAGGACAATTTTTAGTAAAAGAAACAAATTGTGAAGATGTTTTTACTCCAGAAGATTTTACCGAAGAGCAAAAAATGATGAAAGAAGCGGTTATGGAATTTAACGACCGTGAAATAATCCCTCATAAAGCAAGTTTTGAAAAGAAAAATTATGCTTTAACCGAAGAAACGATGCGTAAAGCTGGTGAATTAGGTTTTTTAGGTGTTGCTGTTCCTGAAGCTTACGGCGGATTAGGAATGGGATTTGTTTCTACCATGCTAACCTGTGATTATATTTCAAGCGGAACAGGTTCTTTTAGTACTGCTTTCGGTGCACACACAGGTATTGGAACGATGCCAATTACTTTATACGGAACCGAAGCTCAAAAACAAAAATATGTTCCAAAATTAGCAACAGGTGAATGGTTTGGTGCTTACTGTTTAACAGAACCAGGTGCTGGTTCAGATGCTAATTCAGGAAAAACAACCGCTACCCTATCGGAAGATGGAACGCATTATAAAATTAACGGACAAAAAATGTGGATTTCAAACGCAGGTTTTTGTAACGTTATGATTGTATTTGCTCGTATTGAAGATGATAAAAACATTACTGGTTTTATCGTTGAATATGACAAAGAAAATACAAATGGAATTACGTTAGGTGAAGAAGAGCATAAATTAGGAATCCGTGCTTCTTCTACCCGTCAGGTATTTTACAATGATACAATTGTGCCGATTGAAAATATGTTATCAGCAAGAGGAAATGGTTTTAAAATTGCCATGAATGCCTTAAATGTTGGGCGTATTAAATTAGCTGCTGCTTGTTTAGATTCTCAAAGAAGAGTTACTACAATTGCAATTAATTACGCAAATGAGCGTAAGCAATTTAAAACTTCAATTTCTGAATTTGGTGCTATCAAAATGAAATTAGCCGATATGGCAACCAACGCCTATGTAGGGGAATCAGCATCGTATAGAGCTGCTAAAAATATTGAAGATAGAATTGCATTACGTGAAGCCGAAGGAAATACGCATCAAGAAGCGGAATTAAAAGGTGTGGAAGAATATGCTATTGAATGTTCTATTTTAAAAGTGGCTGTTTCTGAAGATGTACAAGCGTGTGCTGACGAAGGAATTCAAATTTTTGGAGGTATGGGATTCTCAGAAGAAACTCCTATGGAATCGGCTTGGAGAGATGCGCGTATTGCTCGTATTTACGAAGGAACGAACGAAATTAACAGATTACTTTCTGTTGGAATGTTGGTTAAAAAAGCGATGAAAGGTCATGTAGATTTATTAAATCCTGCAATGGCTGTTGGCGAAGAATTATTAGGTATTCCTTCTTTTGATACGCCTGATTATTCTGAATTATTTGCAGAAGAAAAAGAAATGGTTGCTAAATTAAAGAAAGTTTTCTTAATGGTTGCAGGGTCTGCAATTCAGAAATTTGGTACCGAATTAGAGCAGCATCAACAATTATTAACCGCGGCTTCTAATATTTTAATTGAAACCTATATGGCAGAATCTGCTATTTTGAGAACTGAAAAAAACGCCAAACGTTTTGGTAAAGATTCTCAAAAAGAACAGATTGCGATGACGCAATTATATTTATATAATGCGGTAGATATCATCATTAAAAATGCTAAAGAAGGTATTGTTTCTTTTGCACAAGGTGATGAGCAACGTATGATGTTAATGGGCTTAAAACGTTTTACAAAATACGCAAATCAGCCAAACGTAATTGGATTACGTAACATGATTGCTGAAAAATTAAAAGCAGAAAATAAATACTGTTTCTAAATAAATAAGATATCAGGGCAGTAACTGTTTTGATATCTTATATAAAAAATCTTCTAAAACTCTTCATAATAAGTTTTAGAATTTAGTTGTTTGTTTAAAAGGTCGTCAATTTATTTTGACGACCTTTTTTTGTTGAAAGAATTAATGCTAAATTAGTTTTTAAAACCAAAACTTCTTAAAAACTGTTATAAAGAAAGAATGAAAACATACAAATTAAAAGTACCCGTGTATATTTCTACTGAAAAAAAAGACGAATCAACAACAATTACTTTTAAAGAACTTGTATTTTCAAAAGATTTATTAATTAATAATCTCATTGATAAAATTAATGTCTTTAACAAAGAAAAAAAACCAATAACAAAAGATAAAAGAAATAAATCTATTACGCAAAATATTGAAAAAGTAGCATTTGAAAAAATTTCATTTGGTAACGATTCTGGTTTACTTCTCAGGGTTACCTCATTTATAACTAATCATTTTGATGGATATGTAGAAACTATAGAAAAAGTAAAACTTAAAAAAACAGATAAAATAGGAAGTAAAAATTATATTTTTATTTTATATCCACATACATTTGGAGTCAATAAACTACAATTCAAATGGATAATTTTTTTATATGAAGACCCTAATAAAAACAATAGTGAAATAGTAAATGCTTCTAAAATGGTATTAAAAGACATTTTAGATATTGAAATCAAGAATATAAAATTAAATGATATAATTAGTCGATTTAAAAAAAATAAAATTATCCCTGAATTATCTTTAAAACTTTCGTCATTCGAATTTGATGAAAATGATGAAGATTATCATTTTCACGAATATGTTACTGAAAGTAAATCATCAAAAATTAAAGAAACCGTTTATAAAGACATACCTTTAGATAAAGTTAAAAAAATAATTGAAGACACTAAAATTTTTAAATTCTTTTCAAAAAGAAGTCTAAAAATAACTAATGGTAAGCAACAATTTAAAATAGAACAAAATTCAATAGATGAAGTCATAGAAAAAATTAATGAAGTAGCAGAAGAATCATATAATTTTTCTACAGAAATCACTTCTAATGAAATTGAAAATGATGAAATTTACAAAACATCGTTTATTATAAAAAAACTGCAACCAGTTATTGAAAATTTTCTTGGATATAATGACGACTTGTAATATGATTGAGCAAATAAATAATTATGGTAATATTAATCTTGCTTTTCTAGGGATAAGTTTGACTATATTTACTGTATTATATTCTTTCATCTTAAACTATCGTGAAAATTTAAAACACCAAATAAAGGAAGTTTTTAATGGTAATAATTCACCTAGCATTAAACAAAAAATTTCGTTTTTAAAGAGAAATATCCGAAGTTTAAAAAAAGTGAATTTTTATTTAAAACTATTAATTATTTCAACCTTTCTATTATTTACAACTTCACAAGTAATTATAGATTTTGTAGATTGTCATTATTTTTTAAAAATATATTCATTAATATTTAAAGTGATTTTTTATATCAAAATATTATATTGTTCCATAATACTTTTTGAAATATTTAGATATTATGAAAAACACACATGATTACACTCACAAAAAAAAAGCCTCCGTCAAACGGAGGCTTTTTTCATCTATATAAAACACTTTTAGTTAATAATTAAAAGTACCAAACTCACTATTTATGGTCAATTTTTTAGTTTCAGAAGCTTCTACCCTACCTACAATTTGAGCATTTACATTATACGATTTTGAAATCGCTATAATATCGTCGGCAACCTCTGGCGATACATAAATTTCCATTCTATGCCCACAGTTAAACACCTGATACATTTCTTTCCAATCTGTTTTTGATTGCTCTTGTATCAATTTAAATAAAGGCGGAACAGCAAACATGTTATCTTTTACAATATGTAATTCATCAACAAAATGTAAAATTTTAGTTTGCGCGCCACCAGAACAATGAATCATTCCGTGAACCGTATCAGCATTAAATTTCGATAAAATCTCTTTAATAATAGGTGCGTATGTTCTTGTTGGCGATAACACTAATTTACCCGCATCGATTGGCGAATTTTCAACAGCATCTGTTAATTTTGTTTTTCCTGAATACACTAAATCCGCAGGAACAGCCGCATCAAAACTCTCCGGATATTTAGCTGCTAAATAGTTATCAAAAACATCATGCCTTGCCGATGTTAATCCGTTAGAACCCATTCCACCATTATACTGTGTTTCATAAGTTGCCTGCCCGAAAGACTCTAAACCAACAATTACATCGCCTGCTTTAATGTTTGCGTTGTCAATTACATCAGTACGTTTCATACGTGCTGTTACGGTAGAATCTACAATAATAGTGCGTACTAAATCACCAACATCGGCAGTTTCGCCACCTGTTGAATGAATCGTTACACCAAAACCTTTTAAATCGTCGATTAACTCTTCAGTTCCGTTGATAATTGCTGATAAAACTTCGCCAGGGATTTTACTTTTGTTACGTCCAATTGTGCTAGAAAGTAGTATGTTATCGGTTGCTCCAACGCATAATAAATCATCAATATTCATGATTAACGCATCTTGTGCAATTCCTTTCCAAACAGAAATATCGCCTGTTTCTTTCCAATACATATAGGCTAATGACGATTTTGTTCCTGCACCATCGGCGTGCATTATTAAACAATAATCTTCATCATTGGTTAAATAATCAGGTACAATTTTACAAAAAGCCTTTGGAAATAACCCTTTGTCAATATTTTTTATAGCATTATGAACATCTTCTTTAGATGCCGATACGCCTCGTTGTGCGTAGCGTTTAGATACTTCGTTACTCATGTGTTATGTTGTTGTTAATTGCAAATTTAACAGAATTCAAAAGGGTTTCCTATTTAATTTTTAGTTAATTGTTTTATCTGATAAATAATAATTCTCTATATTTTGTTAAAGGCCATAAATTATCATCTACTAATAATTCTAACTTATCACAATGATAACGGATTTCATCAAAAAACGGTTTTACTTTATTACAATAATTATCGGCATTTTTTTGCCCAAAAAATTTGTTCGTTTTTTTACGTTCTTCGGTCATTTTTTCAATTTTAGAATTGATTTCAGCAAGATGCCCCGATATTTTTTTAATTAAATCAAGCTGTTCTTTAGCATATTGCTCAAAGCCGTTTCCAAAAATCTCTTTCAAGCCTTTTACATTTTCGATTAAGGTATTTTGATATTGAATTGCTGTAGGAATTACATGATTCCTAGCAACATCTGCTAAAACTCTACTTTCAATTTGAATTCGTTTTGAATACTCTTCTAATTCAATTTCATGACGAGCCACCACCTCTATTTTATTCATCACATTCATCTCTTCAAAAAGTGAAATTGATTTTTCTGATATTTTAGCTTTTAAAGCCTCAGGCGTTGTTTTATGATTGCTTAAACCACGTTTTTTAGCTTCTTTTTCCCATTCAATTCCATAGCCGTCGCCTTCAAATCTAATTTTTTTAGATGCCTTTATATATTCTCTTAACACATTAAAAATAGCCTCATCTTTTTTCAAGCTTTTTGCATCTATTAAGGTATCTACTTCAATTTTAAATTCTTTTAGCTGTTTTGCTATAATCGTATTTAAAACCGTCATCGGCCCTGCACAATTAGCCCACGAACCTACGGCACGTAATTCGAATTTATTTCCTGTAAAAGCAAAAGGAGATGTTCGGTTTCTATCGGTATTATCTAATAAGATTTCAGGAATTTTACCGACAATATTTAATTTTAAATCTGTTTTTTCTTGAGGTGATAATTTTCCTTTGGTAACGTTTTCTAATTCGTCTAATACTTCGGATAATTGCGAGCCAATAAACACCGAAATAATTGCTGGTGGCGCTTCATTTGCTCCTAACCTGTGATCATTACTAGCACTTGCCATCGATGCTCTGATTAATTCTTCATAATCATGAACTGCTTTAATGGTATTTACAAAAAAGGTTAAAAACTGTAAATTTTTCATCGGAGTTTTTCCTGGGCTCAATAAATTAACACCTGTATTTGTTTCTAACGACCAGTTATTATGTTTCCCTGAACCATTAATTCCTTCAAAAGGTTTTTCATGAAACAATACTTTAAACTGATGACGTTGCGATACTTTTTCCATCACATCCATTAATAATGAATTGTGGTCAACCGCTAAATTAGCTTCTTCAAAAATAGGCGCTAACTCAAACTGATTCGGTGCTACTTCATTATGACGTGTTTTTACAGGGACTCCTAAAAGCATACATTCTTGCTCTAAATCGCGCATAAAACTCAGTACTCTATCAGGAATTGACCCAAAATAATGGTCATCTAATTGCTGTCCTTTTGCAGGAGAATGCCCTAAAAGTGTTCTTCCTGTCATCATTAAATCAGGGCGGGCAGCAGCTAATGCAGTATCAATTAAAAAATACTCTTGCTCCCAACCTAAGGTTGCACTTACTTTTGATACATTTTTATCAAAATATTTGCAAACTGCGGTTGCCGATGTATCAACAGCTTGTAAGGCCTTTAATAAAGGCGCTTTGTTGTCTAAAGATTCGCCAGTATAAGCAACAAAAACCGTTGGAATACACAACGTTGTACCATATACAAATGCTGGTGATGTAGGATCCCAAGCCGTATAACCACGAGCTTCAAAGGTATTTCTTATCCCGCCATGCGGAAAACTAGACGCATCAGGTTCTTGCTGTACCAATTGCCCACCATCAAAACGCTCCATAGCGCCACCACCATCAATAGTTTCAAAAAAAGCATCGTGTTTTTCTGCCGTTGCCCCTGTTAATGGCTGAAACCAATGCGTATAATGAGTTGCATTTTTAGACAGCGCCCAATCTTTCATACTTACCGCAATTTGATCGGCAATTTTTCTGTCAATTTTAGTTCCAAATTCAATGGCGTTCATCACACTTTTATACGCATCTTTTGTCATATACTGACGCATTGCTTGTTCGTTAAAAACATTTTTCCCAAACAATTCTGAACGACGCCCTTTTTGTTCTATAAAAACAGGTTTTCTGTGTAAAGTTTCTTTTAAAGCGCTAAATCTTAAAGTTGACATAATATAAAGTGTGAATTTGAGGTCAAAAATACATAAATTTATCAAAATTAAAGAACACCCCCTAAAAAAACAGGGGTTGCATGATTAAAAACTAATATTAAATATTTTACCCCTATAAATTTTAGCATATAATATAAATTATTTATTTTTGCTTTGAATTCAATTCTAAATAATAGATTCTAGTATCATGGCAAAAATTAAGTTAGAGTATATCTGGTTAGATGGTTACAAACCAACTCAAAACCTACGAAGTAAAACAAAGGTTGAAGAGCATGAAAATTTTCAAGGAACTTTAGAAGAGCTAAAAAATTGGTCTTTTGACGGGTCTTCTACAAAACAAGCTTCAGGAGGCGCTTCTGACTGTGTTTTAAAACCTGTTGCAATTTATCCTGATCCTGCTCGTGTTAACGGATATTTAGTAATGAATGAAGTAATGAATGCTGACGGAACTCCGCATGAATCTAACGCTCGTGCTACTATTAATGATGACAATAACGATTTCTGGTTCGGTTTTGAACAAGAATATTTTATTATGGACAACGCAACACAACTTCCTTTAGGATTTCCTGTTGGCGGATATCCAGGTCCTCAAGGAATGTATTACTGTTCTGTAGGTGGTAGAAATACTCACGGTAGAGATTTTGTTGAAAAACATGCCGATTTATGTATTGATGCTGGTTTAAATTTTGAAGGAATTAACCAAGAAGTTGCTTCAGGGCAATGGGAATTTCAATTATTTGCAAAAGGTGCAAAAATAGCTGGTGATGAAATTTGGATTGCTAGATATTTATTAGACAGATTAACAGAACAATATGGTTACTACATCGAATATCACCCAAAACCTGTAAAAGGAGATTGGAATGGTTCTGGAATGCACGCAAATTTCTCTAACACTGTGTTAAGAACTTGTGGATCTAAAGAAACTTACATGAAAATATGTGAAGCTTTCAGACCAGTAACTAAAGAACATATCGATATTTACGGAGCTCACAACGACCAACGTTTAACAGGTTTACACGAAACTGCTTCAATTACCGATTTCAGTTACGGAATTTCTGACAGAGGTGCTTCAATTCGTATTCCTATTTTAACAGTTGATAACGATTGGAAAGGATATTTAGAAGACAGAAGACCTGCTTCAAACGGAGATCCTTACAAAATTGCTTCAAGAATTATACAAACAGTAAAGCCTGTTTGCGATAACTTATAATATATTTTCCATTACAACACAACCAACAACAACAACAACAAAAGAGGCCTTTAAATTCGTTTAAAGGCTTTTTTATGCGATATATTTTATAAGAAAAAGGATTATTTGAAGCTATTTCCCGCTTTACGCACTCGCTTTTTTTATTTTTCAAAAGAAAAAAATAAAAAAGAGCTCAAACAATTGCTTCAATCGGGGCTAGGGATTTTGCTAGTTTTCAGAATTTTAGAAATTAATTATAATTTTACTGCAAAAACTCATAAACAAGCAGTCAATTCGAGTGATTTTTTTCTTTTTTCAATTTCTTCTACTCATTAAAATCAATCAAATCGATAAATACCATCAAAAAAAGCTAAAAAAATATGGCAAATTAAAATGCAAAAATGAGTTTAATTCAATTTAACGAAGTTCAATGTATTATTCTATGTTAGAAAAGTATTTTTAAATAAAATTCAAGCAGGCTATTAAGCATAAACCTCACAGGTTTTAATTGTGAGGTTTGTTGCTTTTATATAATAGTTTTTCTAATAAAAATCCATACAACCACTTTCTTAACTCAATTTTAAATACACAAAAACAGTGTAAGCAACTAATAATATAATTCCATGAACCCAATTTAAGCGTAATTTCTTTGGGAAAAACGCAAATGGCAATATGATAAACGAAATGGCAAGCATCCAATAAATATCATTATTTACCAAACTTAAAGCATCAGTACCTAATTTTATCGGTGTAATAATTGATGTAATTCCTAAAACTGCCAATATATTAAAGACATTCGAACCAATTAAATTTCCTAAAGAAATAGCTTTCTCTTTTTTCAAAACTGCAATGATTGATGCCGCTAATTCTGGTACACTTGTCCCTACCGAGACCACTGTAACACCAATAATAGCATCACTTACCCCCATACTTTTTGCTAAGTTTGTAGCACCATCAATTAACCATTCAGAACCTAACCACAGGCAGAAACCACCAATACTTAAAAATAATACCACCTTATATAAAGGTAATTCTTCATCATCTTCAGGCATTTCATCGACTACTGCTGTTTTTTGAAAACGCAATAAATACACTAAAAACACCACCAACATACTAAATAAAATAATTCCCTCGTATTGCTCAATGGTATTATCAAAAGCGATAAAAAAATATAATAAACCTGAAGCTACCATCATTACAGGCCAATCGGTTTTATAAAAGTTTTTTTCTACTTCAATAGTTGATAAAATTAGCGTAATCCCTAAAACCAAGCCAATATTAGCAATATTAGAACCTATTACATTCCCTACTGCCAAGCCAGAAGCGCCGTTTAATGCCGACTTTATACTTACAATTAACTCTGGTGCTGAGGTTGCAAAAGAAACAACTGTCATTCCGATTACTACCTTTGGGATGTTTAATTTTAACGATAATCCAACAGCTGCTTTTAAAAGCCAATTCCCTCCAAGAACTAATAATAACAATCCTAACGCTATATATACAATATTATCCATCGATTCTATTTTTTCTTGCAAATATAGAACTTTGACATCAAAATAAACAAGTGCTAAAAAGCTTTAAAAAAGAACAAATACCAAAAAATAAGCTTTATAAACACCTGTTTTCCTTTATTTTCTTTAAAATAATTATAAAACCCCAATATTAAATTATCATTAAAAACATAAAAGTAAGTTTTTGATTAAAAATAAGAACACTAAACAAGTAAACTATCTTATAAATTAAAACTATTTATCACCTTTTAACTTCTTATTTAAATCTAAACCTATTAAATGCTAAATATCTTTTTGGAAGCGAGCTTTTCTTTACACTATATTCATAAAAAATTAAGAATTATAAACCAATTAAAAACACCTAAAAAATGATTGCTATTACATTAAAACTAATTATTATCGCAATAAAAATTGCAACGATTATCGCTTTATTATCATAACCAACTTTTAAAACCAAACTATATTTTATGCTAACATTTATCGGAGTATTATTAATTATTATGGGGCTAACAACTATGTTATTAAGCTCAATTATTAAAAACAACAAAATTTTAACTTGGTTTACTTTTCAAAGAAGTATTCAATTAACAGCACTTGGTGCCTTTATGAGTATTATTACAGGAATGTTTTTTTATGCAGATGCAGGTACTGCTTATGCGGTACAATACGTTTCTGGTGGCGATAAAATGATTACAACCCAAGGATTAAAATTAAAATGGTGGGGACGAATTATTCCTTTATCGTATGAAACATCTATAAAAGATATTATTGTTAAAGATGAAAATGAATTACCAAAAAGTGACCGAGGTATTTATAACCGAAAAGCTCAAAAATGGGAATTTAGCGATGCTATTAAAGCCGAAATAAGCACTTCTGTTATTGTAGGAGTAAATATTAATGATGAAGCAGTTTTTTTAAACATGGCAGATAGAAACAGAAGTGAATCTAAATTAATCTATGGAAGAGTTTTACCAAATATTGATGCCGCTATAAAAAACACCTGTAAATTGATGGACGCACAAGATTATATTTCTGGACAGGCTTCTGATTTTGATAGGTATTTTAGAGATCAATTAGAAAACGGAATGTATCAAGTAGAGCAATATTACGAATCGGAAAATAGTAATGAAGTTGTAGGCGATACAACCACTATTCGAAAAATAAAAATCGGAAAATCAAGTAAACAGAAAAAATTTAGAATAAAAAGAACCAAAGATGGTACTATTATTAGAGATGATTCTAATACATTAAAACAATATGGTTTAAAAATTTACCAAGCACAAGTAACGGGTATTGATTGGGAATCTTCTTTTGATGAGCGTTTAGATTTACAAAAAAATGAAGTTGCCCAAACTCAATTAGAAAAACAACAAGCCGAACGTGAATATTACAGAGCTAAAAAAGAAGTTGCTAAAGGAGAATCTGAAAAAGCAAAAGAAAGAGCAAGGTTAGAAAAAATCCAAATTCAACAAACAATTGAAGCCGAAACAGAAGCAAAAGTAGCTGGATTTAATTTAATCAAAGAAAAAAAGCAATTTGAAGTTGAGCAATACAAAGCCAAAAGTAAAAAAGTAGCTGCCGAAGCGCAATATTATGAAAATGCTAAATTAGTTAGTGCTGGTTTAACTCCACAAGAAAAAGCAGAATGGGAATATAAAACAGCCGTTGGTGTTGCCCAGCAAATAAAAGACTTACAACTTCCCACTACTTATATTGAAGGTGGAAATAACGGAGGAAACGCAAACGGAAGCTTATTACAGTCATTAATTGGTGCTGACTTAGCAAAAAAAATGATGCAAAATAAAAAATAAAATGGCTTTTATTACTAAGGGCAACCTATCTAGATTTATGTTACCCTTAGTAATACATTATTTTTCAGTATTTTTGATATAGAATTAAATATTTCAATGAAAAAACATTTTTTTAAAGCTTTAGCAAAACTAAACAAACTACTACTACCCTCTTTTACAAAAAGAGCATTAGATATTTCTACAGCTTCAAAATTTCAATTAGCAATTATTGGATGGCGAGCATTTATTACTATAAACTCATTAGATTAACATATTAAAACCTAAAATTATGAAAGAACACGTAAAAGTATATACCGGAACTTCAATATTAGCAAATAGGCTTGCTTTTTTATTAGATGAAGCTAAAATACCAAGCTTAGTTAAAGACACAAAAGAATCTGGGAGATTAGCAGGTTTTGGTGCCACAGGTGACTCTTGTGAATTATTTATATATAAATCTGATTTTCAAGGCGCTGAAGAAATAATAAATAACTTCAAAAAAGAATTAAATTAATTTTTGAAAAAAAAAGTAAAAAAAACTTGAATTTATTTTTTTTATCAATAAAACAGTTGTAGATTTGCACTCGCAATACGGCCATGTGGCGCAACTGAATAGCGCACTTGATTACGGCTCAAGAGGTTGCAGGTTTGAATCCTGCCATGGTCACAACAAAACCAGTAGTTACAGACGTTTCTGTAAATGCTGGTTTTTTCATTTGCAGAATATTTGCAGAAAAATAGATAATTAAATAATTATTTTAAGTTTTGTTTCTGCTGATAGTGTTACTCTATTGCTGAATTGTTAGGCTCTTTTTTTAAATGTACGAAAACTATCTTCTCTTTTTTTATACACACTCGCATAACAGATACCAAGTAACTATCAAAATAAACACCTCAACAAACGCAAATAATATTTTAAAACTCTTTGTAGTTGAGGTTATAAAATTAGCTTAAAACGTACATTTCAGATGTTAAAGTAAATTGTAAAGACGGTTGGTTTAAAACGGCTCTTTTTTTATAGTGTCTAAAACATCGCAATATTTTTTTTCTTATAGTGTTCAAAACGTAGATACAAAGTACATACGTGTAACAGATACCAATTAACTACAAAAATAAGAACCTCAGCAAACGCAAAGAATAATTTAATATACTTTACTACTGAGGTTATAAGACTGCTTTAAAACGGCTCTTTTTTATAATGTAAGAAAACTCTTTGTTTTAAATTATTCTATATTTTTGAGGTGTTTTAATTCTTCTAAAATCTTTAAAAACTCCATCTATTAAAATTGTGAAATAATTGCCTCCTATTCTGTAAATATTTTTACGCTCAATTACTCTTAAATGTTTATGTTTTTTCATTATTTTTACGTGGCTTTTTGTGATTGTATCAAACAGTCAGCAATATCAAAACCTTGTTCTTTTTGGTAATCCGTTGCTTTGTCTCTTAACAATGTATTAGTTGTAAAATATACATCTTTTGCGAGTCTAGGTATTTTATCATTCCAATTATTATAACAACCTGCATCAGGAAACAATACTACATTGCGACCTTTTAATACCTTTGTCTTTGCTTTACTCAAATTATTAAGCGAACCACAAGCCAACCAAAAAAACTCTGGCAAACAGATACTGCAAATAATTGCTGTTTTTTCACTTTCGCAAATTGCTATTGGCTTGTTTTTGTCTTCATTTAATAAGTGTTCACCAAAATAACATTGCTCTAAATTAAAGTTATCAATTTCTGAATGTTCCCAACCGATGTGATTATACGGCTTCTTAACTCGTTTACCGTTTTCAGGATTGTAAAGCATTACTTTGCCACTTCTTATTTTTCCGTTAATATCTTGTTGCCAAAAAGTGGTTGCACCGTTCCATTTAGTAGAAGTTCCAATATTATAATCCATTATTAGCATTTGAGCCGTTTCCGTACCAAATAAAGTGATTAAATAATCTAAAAAGAAGTTAGGAGCTTTACTACTCAAACTCTTATTCATAACCTCAGCATTAAAATAACTTGTTATTGGTTTTGGTGGTGGTGGCTTTCGTACAAATGGAACTGCTTTTGTTTCAAATGTATTATTGTCTTGAAAATATTGTTTTGGTTTATAATGATAACCACACTTTACAAGCCTACTGCAAGCCCCTACAGCATCGTTTAAATGTTCGTTAGTTTGTGTATCAATGTATCTAGTAAACTGATTAGGTTTATTACAGTTAGGGCAATGGTATCGGCTCTTTGTTCCGTTGTATTTTTCTAAAATGTATCTGAAATTATCCATAAAATTAAAGGTTTTTAATTAATCGTAACAAGCGTAACAGACTGTTACAGTGTTACGACTGTTACGACTGTTACGATTTGTTATGACTGTTACGGTGTTACGATTTGTTACGACTGTTACAACTGTTACGATTTGTTACGACTACCTATTTAACTAACTGAAAATAAGGGTTTTAAATATTTCTGCATTAATAATCGTAACACTTCGTAACAAGTGTAACACCGTAACAGACTGTTACGACTGTTACGATTTGTTATTTTTCTTTAATATTCGTGACACTTTCATTTTATTAGTATTGAATTTGTCAGCAATATCTTGCAAACTTAAATTTGGATATTCAGCTTTGAAATTAAGTACATTTTGTTCTAGTTCGTTTTTTTCTTTGTCAGTAACTTCTTTGAGGTGTTCGCTTTCGTTTCCATAGTCTACCAATTCAAATTGTAGAAAATTGAACGGTTTATCTATTTTACAAATTGCTACATTTTCAGTATCGTAAACAATTTCAGTGTTTCGGGCTTTAATCTGTTTTAAGTATCGTAAACTTTTATCAGTACTACTTTCGCCAATAGTAAAACACGCATCAATAAAATTGATTAACATCTTACTTCCCGATAAATCATTTCTAGTAATTTTTTTTGATAAATCCCTTTTTGGTGTGTGTGCTAAAATTAAGAGTGAAAGTCCGTATTTGCTTTTCAAGGCTTTTAAATGTTTCATTAAAGGCAGAGCGTTTTTTGCGTTTTCGGTTTCAGTTTTCAAGTAAGTAAGGTTATCAATAATTAAGATTTTAGAATCTAATTTAATAATACTTTGTTCTATTGACTCGTTTAAATAAGTATCAAAATCTTTGCCGTCTGGAATATTTGAATCAGGATTTATTTCTACTCTTAAAAAATTATCGTTCCATTTAAAATGGTCTTCATAATCTACTGAATACCTATTTTCAAATTGTTTTTTTGATAATTCAAAATCAAAGTATAATACTTTTTGCGGTTCGGCTTCTAGTTTAAACCCTGGTATTGGTTTGCCACTACTTATACTTTCGCCAATTTGAACCGCTAAAATTGATTTACCTAAATTAGTATCAGCAAATAAGATACAAATTTCACTTTCAAACCAAAGTTCACCAAATAATGTTTTAGGTATTGCCGTGTTTTTAGCTTCATCAATCCATTTATTAGCTTTCTTAACTGTAAAAAGCCCCACACTTTCGTCTCTTTTATCAATCGCATCAATTGTATTAGTTACATTTTCTAATATCATTTCTGCTGTAATGTTTGTTTTATTTTCAATATTATTCATTCTATTTTTATACCTTTACTATCGTTAATTTTGGCATAAGAAATGCCGTATCGCTTAGGATTAAGCAATTAAATAAGAATAGGAGCGCATCAAATAGGTACGCTCCTATATTTTTACATTCTAATTAAAATATAAAGTAATTAGAGTAGCTATCGTATCGTAAACATCTGTTAAAAAATCCTTTACTTTTTGTTGAGGTGTTTCCATCAATTAGCTAAGATTATTTATTTCAGCTACTAAAACATCATTTGTGGTTAAGTACCAAGCTAAACACTTAGTAATTTTACAACGCTGGTGTTTAACCTCAGCTAATAAGCCTATTTTTTCGAGGTCTCTTTTAATTCTACTAAAACTCTTTTGTGTTATACCGATAGCATCGCATACCATTGAGCCAGTGGCAATGTTATTTTTAAGATAGCTAAGTACTTTTGTCTTTTGTGAAATTTTGCGGTTCGTAGTCATCTTAAACCGCTTTTTTAGATAGTAAAACATCAGTATCAGCTCCAATTTCTGAAACTGTTTTAACTTTGCCCTTTTTAATCCAGTCGATAATTTCGGATTTAAAAAATCTTAGCTTGTTACCTTGTTTGTAGTGTGGAATTTTACGCCCTGATACGTATAAATAAATAGTTGGAACGCTTAACTGAGTAAGTTTTGCGACCTCTTTAATGTTTAGAGGTTTTTCCAGTTCGGATTGTGAGCTTGTCTCCTTAGATAGGATTAAATTTTTCAGCTCTTTTTGTAATTCTAGTACTTCATTTAGTACTGTTGGTAAATCATTAAATGTTAAAACCATAAAATTATGAAATTAAAAAATTATTAGATAATGCTTACAACTCCCTTTAATTTCATACTTTTGCAATAATTATTTTCCTCCTACAGATAATAATACTACAAAAGTGTTTAATTGCCGAAAAGCTGTAAGCACTTTTTTTTGTGCCTTTATTTTTATAAGACGGTTCAAAGATAAAACATATTTACGAATAAATAACAATACAATGAAAATTTATTGTTTTAAGGTATGTTTTAGGTATTTAATAGTCATTAACTATGTATAACTACTTATTATTTTAAAAAAAGCCTTACGTGCCTTAAAAAGATAATTTTTTAATTAAAAATATTTTTTTTTATTTTTTTTATTTTTTTTTACTGTTTTATGTTAATTGTACTCCTTAAAAGTCCAACAAGCTATTGGCAAAATCTTTTTTGGCTTCATCTTCAAAACCTGCAAAGTAATTTTTAGTTACACTCAGGTCACTATGATTTAAAGCCTCGCTTATAAACTCCATACTAGCACCTTTACGCAATGAATTTGTTGCAAATGAATGCCTAGCCCAGTAGCTCGACAAATCAATAGGTAAACCGTTTAATTTAGCTACTTTTTTAAGATGTTCGTTTATGTGCCTAGTAAAGTTTTTAATTTTGTTGTACTGAGTTGTACTGTTTTCAGAAACATTGATAATATCAAATACAAAATTATCTTTAGACTTGTTTCCGTATTTATTGATAACCTCGTTTGTAAAATCTGTTAAGTAGATTGTAATTTCTGTTTTTTCTGCTGATTTGTCAAAAGTCTTTGCACGGTAATAACTGAATTTACCGTTTTTAATATCTGAGTATTTCAATAAAGCAATATCTTTAAAATTCATTCCGTTACAATTATAACTGAAAAAGAAAAAATCTTTTGCTTTCTGCTGGTTATCATTTAAAACCTCAGCATTAAATAAAATTTTAAGTTCGTTATTACTTAATGCTTTCTTTACTTTTTTTGTTCGTGGAATTTTATATTTATTTTTTCCGAATGGATAAATATCAATACTAATATCATTACTTTCAATAGCTCTATTAAATACGGCTCTTAACGTTCTAGTATAAATTGCTATTGTAGTATAACTTTTATTTTTAGATAACATAAAAGCTTCATATTCTTTTAACCAACCTACATTGATAATATTAAAAGTGAGTTTATCAGCTTTACACTTCTTTTTATTCTCGCTAAAATCAATTAAGGAATTAAGAGTGTATTTATAACTTTCAGCAGTTCCAATTTTACCCTCCTTTATATTTTTGTCAATAGTTAAATTAAAATGATACTTTACATTATTTTTATCTGATGACTTTCTAAATAGTTTAGTTTCAAATTTATCAAAATTAAAAACAGTCATTTCTGTTGCGACTTCATTTGCTCGAGTTTCAATCGCTTTTAGTTTTAGTTCCAGTTCTTTTTTTGAACCTCTAAATTTTTTGTTCTTTGGGTTTTGCCAAATTTCAATAAAATCAGCTTCTAATAAATCAATATCTAAAGCATACCATTTTTCCTTTCTAGTTACTTTTCCGTAAACTCTTAATTTAATAGGATAACAGCCACTATCTTTTTTTCTTCTATTATCTAATCGTATTGAAATATTGTATTCTTTTACTGCTTTTTCGGTTTTCATATTTTAATTACTTTCTGCAAACATAAACCATTTGCAGAATATTTGCAGAAAAAATAACATAATAAACAAATACTACTTATTAACAAAAAGAGTATATTTACAGTAAATACAAGGGTTTACATAGTATTAAGGTAGTAATAAAATAATGAACAAATAGTATTATTCTTGATTACGGCTCAAGAGGTTGCAGGTTTGAATCCTGCCATGGTCACAAAAACGCTAAGATTTTTTCTTAGTGTTTTTTTTTGCTTATTATTTTCCCACAGACACTGTTTTAATAAATATTTTATAAAACCTAGTGTTTTCGGTTAACTCGTACGCAGCTTGCTTAATTTGAATTTCTTTATACTCAGTATATTCACAACAGCCCTTTGTTTTTCTTTGTGAATTTACATAGACCTCGAAAATATTTTTATCAGCTATTTGAATCGTATAATTAACAATTGCTGTTTTCCATCCAATAGAAGTCATTTCGATAATATTATAATTATTCTTATCGATAAAACGAAATTCGATAGGTTTTTTAGTAGTACTATTTAATATTTTAATATCTTTTGAGTTAAATTCACCTGTGGTAAATAAATTTTCTCCTGTTAATTTATCAACTAATTCAAATTGAAACGGATCTGGTGGTGTAAAACAATCTACATCTTCACATTCACTTATAATATTGCAAGATTGCATAAAAAGTAAAAAGGTGAAAATTAAAATTAAACCTATTTTTTTCATCCTATTATTTTTAGCTGTTTTTTATAGCAATAAATGTAACCTAATTTAAAAAAAACAATATTTACATTACTTTATCTTTAAGTTAATAAATCGACATAATAAAAAATAGAAAAGACCCTAAGCTTTCGCTTAAGGCCTTTTCATCTAACCAAACTTAGTATAAAAACTAACTACTACTATTTTAATACTCTTAAAAAATATTTATTTAAAATTTTTATTTCAATTATTTACAAATGATACACACTACTATGACACGCTTATTTTTTAAACGTCACATTAAACCAAAAAAAAACTCAAAATAAGTTTTTTTTTTGAGTTTTTTAATATAAATACTTCCTTAAAAATACACGGTGAGCAGGTATTGCTTTATCGTAACCTTCAACTAAAATCTCTAGTATTTCAGGGGGCTTAACCCCTATTTCATTTTTTTTATTATATTTAGAAACATATAAATTATAGATTTCTTTATCCTTTTCAAAAATTAAAAAATGCTGTTCATTTAATATCGCATAACAAATTTCATTTCCTGAAAAAGCAGCTGATACATCCTTGATAAAATCAGAAAATTCGTAATACCTAAAAACACTTTCCATCTTAAATTATTTCTGCTGATAAACCTAATTGTAACAACTTAGCACATCTTGGTTCTAAATCTTTATACTCACCTGTTTTAACGGCACATTTACCTTTGTAATGAACTAAAACAGAACATTGCTCTGCTTGCTCTAATGTATGATCACAAACATCAACTAGACTATCAATTACAAAATCGAATGAATTTACATCGTCATTATGTAAAATAATTTCATGCTTTTTTGTTTCTTGCGTTAAAACGTCTAAATCTTCTTGTATTTTTTCTATCGTGCTCATTTATGCTGTTTTTTGATACTGCAAAGCTACCCAATTATTTCTTTTAATTGTTTTTTGTAATGCTAAACCGTGTTTTGAGACTTCTGTATCTATAACAGGAATATCTTCGCTATAAAAACCACTTAGCAATAAAATACCTGATTTATTTAAGCAATTTGTATATATTTCCATGTCACTTAATAAAATATTACGATTGATATTTGCTATAATAACATCATATTTTTTATCAGCTAAAAGCGATGAATCTCCTTCAAAAACTGAAATATTTTTACATTCATTTCTTTGTACATTTTCTACAGAATTTTCATAACACCAAGCATCAATATCAATGGCATCAATAGGATTTGCTCCTTTCATTTCAGCAAAAATTGCTAAAATTCCTGTTCCGCAGCCCATATCTAACACTTTTTTATTGGTTACATCTAAATCAATTAAATGCTGTACCATCATATGTGTTGTTTCATGATGCCCTGTACCAAAACTCATTTTTGGCTCAATAACAATGTCGTATTTTAAATGAGGGTTTTCATGAAACGGCGCTCTGATACTTACCAAATCATCTACTTGAATTTGATTAAAATTCTTTTCCCATTCGGCATTCCAATTCGTTTGCTCAATTTCTTTATGATCAAAACGAATAGAAAAATCTTCCGATTTCAAAATAAAAAGATCTTCTAACATGTTTTCTTTCCAGTCATTTTTCTGGATGTATGCCGTTACTCCGTTATCAAGTTCTACAAAACTCTCAAAACCAACCTCACCTAATTCCGCTATTAAAATTTCAGTTGCCGGGTCTTTAGGGCTTACTTCAAAATTATATTCTATATAAATATTATCCATTACTCTTGATTATATTGCTTTTATAATCGTTACAAAATCAGCTGCTTTTAAAGCCGCTCCTCCAATTAATCCTCCGTCTACATCTGTTTTTGAAAAAATTTCTGCGGCATTTTCAGGCTTTACACTTCCTCCGTATAAAATTGAAATATCGTTTGCAATTGCATCACCATATTGTTTTGCAATAGTTGCTCTTACAAAAGCGTGCATTTCTTGTGCTTGTTCTGCCGATGCTGTTTCACCAGTTCCAATTGCCCAAACAGGCTCGTAGGCTAAAATAATATTAGAAAAATCAGCTTTATTCAAATGAAACAAGCTATTTTTCAATTGATTTTCTACTACTTTAAAATGATTTTCAGCTTTTCTATCTTCTAAAACCTCTCCGAAACAAAAAATAATTTCTAAATTATTTTCAAGAGCTGCTGTTACTTTTTTAGCTAAAATAGCCGCTGTTTCACCAAAATATTCTCTTCGTTCAGAATGTCCTAAAACAACTAAATTCAATCCTAAAGAAGTTAACATATCGGCAGATATTTCTCCCGTAAAAGCACCGCTTTTAGCAAAATACATATTTTGAGCTGCTACTTCAATTTTAGTTTTCTTTGCTTTTTTAACTGCCGTGTTTAAATTCACAAAACTAGGCGCTATAATTACTCTAGTATCATCTGATACTCCTTCTTTTATTCCCTTATTTATTTGCTTGATTAACTTTTTAGTTTCATCAAGGTTTACATTCATTTTCCAGTTACCTGCAATGATATTTTTTCTCAAAATTACACTCTTTTATGTTCTTAATTTCTATTTTACTACTCTTGTAATGCAGTTGCCAACCTTGGGTCAAATGGCTCTGTTACATTTCCTAATGAAATAATACCTCGCTCATTAACAACCATATAACTTGGCACATCTTTAATCCCTAACCCTTTTGCATATCCGCCTTTAAGTGCCGCAGGTAGAAAATAATGATCTCCTTTAATATTAAAAAAACGTGTTATTCCTTTTTTCCACTGTGCTACTGTTTTATCTATTGATAAAAAAACAAAAACAACCTCAGGGTTTTTAGCTTTTAATTCCTTTATTTTTGGTGTTCCTGACACGCACTCGGCACACCAAGAAGCACATACTTCAAACATTACTTTTTTTCCTTTATATTTTGCCAGAATTTCTTTAAAAGTAATTGCTTTATCGTTGGTTGTTAAAAATTTTTCTTGTAAAATACCCTCTGAAAAAGCCGCAGGTTTTTCGGTATTACAAGATGCAAATAAAACAATAACAAATAGGTAAATAAGTTTTTTCATGAGTTTATTTTTTTTGCACTAAAAATACGTTATTTTTTAACATTTTTAGCCATTAAAATTGCAGAAACTTTTGTTTGATTAAAAACAATAATTTTACCCTGTTCGTCAATTAATAAATAACGAGGAATCCAACTTAACCCTAAAAATTTAGCAAAACTTCCTTCCCATCCTGATTGCATAAAATAATGCTGTCCTTTTATATTCAAGCGTTCAACACCTGAATGCCAATCTTCTAATTTTCTATCTAGAGATAAATATAAAAAGACCATTTCAGGGTTTTCTTCTTGTGCTTTTTTAACCGCAGGTAAATTCTCTAAACAATCTGTACACCAAGAAGCCCAAACATCTATCAATATTTTCTTTCCTTTATTTTTATCTAAAATATCTTTAAATGGCACTTCTTCTTTAGTGTTTATAGCTACAAAAACATCAGCCAAAGCTTCTTTTGAAAATTCTGTCGGGCTTTGAGTCGAACAACTAAGTAAGGCTAAACTTACTGCAAAAATAACGCCTATTTTTTTTATCATCTTTTTTATCATCTTTGTTTGTTTTTTTAATGTGTTTTATCTTTAACTTTTTTAGAAATACTCGAAGCTTTAAACAGTGTAATTTTCCCTTTTTTATCAACAATTAAAAACCTCGGAATTGTTTTTAATTTTAAAAAATTCGCCAATGCTCCTTTCCCTTTTTTAGGAATATAATAATATGCGCCTTTTAACTTATTCTTTTTTTTAATATTTTCAAGCCCTCTTTTCCAATCAAAATAAGAATGATCTACCGATAAAAAAATATAATTTACCAATGGATTTTCGGCTTGAAACGCTATCACATCTTTAAAACTACGCTGACTAAAAGGGCAATAGGTTGCAAAAACTTGTATAAATTGGGCTTCTCCTTTATTTTTATCAAAAATTTCTTTTAGAGTAATCGAATCTCTGCTTGTAGTTACTAATTTTTCATTTAAAGCTTGCCCTGTAAAAACTTTAGGCTGAAAAATAGCACAACTTTGCAATACTAAAAATGCTATAAAACATAAAAAATAGTTCATATTAATTTAATTTAATTCGCGGATCTAACCAACTGTAAATAATATCTACCAATATATTAATACCTATAAATAAAGTTGCCACAACCAATACACTTCCCATAATTACAGGTAAATCAAGCGTATTTAAGGAGTTTACAATTTCTTTTCCTAAGCCATTCCAATTAAAAATATACTCTACAAAAACCGCACCAGCTAACATCGAAGCAAACCATCCTGAAATTGCTGTTACCACCGGATTTAACGAATTTTTTAAAGCGTGTTTTTTAAGCATTTGATACTTGGTTAACCCTTTTGCATTTGCCGTTCGTATATAATCTTGATTTAAGGTTTCTAATAATGAGTTTCGCATTAATTGAATAACTACCGCCAACGGACGAACTCCTAAAACAATGGCTGGCAATAGTAAATTTTTCCATTTTAAACGTATTTCTTCGCCAAAATCATCAACTTCATATAAACTTCCTGTCATTTCTAAGCCCGTAAGTTCATGTAATATAAAACCAAAAAACCACGCCACTAAAATTGCCGAAAAGAAAGACGGAACACTCATTCCTAAAGTACTTAATATAGCAATTATTTTATCAAAAAAAGTATCTTTATATAAAGCTGATAAAATCCCTAAAAATATTCCTAAAAATAATGCAATGGTAATGGCAAAAATAGCTAAAATAGCCGTATTTGGTAAGGTTTCAGTAATTACTTCGGATACATTTTTACCATTTTTTTGAAATGATTGCCTTAAATATGGGTATTTAAGCACCAAATTTACAGAACTTATGCCAATTATTTTTTGAAACGTGTATTTTCCTTCGGATAAAAAAGTATAATCTTCCTCTTTATTACTGTGTAACGACATCGGCGAAACATCATTTAAATAATATAAATATTGCGTAAAAATAGGCTTATCGAAACCGTATTTTTTTCTGATATTCTCAAGCTGTTCGGTGTCTTCTCGTTGGTCTAACATCATTCTTGCTGGGTCGCCAGGCAATACGTTAAACAAAAAGAAAATTACCGTAACTACGCCAAAAAGTGTTAAAAATCCGTAGAAAAATTTATTGATTACATATTGAAACATATCTAACAAAGATAATGTAAAGTCTTAAAAAAGTGTACTTTTGCTTAACTTTTACAACAACACATGACTACACAAGAATT
Organism: Tenacibaculum dicentrarchi; assembly: GCF_964036635.1. Taxonomy (NCBI): domain Bacteria; kingdom Pseudomonadati; phylum Bacteroidota; class Flavobacteriia; order Flavobacteriales; family Flavobacteriaceae; genus Tenacibaculum; species Tenacibaculum dicentrarchi. Next base: position 2,156,199 of record NZ_OZ038524.1, read on the forward strand.
AGTTACGCAAATTAACAAAAAGAAATCGTTTTTATGCATCGGTTTAGATGTCGATTTAACTAAAATCCCTACCCATTTATTAAAGGAAGAAGACCCAATTTTTGCCTTCAATAAAGCAATTATCGACGCTACACATCATCTATGTGTTTCTTATAAGCCAAACACCGCTTTTTATGAAGCTTACGGTATAAAAGGTTGGAAATCGCTTGAAAAAACTATCAAATACATCAACGAAAAACATCCTGAAATTTTTACCATTGCCGATGCCAAACGTGGCGATATTGGCAATACCTCAACCATGTATGCCAAAGCTTTTTTTGAAGATTTAGCCTTCGATTCGGTAACGGTTGCACCTTATATGGGAAAAGATTCGGTAGAACCTTTTTTAGCTTTTGATGATAAACATACCATTATGCTGGCGTTAACCTCTAACCAAGGAGCGTTTGATTTTCAAACAAAAATGGTAGTAGAAACAGACAAGAAAGAGCTTTACAAACAGGTTTTAGAAACGTCTAAAAATTGGAAAAATTCAGAAAACTTAATGTACGTTGTTGGGGCTACCAAAGCGGAATATTTTACAGAAATACGCAAAATTGTGCCTGACAGTTTTTTATTAGTTCCAGGGGTTGGAGCGCAAGGTGGTAATTTACAAGATGTTTGCAAATACGGAATGAACAAAAACGTTGGATTATTAATTAATTCATCTAGAGGAATTATTTATGCTTCGGATAAAGAAGATTTTGCACAAGCAGCAGCTAAAAATGCTGCAGTTTTACAAGAGCAGATGAAGGAGGTTTTAAATACTTTATAAAAATATATTTGATACAAATAGCTTACTATTTTGAATTAAAAACAAAAAAAGCACTCAATAAATTGAGTGCTTTTTCGTTTTATACTATAAACCTATTAGTTTATAAAAGGATTGTTTTGAATTTCTGATTGTGGAATTTCAAAAGTTAATCTCTCATCGTTATAAGGAATTTCTTTTCCTACTAAACTTAAGTGATTATCACCTCTTTTAATAGTTGCCTTATTACGTTTCATTGCTAAGTAACTTTTCCCTTCACCCCAAAGCTCTACACGAGTCTGGAAATAAATTTCATCTAAAAGAGCTTTTCCTGATAAAGCATCAATATAAGAAGCATCTGGCATTCTTTTACTAACGATAGCTTTTAATCTGTCTTTAGCTAAAGTTTCGTTTCCTGTTTTTGCTGCCATCTCTGCACTTAATAAATAGATTTCACTAATTCTCATGAAAACATAATCAGTAGTTACTACTTGCTGACCTCCAATTTTTTTATCTTGGTGATAAAATTTATTGTTAGGTATTAAGTGATTTGAAGTTCCTTTATTATCGTTAAACTGTGTTTTACGAATATCGGTAGCATCAATTGCATCATATAAATCTTGGTCAATTGATTTTTTATCACCTGCCCATTGGTAGCTGTAACTATAAACATCCATTTGCCCCCACCAAGATACTAAACCGAAATCCATATCTGTAGTAAGATCGGCACCCCAGATCCATCCGTTAATGTTTACATCGTCAAAACCTCCAACAACTTCATCTTTAGACATTACATTAAAACCTCCAGTGTTTACCACTTCGTTTAATAATGCTAACGATTTTGTATTTGATTCCGTAGTGTTCATTGCTCCGTAAACGTATGCTAATAAACCTTTAGCTACTTCGCTATTTACTTGATTTTTAGTTTCTCTTACAAAACCGTTTAATAAAGTAATTGACGATTCTAAATCGCTAATCATTTGCTCATACACTTCTTTAGTAGTACTTTGTGCTACGTTTGGTGTTTCAGGATTTGTATAAATAGGTAAAACCTTCGTGCTAGGGTTGTACTCTTTCATATAGAATTGACTTAAATAAAAGTACGCATAAGCTCTTAATGCTTTTGCTTGCCCAAGCGCATATTTAGCATCTACAGTTACTGGCGAATCACCTAAACCGTTAATAATTAAATTGGCAGCTCTTACTATTCTGTAGTAATATCTCCAAGGTCTGTAATTTGTCAATCTTGTATAGTCAACCGTATCTTCTAAGGTTGTAAGACTTCTATAATATCCGTACGAACTTAATGATAAAGCCATATCTCCAGATAACATATCACTATAGATATCATATCCTTTTTGACCAAAATCACCATCGTTTGTAGTTCCACCTGTTTCAGGGTTAATCATTGTAGAATAAGCTCCACTAAGTGTAGCGTCTAATACATCAGGATTAAGATTACCTGAAATTCCAAAATCTTCTACGTTAATAAATCCTGTAGGTGATTTTTCTAAGAAATCATTACCACATCCAACAGATATCGTTAAGATAGCTACTGCTGCAATAGATTTTAATATTGTTTTTTTCATCTTTTTTAAATTTTCAATGATTAAAATTTAATTCTTACTCCTAAAGCAAATGTTGTTAAAGGAGAATATCTGTATTGATCTGAAGAACCAGTTTCTGAAGTTGCTGGATTAAATCCATCTCTTTTACTTAATAAAAATAAGTTATCTCCAGAAGCATATAAGTTTACGCTACCTAAACCTGCTTTTTTAATGTATTGTACAGGAATTGTATATCCTACTCTTATATTATTTAACGCTAAGTAATCTGTAGATGTTAAAAATCTGGTAGAAGAACTTGTAACAGCAGTAACTTCGTTACTATATAATCTAGGAACATTTGTAATGTCACCTTTCTTTTGCCATCTGTCTCTCATATCAGTAGACCAGTTGTTACCTCCAACTTGACCGTTCGACATTAAGTTTGCATACGCACCATCATAAGCATAACCTCCTAAGCTATATGCAAATTGAGAACTAATATCAAAATCATGAATTTTAGCAGATAATCTGAAAGCTCCTCTTACTGTCGGAATTGCCGATTTATCTACATATTTCTGTGTAGCTTGTGAATATACTTTAGTAGTTCCTTGTGATATTTTAGCATCTGGGTTGTCTGTTAAAAACTTATTATAGTTTTTAATTTCTTCTCCCTTATCAAAAGCATCATTTTTGTTTGCATCTACATAGTTTACATTCCACATTGCAGCACCGTCGTTAGCATCAACACCAGCCCATTCTCTCATGTAGTAATCAAATAATGAATGCCCTTTTGAACGTCCGTAGTTACCACTTTGATCTAATAACTTAGCCTTTCCTGTTGACGGGTCAATAGGCATTTGCGTTAATTCATTCTTTAAAAACTCTCCGTTTAAAGAAACATCGAACGTATAGTTTTTCTTATTAATAATATGCGTAGTAATATCAAATTCAAAACCAGCATTTTTTAATTTACCATCATTTACCTTTTCTAAAGCATCTCCTAAAGAAGGCCCTAAACGTCTGTCAAAAATTAAATCTTCTGTATTTTTAACGTAGTAGTCAAAAGAAGCATCAACTAAGTTATCAAACAAAGTAAACTCAACACCTGTTTGAAACATTTTAGAAGTTTCCCAAGTTAATTCAGCATTTTGTCTTGCACGTACAGGAAGTGAAATTTGTCCTCCTAAGTTTTCAATATCGTATCCGTTTTGCCCAGCATAAATATCACTTAATTCTGAACCGATAGATTGATCACCTAAAATACCATAACTTACTTTTACTTTAAGATTGTTTACAAACTCAACATCGTTCATAAAGTTTTCTTTGGTTACAATCCATGAACCACCGATAGAACCGAAAGTACCCCATTTATTGTTTTTAAATCTTGATGTACCATCTCTTCTTACAGAGGTAGTAAAAAAGTATTTACCATCATAATTATAGTTTGCCTGCCCGAAGAAACTTTCAATAGCTATTTCTTCTCTATATCCTGTTGATTTACCAGCAGTTTCTACATAGTTTGTAGGATCATCTAAACCATTATTAAGGTTTACAACTCTTTTTACATCAGTATAACCTCTTTGTCTTTTCCATTGATTAGACTCATGCGCTGCGATAAAATCAACTTTATGATCACCAAAAGAAGTATTATACTTAAACATGTTTAAGAAGTTTTGCGTAACCGCATACCTGTTTTGTTTAAATAAACGACCTTTAGTATCTGATCCAGCTGCCGATCCGTAGAAAGGATTTTGAATATCATTATCAATAAAACTATAATATTGAGCTCCATATCTAGACTCAAAACTTAAGTTTTCTGCTAATTGAAAGTTAAAAGAAAAATTAGCATTTAACGAATGTCTTTCTGATTGTTTTAAGTTATATTTAGCATTTGCAATTGAATTTGTTAAAGCTCCAAAACCACGTCCTGCATCTCCAAAATCGTAAATATGACCTCCATAAATAGGATCATCAATTTTTTTACCATTGGTATCTCTAGTAAATAATGGGTAAATTGAAGGAATATTATCAACAAACCAAAAAACACTTCCTGAATCTTCAGACTGTCCGTTTGAAGTCGTTTTTCCAAAAGTATATCCTAAATTAACACTTGCTTTTAACCAATCAGTTGGGTTATGTGTTAAATTTAAACGAGAAGTATATCTTTTATAATCTGAATTAAGTACATATCCTTTATCTTCTAAATAACCAAAAGAAGAAAAGTATTTTGTTTTATCATCACCACCACTCATTTTTAAGTTTGCCTCTGTTCTAATAGAAGTTTGGAAACCATAATCAGCCCAGTTTTCTGGCGTGTATTTTCTAGCAACACCTGCTCTAACTTTTCCTGTAGCAGGATCAATTAATTTAGAAATATCAGAAACATTCCATAAATTATAAGCACTGTTAATACCTTTCCCTGAAAAAAGATTCGCATTTGCATACGCAGTTGCATCAGCTTCACCATTAAAGTCTCCTTTATTTCTCATTGCTTCCCAAGAAAGACCAATGTATTCTTCTGGTGATTTAATAGTGCTATATCTAGCTAAATTGCTAAAATTAACACCAGTTTTAACATCAAATTCAATTGATGAAACCCCATTTTTACCTGATTTTGTTGTAATTAAAACAACTCCATTCGCCCCTCTAGAACCATAAATTGCAGTTGCCGTAGCATCTTTTAATATCGTTGTAGATGCTATATCAGATGGATTAATCGTATTAAGTGCTCCGTCAAAAGGAACACCATCAACTACAAATAAAGGATCTCTGTTTCCGTTTACAGAACCAAAACCTCTAATTCTAATTGTTGCCGATTTACCTGGCTGACCTGAAGTATTTATAACCTGTACCCCTGCAGCCTCACCTGCTAAAGCTTGTGAAATATTTGAAACACTTTTTGCCGCTAATACCTCAGCCTTTACAACTTTTGCAGTACCTGTAAATGCCGATTTAGTTGATGTTCCATACCCAACAACAACAACCTCTTCTAATACATTTGCATCTTCTTGCATTACTACGTTAATCGTAGTTTTTGCACCTACTAATTTAGTAACATTTTGCATACCTACAAAGCTAAACACTAAGCTTTGATTTGCTTCCGCTTTAACAGTATATGTACCATCAAAGTCAGTTTCAACACCTGATACCGTACCTTTTATTACAACATTAACTCCTGGTAATGGACCAGCACTATCTGACACAGTACCTGTAATCATCTTTTGTTGTGCAGTTACATTTACTAGAAAACCTAGAAAAAATAAAATACACAATACGTTTTTGTAACGTGGATTCATAAAATATTTAATTTTAATTATTATTGGATGTAAATTTAAAGGCAATAGTTATTCGTTAACAAGCTTTTGACGCTAAAGACCTTTATTTTGATGTAAAAAACCTTTAAAAAGTGGCTAACACCCATTTTAAAACCAAAAAAAATGTTAATTTTTAACAATAAATTGGTACTTTAGTATCTAAAATAACCATTGATTGTTTAAATTTGTAAACTTATGTAGTATAACCTATACTATTATTAAATAGCTTTTACTACTAATTTTTATAAAATATTTCCTCAAAATATGAAAAAATCAGTCTTAATTATAGATAGCGACCAACAAGCTATCGACAACTTAAAAGAACTATTAACTGAATTTAATTTTTTAAAAGTAATAGATCAATGCACTACAACTATTGATGGTATTAATAAAATTAACACACTAAAACCTGATATTGTGTATCTTGATACACAGCTAAATGATGTTACTACAGGCTTTGATGTTATTGATAAAATAACTCTATCTGAAAAACCTGTTTTTATCTTTACATCTTCATCAAATAAAGATGCTTTAAAAGCTTTTGATTATGGTGTATTTGATTATTTATTAAAGCCCTTGAATAAAATCCGTTTTTTTAATTCTATAGATAAATTAATAGCAAGTAAGAAAATTGAAAATCAATTTAGTCTTAAAAGTAACTTAGATAATATTTTAAATTTTATAAAAGAAAAATCTGAAGAAAAACCTAAAATAAACACTACTGTAAAAGGCACTAAAATCAATATAAAATCAGGTAATAAAGTAATTTTACTTGAAAGAAGTATGATTAAATATATATCGGCCTCGGGTTATTATATTGAAATTTTCACAACCGATAACCGTAAATTTTTACTACGAGAATCTTTATCTAGTATCATAAAACGATTAAATGCTAGTAACTTTATAAGAATACACCGTTCAACAATCATCAACACTAATTTTATTGATGAAATAATTGCTTCTAATTACGGAGAGACTGATGTAAAAATAAATGACAATAAAACATTTCGTATCAGTAAAAGTTATAAAAAAGAATTTCAAGAAATTATAGGATTTTAGAACATCCTAAGCAAGTGAAATTAATTTAGAAGTCCCCATTTCTACTCATTTTTTTATTTTTCAAAATAAAATAGCCACAAAAAAAAACACCTCATTAATTTTAAAAATCAACGAGGTGCTTATAGTATTCTTTTAAGCCTAATTTATATTTTTTTAATACTTATCTTGTAACGCAAATACCTGACGTAATAATGCAGTATTTCGCAATCCTGCTTTTTCACGAATTCCTTTTTCTTCTACAGCAATCATGGTAAAAACACCTTGTAAAGCTTGGGTTGTAACATAATCTGTTAAATTCGGATTTACTCTTTTTACAAAAGGAATACTATTATATCTATTGATTAAATTCGTCCAAATTTTATCAGCACCTACTTTTGAAAATGATTTTTTAATCACCGGGTTAAATTTACTGTATAAAGCAGTAGTTGTTTTTCCTTTCAAATAAGAAGTTGCCGCGTTTTTATCGCCTAATAAAATAGTTTTTGCATCGTTAAAAGACATCTGTTTTACAGCATTTACAAAAATTGGCGTTGCCGTTTTAACAGCATCTTCGGCGGTGTTATTAATTGCTCTTAATCCTTGGTCAGCTAATTTACTTAAACCGATTTTACGCAATCCTTTATCTACTTTTTTCAACTCTTCTGGTAAGGCAATTTTCACCAATTGGTTGTTGTAAAAACCATCTTTAGCAGTTAATTTTTTTACTTGATTTTTAATTCCGTTGTCTAAAGCCTGACGCAAACCATTTCCTATTTGCTGTTGTGACAATCCACCGCCAAGAGTTCCTTGTGGCAATTGGCTTACAACTTTTTGTAATTCGGCACAACCTGTTAAAGAAATTGCTAGTACTGCTACTGCTATAATTTTTTTCATTTTAAATCTTTATTTTATTTGGTTTCTATCTTTTAAGATACCTTTTATTAGTAATTGTCACACTCTTTTCTATTCTACTTAAAGCTATCTGTTTTTTTATCATATCCAAAAGGACAATGTTTACAGCCACTTTTACAGCAGTATCCACGTCTTAAATGATAGGCTTCTTTAAAAACCCGATAGCCTTGCTCATTTACATAATACTCATCGGGAGTTGCTTTTAAAATTTTATTTATCATAATTTATCGTACTGCAAATATCAAAAAAAGATACGTTAATAAGAATGTTTTAGTTTCTTTAATTAACGCATCTTTTTATAAATATTATAAATATCTTAACTTTCTACTTTTTACTTTCTAGCGGATATTCAGCTAATATCTCTTTTACAAACTCTTTAATTCTAGCTTGCTTTCTTTCAACACTACGACTACTTAATGCACCAGTACCAATACCCTGCCAAACCAATGCTTTATTTTGAGTATCTAAAACATCAATAAATAAAGTTCCTTCGGTATATTGAGATACATTTATTCGGTTCATGCCGTTCATTCCAATCATGCCATAATAATATGGATAATAAAAACCGCCATACATCCTATCATTTACATTAATTCGTTCTCTTGATTTTGTAAACAAGCTCACTAAAACATCCGGCGATGAAGATTTAGCCATCCCTTTTGCCGTTAATTCTTGTTCAATAGCACGCATAATACGTTTTTTATCTAAATCAGAAATAGCCGCTTTGTCAATTCCTTTTTTATAAAAAGCAAATGTTTTATAACTATTAAAATCAGCTTCTGTATCGTAATCGGTTGTTACTCTTACCGAACTACACGAGGTTATCATTAAAGCGATAATTGGCAAAAAAAATAGGCTAGATAATTTCATTTTAGTAGGATTTATTCTTGTTTAAAATCAGTATTAAATAAGGCATCATCTACAAAATTAGGAACAGTAACTTGCAATTCTTTTTCAGACTTCATAGCACGTTTAATTGTAAAAACAGCGCCCTGATTTCTCGCCCAACTTCTTCTTGCAATTCCATTATTTACATCCCAAAAAAGCATTGATTTTAAGCGTTTTGATGCTGCCTTAGAACCATCAAGAAGCATGCCAAAACCACCGTTAATAACTTCACCCCAGCCAACGCCACCACCGTTATGAATAGAAACCCAAGTAGCACCTCTAAAGCTATCGCCAATTACATTTTGAATTGCCATATCAGCAGTGTAACGAGAACCGTCGTAAATATTTGAAGTTTCACGATATGGCGAATCGGTACCCGAAACATCATGATGATCACGCCCTAAAACAACCTTTCCTATCTTCCCTTTTTTAATCGCTTTATTAAAAGCTTCGGCAATTTTTGCACGTCCTTGTGCATCGGCATATAAAATACGTGCCTGCGAACCGACGACTAATTTATTTTCTTGTGCGCCTTTAATCCATTGGATATTATCCGCCATTTGCTGTTGAATTTCAACAGGAGAATTCTTTCTAATTTTCTCTAAAACTTTACAAGCAATTGCATCTGTTTTGGCTAAATCTTCAGGATTTCCTGAAGCACAAACCCAACGAAAAGGACCAAAACCATAATCGAAACACATCGGTCCCATAATATCTTGCACATAACTAGAATAGGCAAAAACTTCGCTTCCTAATTTTGAATTATCCACCGTACAAAAAGCATCATTTTCATCTTTATGAACCGTTGCTCCTGCTCTACTTGCTTCTAATAAAAAGGCATTTCCGTAATCAAAGAAATATGTTCCTTTTTCAGTATGTTTATTAATCGCTTTTGCATGACGACGCAAGGTTTCCTGTACTTTTTCTTTGAATAATTCAGGCTCATTTGCCATCATTTCATTGGCATCATCAAAAGAAATATCGGCAGGATAATAACCACCCGCCCAAGGATTATGTAACGATGTTTGATCTGAACCTAAATCGACAGGTACATTTTCTTTGTCAAATTTCTCCCAAACATCTACGATATTTCCTAAATAAGCAATTGAAACAGTTTCTTGGTTTTCTTTTGCAAGGCGAACACGAGAAACTAAAACATCTAAATCGGTGATTTTTTCATCAATCCAACCTTGCGATAAACGTATTTCTGTAATCTTTGGGTTTACCTCAGCACAAACCGTAATACAACCTGCAATGCTTCCTGCTTTTGGTTGCGCTCCACTCATTCCGCCTAAACCTGCGGTTAAAAAGACATTTCCTTTAGGTGATTTTTTAATTTTTCGAAACGCATTTAACACCGTAATTGTAGTTCCATGCACAATGCCTTGTGGACCAATATACATATAACTACCTGCGGTCATTTGCCCATATTGGGTAACTCCTAAGGCGTTGAATTTCTCTAAATCATCAGGTTTTGAATAATTTGGAATCATCATTCCGTTAGTAACAACTACTCTTGGAGCGTCTTTATGCGAAGGAAATAAACCCATCGGATGCCCAGAATACATGGTTAATGTTTGAGTATCTGTCATTTCAGACAAATATTTCATAGTTAATAAATATTGCGCCCAGTTAGAAAAAACACCTCCATTTCCGCCGTAGGTAATTAATTCATGCGGATGCTGTGCCACCGCATAATCTAAATTATTCTGAATCATTAACATGATTGCTTTTGCTTGGCTACATTTCCCTGGATATTCCTTAATATCTCTGGCGTGCATTTTATAAGTAGGGCGAAAACGATACATATATATTCGTCCGTAATCTTCTAATTCTTTGGCAAATTCAGGCAATAAAACAGCGTGATGTTTTGCATCAAAATAACGCAAAGCATTTTTTAGCGCTAATTTTTTTTCTTCGGATGTTAAAATATCTTTACGTTTCGGAGCCCTATTTATTGACGAATCGTACACGGGCATTTCAGGTAATTCATTAGGAATACCTTGCTTAATTTGTTTTTTAAATGACATCATAATTTCTTTTTTTAACAAACTTTAAACTCTTGATTTTTAACCATCTTAATTAGCGCATTAATATCATCTTTTAAAACACGATCTTCTTCTAATTTGGCTACTTTATTTCTGATCAACTTAAAATTCTCTTCAATAATCGCAGAAAAAGTATTAGGTCTTCTAAAATCCATTGCTTGTGCTGCGTACATCAATTCGATGGCTAATATTTTATCAATATTTCCTAATATCTGATTGAATTTTCTTCCTGAAATACTTCCCATTGAAACATGGTCTTCTTGCCCTAATGAGGTTGGCACACTATCTGCCGAAGGCGGAAAACACAATGATTTATTTTCGGTAACCAAAGCTGCTGTGGTATATTGAGGAATCATAAAACCAGAATTTAAACCACCTGCCGATGTTAATAATCTTGGCAAACCGTGCTTTCCTTCTAGCAATAAATAACAACGTCTGTCAGCTATATTTCCTAATTCAGAAACTGCAATTGATGTATAATCTAACGCCATTGCTAAAGGCTGTCCGTGAAAATTACCTCCCGAAATTGCTTCGGTTTCACTCAGTACAATAGGGTTATCGGTTACAGAATTCATTTCTATTTCTGCCAATTCTTTTAAATGTGCATAGGCATTTCTCGATGCTCCATGAACCTGTGGCATACAACGAATCGAATACGGATCTTGCACTCTTGGAAAACTATTATCAGTCGCATTTTCAGAATCTTTTAAAAGCATTCTCATGCGTTCTGCTACTTTTAAATTCCCTTTAAACGGACGAATTAAATGCAGTTCTTCTTTAAACGGCGATACATTTCCTGAATATCCTTCTAAAGTCATTGCACCCGTAACGTCGGCTAAATCTAACACATATTCCATTTTTTTCAAGCCTAAAATAGCGTGCGATAATATAAATTGCGTACCATTAATTAAGCCTAATCCTTCTTTTGCCATTAATGTTAAAGGCTGTAAATCATGCTTTTTTAATACTTCTCTTGCTGAAATAATTTCTTCGGATTGCCAAAACTCTCCTTCACCTAATAACGGTAAAAACAAGTGTGATAACGGCGCTAAATCACCAGAAGCTCCTACCGAACCTTGCTCAGGAACAACAGGCAATAAATCGTTTTCAATAAAATAAATAATACGTTCAATTAGCTCTAAACGAACCCCTGAAAAACCTTGACAAAGTGCATGAACCTTACAAATCATCATCATTTTTGACAATTCTTTATCAATAGGATTACCAACACCAACAGCATGGGTTATCAATAAATTTTCTTGCAATTTACTGGTTTCCTCAGGTGATATTTGCACATCACACAAAGGACCAAAACCTGTATTAATTCCGTAAACAGCAGCGGTTGAATTTGCCATTACCTCTACCTTTCTTCTACATTCCTTTATTTTAATTGCAGCATCGCTTGTAACCACCGCTTTTAAAGTTCCTTCTGATATTTCAATGACTTTATTTACCGTTAAGGTATCTATTCCGTACTTAAACATTGGTATCTATTTTATTTTACACAAAGTTATTTATATTTTTGATACCTAATAAGACTTAAAAAGTCATCAATTGATACCTATGAGTAATCAAATAGAACTACGCCATCTTCGTTATTTTTTAGCAGTTGCCGAATGTTTACACTTTCGAAAAGCAGCCGAACGCTTGTTTATTTCGCAACCAGGATTAAGCCGACAAATTAAACAAATGGAAGCCGATTTAGAAGTACAATTATTTGTGCGTCATAACAGAAAAGTAGCATTAACCGAAGCGGGAAGTTATTTGAAAACGGCGCTTACTCAAAATTTAAAAAACCTAACACATATTTTTGAACATGCCAAATTACTACAGGAAGGTAAAAATGGGCATTTGAATTTTGGTTATGTAGGTTCTGCAATGCAAGAAATTATCCCTAATTTATTGATTAAATTTAAAAAAGACCACCCAAATGTGCAATTCGGATTGCAAGAAATGGACAATCAAAAACAAATTGACAGCCTGCTTTCTAAAGATATTGATATTGGTTTTGTAAGGCTAGATAGAGTGCCTAGAGGACTTGCCATTCAGCCGATTTTAAAAGAGCCTTTTTGCTTGGTTTTACCGAAAAACCATCCTGTAAACACGGCTAATTTTAAAGGATTATCAGCATTAAAAAACGAATCTTTTATTCTTTTTGATCCGTCTTATAGTCCTTCTTATCACGAAAAAGTAATGCAAATTTTTGATGATGCTAAATTCGCTCCTATAATATCGCACAATACCATTCATGCTGCTTCAATTTATAAATTGGTGGAAAATAATTTTGGTTTATCAATTGTTCCCAAATCGTTACAATATGGCTACGATATGGGCGTACAATTTATTGACCTCACCACTATCAAACAACGTACTACCTTGTCGGTTGTTTGGCATAAAAATAATAGCAACCCTATTTTAAAATCGCTACTAGAAAAAACAATACCTTAACCACTAGCTTACTAAAACAATATACTCTCCAAAATATAAATGCTTATTTTTACATACAAACCACCCCTTATAATTTTATGATTTTTATTTCAAAATTTCTTATTCCTAAAGGATTTGTTGGCCTCGCTTTATTTCCTTTTATCTTTTTAAAAAAAGAAGAATTAAGAGAAAATTACATTTTAATAAATCACGAAAAAATTCACCTAAAACAACAGCTAGAATTACTCGTTATTTTCTTTTATCTTTTTTATGGCATTGAGTGGCTTGTAAAATATATCAAATACAAAAATGGTTATTTAGCCTATAAAAATATCAGTTTTGAAAGAGAATCTTACCACAATGAAGATAATTTATACTACCTTGAATCTCGGAAAAAATGGGCTTTTATTCATTATTTATAAATCGTAAAGAATTACTGTCTTTTTTAATAAATTCGTAGATTGCTTCATTAATTTGATTTAAAGCACTACGGATGAGAAAAATAACACCCTATAAACCAACAAACAAAATACGAATTGTAACTGCTGCTTCATTATTTGACGGGCACGATGCTGCCATAAATATTATGCGTAGAATTATTCAATCCACAGGGGTTGAAGTTATTCATTTAGGACACGACAGAAGCGTTGAAGAGGTTGTAAATTGTGCAATTCAAGAAGATGCCAATGCTATTGCAATGACTTCTTACCAAGGTGGGCATATCGAGTATTTTAAATATATGTTCGATTTATTAAAGGAAAAAGCTGCTAGTCATATCAAAATATTTGGTGGTGGTGGCGGTGTAATTCTTCCTGAAGAGATTAAAGAATTGATGGATTATGGAATTACTCGTATTTATGCTCCTGATGATGGACGCGCACTAGGATTACAAGGAATGATTAACGATTTAGTGAAAACCGCTGATTTTGCCATTGGCGATGTTTTAAAAGATGAAATAAATCATCTATCAAAAAAAGAAATTGGAAGTATTGCCCGAATTATTTCTTCCGCAGAAAATTTTCCTGAAGTAGCAAAAGAAACGTTACAAGCAATTCATCAAAAAAATAAAAATTCGAAAATACCTGTTTTAGGAATTACAGGAACGGGTGGTGCTGGAAAATCATCTTTAGTTGATGAATTAGTACGCAGGTTTTTAATAGATTTCCCTAAAAAAACTATCGGAATTATTTCTGTTGACCCTTCAAAAAGAAAAACTGGAGGTGCTTTATTAGGCGACCGTATTCGTATGAATGCCATTAATAACGACCGTGTTTATATGCGTTCGTTAGCAACTCGTCAATCTAATTTGGCATTATCAAAATATGTAAATCAAGCTATCGAGGTTTTAAAAGCCGCAGAATTTGATTTAATCATTTTAGAAACCTCTGGAATTGGGCAATCTGATACCGAAATTATAGAACATTCTGATACCTCATTATATGTAATGACACCTGAATTTGGTGCTGCAACGCAATTAGAAAAAATCGATATGCTTGATTTTGCTGATTTAGTAGCGATTAATAAATTTGACAAACGTGGCGCTTTAGATGCTATTCGAGATGTGAAAAAGCAATATATGCGCAACAATAATTTATGGGATATTCATATGGATGATATGCCTGTTTTTGGAACTATTGCTTCTCAATTTAACGACCCAGGAATGAATACGCTATACAAACGTATTATGGATAAAATAGTTGAAAAAACAGGCGTTGATTTAAAATCAGAAATGGAAATCACCAAAGAAATGTCTGAAAAAATCTTTGTAATTCCACCACGAAGAGTGCGTTATTTATCAGAAATAGCAGAAAGTAATAGGGCTTATGATAAAAAAGTTGACAGCCAAGTTATTGTTGCTCAAAAATTATATGGTATTGTTCAAACCATTTTATCTATTCTTCCCAAGGAAATAAAAGAAGATTTTCTATCTAAAAATGGATTAGAACAAGATGAAATTTTAAAAGAAACTCCAGAGAATGAATTTGATTTTATAAAATTATTAATAGCACAATTTGATAAAGTAAAACTAAATCTTGACCCTCATAACTGGGAAGTAATTTTAAATTGGAAAGCCAAAGTTCAAAAATATAAAGACCCTGTTTATAGCTTTAAAGTAAGAGATAAAATAATTAATATTGATACACACAATGAATCTTTATCGCATACACAAGTTGCGAAAGTAGCCTTACCAAAATACCAAGCTTGGGGCGATTTATTACGTTGGAATTTACAAGAAAACGTGCCTGGTGAATTTCCTTATACCGCAGGATTATATCCATTTAAAAGAACTGGTGAAGACCCAACACGAATGTTTGCTGGTGAAGGAGGCCCAGAACGTACCAACAGACGTTTTCATTATGTGAGTTTAGGAATGCCCGCAAAGCGCTTATCAACTGCTTTTGATTCGGTTACTTTATACGGAAATGACCCTGGTAAAAGACCCGATATTTACGGGAAAATTGGAAATGCTGGAGTTTCTATTTGTTGTTTAGATGATGCTAAAAAATTGTTTTCTGGTTTCGATTTAACACACGCTTTAACCTCTGTAAGTTTAACAATTAATGGTCCTGCACCGATATTGTTAGGTTTTTTCATGAATGCGGCTATAGACCAGAATTGTGAAAAATACATCAAAGAAAATAATTTAGAGGCTTTAGTTGAAGCTAAATTCGATGAAATTTATGATTCAAAAGGTTTAGAAAGACCGACATATCAAGGAGATTTACCACAAGGAAATGATGGTTTAGGATTGATGTTACTAGGGTTAACTGGCGATATGATTTTACCTTCGGATGTATATGCTGAAATCAAAAAAACAACCTTAGCACAGGTTCGTGGTACGGTTCAAGCGGATATTTTAAAAGAAGATCAAGCTCAAAATACCTGTATCTTTTCAACAGAATTTGCCTTGCGTTTAATGGGTGATGTGCAAGAATATTTTATAAAAGAACAGGTTCGTAATTTTTATTCGGTTTCAATTTCTGGATATCATATTGCCGAAGCTGGTGCAAATCCGATTACACAGCTTGCATTAACATTATCCAATGGTTTTACTTATGTCGAATATTATTTAGCACGTGGAATGGACATTAATAAATTTGGACCTAATTTATCTTTCTTTTTCTCTAACGGAATTGACCCTGAATATTCGGTAATTGGTCGTGTTGCTCGTAAAATTTGGGCGAAAGCAATGAAACATAAATACGGAGCAAACTCAAGAGCACAAATGTTAAAATATCATATTCAAACTTCTGGGCGGTCTTTACATGCTCAAGAAATTGATTTTAATGATATCCGTACAACTTTACAAGCTTTATATGCGATTAACGATAATTGTAATTCTTTGCACACCAACGCATACGATGAAGCAATTACAACGCCAACCGAAGAATCGGTGCGTAGAGCGATGGCAATTCAGTTGATTATCAATAAAGAATTAGGATTAACTAAAAATGAAAACCCTATTCAAGGGGCGTTTATTATTGAAGAATTAACCGATTTAGTGGAAGAAGCTGTATTAACTGAATTTGATAGAATTACAGAGCGTGGCGGTGTTTTAGGGGCAATGGAAACCATGTATCAGCGTTCTAAAATACAAGAAGAAAGCTTGTATTATGAAACGTTAAAACATACGGGAGAATTTCCAATTATCGGTGTAAATACTTTTTTAAGTTCGAAAGGTTCGCCAACAGTTCAACCTGCGGAAGTAATCCGTGCAACCGAACAGGAAAAACAATTTCAAATTCAAACCAAAGAATTAGTAAACAAAGCCAATGAGATAAAAGCGCAAAATCAGCTAGTTATTTTACAAAAATCCGCTGTTCAAAATGAAAATTTATTCGATAAATTAATGGAAGCTACTAAATACTGTTCGTTAGGACAAATTACAAATACTTTATTTAAAGTTGGTGGTCAATACAGACGAAATATGTAAGCTTATATTTAGTTATAAAAAAATTAAAAACAATGATAAATATCATTAATTAAAAGTAATAGTAAGCCTAAATTTATACTAGTAATTAAAAGTTATATTAATATATTAAAAAATAAATTATGATATTAAACGCAACAGAAGGACAGTTAGAAATTACAATGGATAAACCAGCTTTTAACAAGTTTTCTTTTAAAGATGCTGGCTTGAAAGAAGATTCATATACTGTTGAAGGTGGTAACTTACGTTTAAAAATAGCATTAGGATATATTCAAGATTATCGTTTTTATAAAATGCCTGTTATCGAATTAGAATACGAGAATAACATCAAAGAAAGTGGATGGATTGTAGAATTTAATGGTGAAAACATTTTAGAAGCAAAAGACCATTCTGGTAGTAAAACTGTTTTATTATTAAACCGTAATAAAATGAGTAAACTAGTTAATCGTCATGAAAATACTTTAATTATTCATGGTGATTTCTCTGAAGAAGTAAAAATTAAAAATACTAGTACGCTTAATTTATTAGAAGCGCCTAGTCATTAATATAGTAATATTTTATTATAAATTGGGAGATAAAAAGCTCAGGTAATTAATTACCTGAGCTTTTTTTAATTACCCCTTTTTTTGCAAAATAGTCAGCCCAATTCTTATTTGTTCATACGGAACTTTTTCGCCTAAAAATTCAAAATATGGCTTTAAAGCAATTTCATTTTTAAGTACTTTTTTAGCATTTGCTATTAATTTAATAGTATTTGCATCTATAAATTTATCTAAATTTACATCTTTTCCTTCTAAATATAGTTTTGATAAATGAGAAAAAATTGTTTGTGCTTTTAAACTTCGTTTATCAGCTATTTCATCAATAGAAAAACCTTCTTTATATAAATTATACGTTTCTAAAGTCGTATCTTTTTTTCCTTTCTTTTTTTCTTTTATAAAAGCCCTAATTTCTTCCATAAACTCACCTCCATATACTTCTAATTTACGTTGCCCTACTCCACTAATACTTAAAAAAGCACTATCCGTTTGCGGACGTTCATTTTCTAAGGCACGTAAAGTGGCATCACTAAAAATTAAATAGGCAGCAATATCTTCTTCTTGTGCAATACGATAACGCAACTTTCGTAAACGCTCGAATAAAGTATCTTTTACAATTGATTTTTTTCTCCCTTTAGTACTGCTAAGTTTTTCTTCTTTTTTAAACTCAACAGGAATTGTTAATTGAACTTTTTCACCTTCAAAAAGTACTTTTTTAGAAAAATCGGTTAATTGTAAATTATTATTTAAATGAAATGCTATTTGACAAAATCCTTGATTTATTAACTGAATAATATAATGTTGCCAATCTTTCCATGAAATATCAGCACCAATACCATACGTTTTTAAGGTTTGATAATTCTTATCTAAAACGCCTGCATTTTTTGCCCCTCGTAACACATCAACAACAGTTCCCATCGCTTCTTTTTCTCGTAATCTGTAAATTGCCGAAAGTGCTTTTTGAGCGATAATAGTTCCGTCAAAATACTGAACTGGATTTTTACAAACATCACAATTTCCGCAATTTTTCTCGATTAATTCACCAAAATAACTCAACAAAATTTTCCTTCTACAAACAGTTGCTTCCGAAAACTGTTTCATACGGTCTAATTTTGCTGTTTGTACTTCTTGATTACTACTATTTGCTATAAATTGACGTAACTGAATTACATCAGAATAACTATGAAAAAGTAACGCTTCGGCTGGCAAACCATCTCTTCCTGCACGACCTATTTCCTGATAATATCCTTCAATGTTTTTGGGCATATTATAATGAATTACCCAACGCACATTCGATTTATCGATTCCCATTCCAAAAGCAACCGTTGCACAAATAATTTGCACATCATCTTTTATAAAATCTTCTTGAGTTTTAGCACGTTCTTCAAAAGCTAAACCTGCATGATATGCTTTTGCATTAATATTTTGTTGCTTTAATTTACTTGCTAATTGTTCGGTCGCTTTTCTACTTAAACAATAAATAATTCCAGCATCATTTGGTTTTTTATTAATAAATTTAATAATCTGCTGTACTCTATCATTTGCCGAACGCACCTCTAAACTAATATTTTCTCTATTAAAAGAACTTACATATTTTGTAGCATTAGGCACTGCTAATTGTGTTAAAATATCTTCTTGAGTTGCTTTATCTGCCGTTGCAGTTAGGGCTACAATAGGTACTTCTGGCAACGTTTTTTTAAGAAAAGATAACTGTTTATACGATGGTCTAAAATCATGACCCCAAGAAGAAATACAATGTGCTTCATCAATAGCAACACAACTAATATATTGCTGATTTAATACATTTTGAAGCAAGGCTAAACTCTCAGGAGCTACATATACTAATTTTACTGTTTTATTAATAATGGCATCAAAAACCTTTTCTTGTTCTTCAGATGATTGACTACTATTATAATACGTTGCAGGTATTCCGTTTGCTTTTAAGCTATCAACTTGGTCTTTCATCAATGCAATTAATGGCGATATTACCAATGTAATTCCATCAAAAAATAATGCAGGCAACTGAAAACAAATAGATTTCCCTCCTCCTGTTGGCATTATTACTAAGGTATCTTTTTTAGCTAAAACATTTTCAATAATTGCTTTTTGCTGTAACCGAAAACTGTCGTATCCAAAATTAGTTTTTAATTTTACTAATAAATCTTTTTCTGTTAGCTGTATCATTTCACAAAAATAATCATAAAAAAAAACGTAGAAATTAAATTCTACGTTTCTTTTAAGTACTTATTAAAATATTTTGAAGCTATTTCCCGCTTTCCGCACTCGCTTTTTTTGTTTGAAAAAAACAAAAAAGAGCTCAAACAATTGCTTCAATCGGGGCTAAACATTTTTACTATATTATTTACAACTATTAAAACAGATTGCATCTTTATAAAAATTAAGAATTGATAACAGTACTAACAAAATTAGAAATACCTGCTACGCCATTTTTATCTAAATCTTTAATAAAAGCCGAACCAATAATTGCACCATCGGCATAATTACAAGCTGTTGTAAATGTTTTGTTGTCTGATATACCAAAACCAACCACTAATTTACTTTTTAAATTCATTGCCTCAATTCGTTTAAAGTAATCAATTTGCTCTGTTGATATTTCTCCTTTTGCTCCTGTAATAGATGCCGAAGCAACTACATAAATAAAAGCATCTGTAAGTGCATCAATTTTTCGAATACGTTCTTCTGATGTATGAGGCGTAATTAAAAATACGTTAGTAATTCCGTATTTTTCGAATAACGCTTTATAATGATTTTCATATTCAATCATTGGCAAATCAGGAAAAATAACAGTTTTCATACCGCAATCTTTTACTGCTTGACAAAACTTATCCTCACCATATTTAATAAGCTGATTCAAATATCCCATTAAAACTAATGGTGTTTTATTAGTGTCTTTTACTGATTTTAGTTGCTCAAAAACAACATCTAAATTCATTCCATTTTGCAAAGCTCTATGACTACTATCTTGTATAGTAGTTCCATCTGCTAAAGGGTCAGAATAAGGTAAACCAACTTCAATAAAATCAACACCATTTTCACTTAAATCGTGTATAATTTTAGTTGTATCATTTAAATTTGGAAAACCTGCTGTAAAAAATATAGAAAGTAAATTCTTCTTTTCTTGAAATATTTCTTTTAATAATTTCATCTACTTATTATTTTAAATGCTTCATATACGTTTCTAAATCTTTATCGCCTCTTCCTGATAAATTCACTATAATTACTTGATCTTTTTTAAATTTTATTTTAGATAAAACTGCCAATGCGTGTGAACTTTCTAAAGCAGGAATAATTCCTTCTAATTTGGTTAATTCAAAAGCAGCTTCTAAAGCTTCATTATCTGTTGCGTTTAAAAACTGTGCACGCTTAGTTTCGTGTAAAAATGCATGTAAAGGACCAACTCCTGGATAATCTAATCCTGCAGAAATAGAATATGGCTCTGTAATTTGTCCGTATTCATCTTGCATTAAAATAGTTTTACTTCCGTGAATTACACCAACTTGCCCTAATTGAGATGTTGCTGCACTTTCACCAGAATCAACTCCTAAACCACCAGCTTCAACAGCTATTAAACCAACTTCTTCATCTTCTAAGTAATGATAAAAAGCACCAGCCGCATTAGAACCTCCACCAACACAAGCAATAACTGTATCAGGGTTTTCTTTTCCTGTTTTTTCTTTTAGTTGCCATTTCATTTCTTCTGAAATAATAGCTTGTAAACGTGCTACCATATCAGGATACGGAGCAGGACCAACAACAGAACCAATTAAATAATAACTATCTGGATGCTGAATCCAATAACGAATTGCTTCGTTTGTAGCATCTTTTAAGGTTTTACTTCCACTTAATGCAGGCACAACTGTTGCTCCTAACATTTTCATTCGAGCAACATTAGGCGCTTGCCTTGCAATGTCTTTTTCTCCCATAAAAACGATACACTCTAAACCCATTAAAGCACAAACTGTAGCCGTTGCAACACCATGTTGTCCTGCACCTGTTTCTGCTATAATTTTTGTTTTACCTAGCTTTTTTGCTATTAAAATCTGTCCAACAGTATTGTTTACTTTGTGTGCTCCTGTATGATTTAAATCTTCACGTTTTAAATAAATAGTAGCACCATATTTCTCTGATAATCTTTCTGCCAAATACAACGGAGTAGGACGTCCAACATAATCTTTTAATAAAGCTTTATATTCGTCTTGAAACTCTTTAGATTCGATAATTTTAATATAATTATCTTCTAATTCTAGTACGTTTGGATGTAATAATTCAGGAATAAATGCACCACCGAATTGCCCGTAATATCCTTCTTTAGTTGGTTGAAATTTCATATTATAATTTTTAGTATTCTTCACGAATTTTAAAAAACATGAAGCTCTTTTTTAAACTTTTCTATCTTTTTCACTGATTTTAAACCAGCTTCTATTTCGAATTTACTATTTACATCTAAAGCATAAATAGGTAAATTCAAGGCTTTTAATTTATTGATTTCTGCTACTTCTTCTAACCCAATTCCTCCACTTAAAAAAAATGGTTTCGTTAAATTATATTTCTGAAGAACAGCCCAATCAAAAGTAATTCCGTTTCCTCCTCGCTCTTTTCCTTTAGTATCGAACAAAAAGAAATCAACTAATGATTCGTAGGGTTTTAAAACTTCAAAATCGAAACTATCTTTAATTCCAAAAACTTTTACAATTTCGGGCATTTTATATTTTAAATGCGGCTTTTTATCAGCAATACTTTCTTCAAAAATAGTTCTTAAACGCTGTAGATACTCTGGAGATTCATCGCCATGTAATTGCAGCATATTTAAACCATATTCTTCGGTTAATGAAACTACAATTTCAGGGATTTCATTCACAAAAACACCTGCTTTTTTTATCTCCTTAGGTAAATCGGGAATAATTCCCTCAAAATTTCTTTTTGATTTTTCATAGAAAATAAATCCTAAATAATCAGGTTGCAATTGGGCAACTTGTTGGATATTTTCTACATATTTCATTCCACAAACTTTCAGTTTCATATTTATCTTATTTGAGCGATAAAATCTTTACAAGCTTCTCCAGGATTTTTTGTTTTCATAAAATTTTCTCCTATTAAAAACCCTTGAAAACCATGTTCTTTTAATCCTGTAATAATTCTTGGGTCTGAAATTCCACTTTCTGAAACCTTAATTGCGGTATCAGGAATTTGCCCTGCCAAGTTGATAGAATGTTCTAAATCAACTTCAAAAGTTTTTAAATTTCTATTATTAATTCCGATAATTTTATTATCTAAATCACTAATTTTATCTAAATCCTCTTGTGTGTGTATTTCGTATAAAACTTCTAAACCTAAATCGTTAGCTAATTGTCCGTAATTTTTAAGTTCTTGTTTTGTTAAACAAGCAGCTATTAATAATATAACGTCTGCTCCTATTGCTTTTGCTTCAACAATTTGAAAACCATCAACAATAAAATCTTTTCTTAAAATTGGTATTTGCTGATTTACAGTTCTAGCCTCTAACAAATCGGCCATAGTTCCACCAAAAAAATTCGTATCAGTTAAAATAGATTGTGCTGCTACATTCGCATCTAAATAACCTTCTGTTACTTCTAATATTGATGATGTATCGTTAATAATTCCTTTTGATGGAGATTTACGTTTATACTCTGCAATAATACCTGTTGAACCTACGGTTAATAATGACTTTTTTAATGAAAAAGGAGCATTTTTAAAGTTAGGACTTTCCACTAATTTACTAACAGGAACTTCTGCTTTAATTTTAGCAACTTC